>JAJJBE010000248.1 GCA_020996635.1 Bathymodiolus brooksi methanotrophic gill symbiont
CATGACTGATCGCATTATCAACTAAGCCTGACAAGCCTGTCGCTGTTGTATAGCTAAATGAAGTGATCAGGTAATCGGTGTATAAGTCAAAAATATCAGGTGTTTTCATAGCCTACTATTTTAATGGCAATATCATTAGGGTGCGTAACATCAGTTATTAATCAGCTTGAAAAATTGGTCTAGTTCTGTTTGATTTGAGTGCTTTCTAAGGTTAAGTAAATAGAGGATTAACGTTGGAAAACTGAGGATACGATTGCGAATAAAAGCTGTTTAGGGTGTTATTTAACTCTTCATAAATATTTTTTATTGAATTTTCCACTGCTTTATGCTAATATAAGGAATTATAATAAAATAATCAATGGGTTAACCTTAACTTACTGGCATTGGGGCAATCCCTTGTGGTTGCCCATAATGGACACAATATCCACAAACAACGGCTACCCTTTAACGCTGTGATATGCGGGTACCCACAAGGGGCACCCCTACCGTGGCGTGCGTAACATCAGTCACTAATAGGCTTAGTGGGAAAATTATTAATTTCATGAGTGAGCCCTCGGTTAGTTAAAAACTATGCTGGTAGTTTAGGGGGCATGGAAATTTTTTTTGTGATTTACTTAGTACATTTAAAATTATTGGAAATAATAATGCTTAATTTGCTAAGTAGTTACACATAGTTAGTAACAGTCTCTATTCAATTTCTAATTGTTCACTAATTTCCATCCATTCCAGTTCAGTTTCTTCTAGTGCTAAATCCACTTGAGCTTTTTCTAATAGAATTTTTTTGAGTTTATCTTTATTATTTGCTTCATAAATAGAACTATCCGCTAACTGCTCTTCAAATTCTTTCTGCTGGGCATAATATTTTTCTAGGTTTTTATCCGCTTTTTTTAATGCATCATATAAAGGTTTTAATTGTTTACGGCGCTCGGCATCAAGCTTACGTTGTTCTTTTTTATTAATTGCTGGATTATTATCTGCATTACCAGTCGGCGTATTAGCTAATAATTTTTGTTCGTTTAACCAAGTGCGATAATCATCTAAATCACCATCAAATGAAGTAACACTACCATTAGCAACTAAATACAGTTCATCGGTCACGGAGCGTAGCATATGTCTATCATGCGATATGATAATGATTGCACCTTTGTAATCCTGCAAAGCCATACTTAATGCATGACGCATTTCAAGATCAAGATGATTGGTCGGCTCATCAAGTAATAATAAGTTAGGGTTTTGATAAACAATTAGAGCGAGTACTAATCGCGCTTTTTCACCGCCAGAAAAGGGTTCTATGGGGTCGAAAATTTTATCGTCTTTAAAGTTAAAGCCTCCTAAAAAGTTTCTTAAGTCTTTTTCGGTCGCTTTTGAGTTGATTTTTTGCAGATGCCATAAAGGACTCATGTCTAAATGCAATTGTTCTAGTTGGTGTTGGGCAAAATATCCGAGCTTTAAGGTGCTGGCATGTTGAATTTCACCCGATGTAACCGTTAGTTCATTTGCGAGTGCTTTTATCAGAGTTGATTTACCTGCGCCATTAGGGCCGAGTAGGCCAATACGTGAGTCAGGTGCTATAAAGAGGTCAACATCTTTTAGTATAGGTGACTCACCATAGCCTATATCTGCTTTGTCTAATTTGATCATGGGTGTAGGTAATTTTTCTGGGGTAGAAAAACTAAAGTGAAACGGGGAATCAACATGTGCTTGCGCAATAATTTCCATACGCTCTAAAGATTTTATTCGGCTTTGTGCTTGTTTAGCTTTGGTTGCTTGGGCTCGAAAGCGGTTGATGTAACTTTGAATATGGGCAATTTCACGTTGTTGTTTTTCAAATGAGCTTTGTTGCTGAGCTAATTTCTCGGCACGCATTTTTTCAAAGCTAGAATAATTACCGGTGTATATTGTGGCGACTTGGTGCTCTATATGTACGATATGATCGGTAATAGTATCTAAAAATTCCCGATCATGTGAGACTAACAATAAAGTTCCTGTGTATTTGCAAAGCCAATCTTGCAGCCAAATAACTGCATCTAAATCAAGGTGATTGGTTGGTTCATCTAATAATAAAACATCAGAGCGACACATTAGTGCTTGTGCTAAATTTAAACGCATACGCCAGCCACCAGAAAAAGAGTTAACTGAATGTGTTTCTTGTGATGTTTTAAAGCTTAGGCCACTCATTAAACGAGCTGCACGAACTCTAGCAGTATAACCACCGATAATTTCCATTTTACTGAATAGCTCAGCTTGTTTGATGCCATCGTTAGCTTGCTCGGCTAGACTAATTTCCTTTTCAAGTTTACGTAGTTCTTGGTCGCCATCAATAATATATTCAATAGCAGCTTGTTCTGTCCCGGGTGTTTCTTGGGCAACATGGGCAACCTCTAGGTGAGGAGGCATGGTAAAATCACCCTCATCTGCTTGTATTTCATTGCGAAGTAGCGCAAAAAAGCTAGATTTACCCACGCCATTTGCACCGGTAATACCTACTTTTTGCCCTTTATGTAATGTAAAGCTGGTATTGGCAAATAAAACTCGAGTGCCACGACGTAGTGTAATATTTTTAAAACTTAGCATAGATAAATCATATAGATGAAAAGGAAGAAACTACATCCTGTGTTTAAACCGCAGGATCGTTATTATATTAATGAAAGTGGCTGGTGGTTTTTTACTGTAGATAGAATCAGTGGACCATTTATGACTAAAGCAATGTGTGTTGATGCGTGTCGCTTGTATATACAAGCGAGGGATAGTGCTTATTTGGTTTAATTAAAGTGGGGTGCATTAAGTTGCACCCCGTGTTTTTATTATTAACCGTATAAATCAATCATTTTTTTAATTTGCTTAGCAAATTCTCTGATATCACCTTCAATAACGGTTTCAACAGGAATAACTAAAACAGCACCGTTATCAATAACAATATGTATGTAATCTTGCACATAATCAACACGTAGTAATTCTTTCCAAGGCATTTTGTGTTTACCGCTAGGCGATTTTTCTGCTAAAGATTTAGGGTCAATGCGTAATTCGTATTGGCCAAACATCGCATTTTTTTCTTTTTCAGTGTAGCTGGTTAAAATTTGGCGGCGGAAGCTTAAAATGATAACTTGAGGGATAACAACAGCCCAACAAATGGCAATAGTAATAACATAAACCGCTGTGCGGTAATCACTGTAATAAGACCATAAAAATAGCCCTAAAATAGCGAGCACTCCCGGAAAAAACAGACGATTCTTTCTTAGTTTTTTCTGCAAATCTTCCGATTGAGCTATTTGTAATTCATTGTAATGAATTAGATCTTTTTCACGGAAAGAGTATTTTATTTCCAACATAACTTAGCCTGTTATTTTATTATTATAATCCTGAGTATTATAACCTTATCGCTAGGAGTCTGTCTGAGAATAGGAGGTGTAGCGAGGGAAATCAGTTTTCCGCAATAGGACTCCTATTCTGGGGCAGGTTTCTATGCTTGGTAAGGAAGAGTTTTAACTAATTTCATCAAGTGCTGTTAACGCTTCAGATAAGCTACTAACAGGATAAACCTGTAATCCTGCTAGGGAATTTTTAGGCGCATTTGCTTTTGGAATAATGGCGCGTTTAAAGCCATGTTTTGCGGCATCATTAAGGCGAGCATAGCCATTTGCAACAGGGCGAATTTCACCATTTAACCCCAGTTCACCAAAGAAGAAGCAGTCATGTGGAACAATAATGTTTTTTAAGCTAGACACAATGCTAATAAGAATCGCTAAATCTGAACTGGTTTCGGTGACTTTAATGCCGCCAACTACATTGGCATAAATTTCATCACTAGCGGTAAAAATTCCTGCGTGGCGAGACAAAACAGCTAATAGCATCGCTAAGCGGTTTTGGTCAAAGCCAACTGCTAAACGACGTGGATTGCCATATTGGCATTCAGTGACTAAGGCTTGAATTTCAACTAATAAAGGTCGTGTTCCTTCCCATAATACGGTGACTACACTGCCTGATGATGGGTTTTCTGTGCGGTTAAGAAACATAGCTGACGGGTTTTTAACTTCTTTTAGCCCTGTGCTGTCCATGGCAAAAAAACCCAGTTCACCGACACTACCAAAGCGATTTTTATCAGCGCGCAATACTCTAAATCGAGCATCATCTGTTGAGGCAAGAATAAGTTGGGTGTCAACAATATGGCTTAAAGTCATTGGGCCTGCAAGCGATTGGTCTTTAGTGACGTGACCCACCATAAAAATACAGACACCATGACGCTTTGCATATTGGGTTAAATAACTAGCAGATTCTTTAACTTGTGAGACTGAGCCAGGTGTCGTATCAGAGCTTTCTGTATACATGACTTGAATGGAGTCAATAACCAGAATAGTGGGTTTTATTTCTGCTAAAACATCGCAAATGCGTTGTACTGAAGTTTCAGTGAGCATTTGTATTTTATCAAGTGGCAAATTTAGACGTATAGCGCGTTCAGCTATTTGTTGTAAAGACTCTTCACCTGATACATAAAGCACAGTTGCGCCATTATCAGCGGTATTAGCAATAAGTTGTAGTAGTAGGGTGCTTTTTCCTGCGCCGGGCGTACCACCAATTAAAATCACACTGCCATGTACGATTCCGCCCCCTAAAACACGGTCAAACTCAGTAATGCCTGAAGATAAACGCTCCGTTTTTTCTAAAGTGACCTCAGAAAGGAATTGGGTTGTACTTTTGGTACCACTATAACCTGCGTGTTTTTCTGCTGGATTAGCTTTAGATAGGCGAATTTCTTTAATAGTATTCCATTCTTTACAAGCACTGCATTGCCCTGCCCATCGAGTAGAATCATTGCCGCATTCGGTACAAACAAAAGAGGTGTTTTTTTTTGCCATTATTATTGGTGAATTATTAACTGATGTTACGCACCCAATGCCACGGTAGGGGTGCCCCTTGTGGGTACCCGCATATCACAGCGTTAAAGGGTAGCCATTGTTTGTGGATGTTGTGTCCATTCTGGGCAACCACAAGGGATTGCCCCAATGCCAGTAAGTTAAGCGTAACATATTAATACCAATAGAGTTTTTTGGTATAAAAACGAGGTTTTTTTAACCACTCTAATAACATCAATCCTTTAGAAGCTAAAGTTTCTCTTATATTTCGACAAAACAAGTATTTTAGTTATTAAATATCAATTACTTGCGCTTAACTTACTGGCATTGGGGATTGCCCCTACGATGACAACTCACATCTTAGAATAATTATGCCTTGTTACTGATACATAACATCAGTTAGGAGTGTACACTAAATAATTTGTCGAAATATAGCGACGATTTGAAGAGGCGTATTTCTCACTACGGCACCCAGCATGCTTCTAGCAGGTTTTTTTGTATGACATATACCAGAAACCAAGGCTATGGCACCGTTAAGTGTAGATTTTATTAGCTCTTAAGCCTTCCCCCTTTGAATAAGACTTTTCAAAAGCGACTTGAACTTTTCAACACTTAACGGTGGAATAGACTAATTTAATGGCTTAATGCAAGTAAATCTCTTTCTAACAGGTCGCTATCACCTAAATTTAATTCGACTAAGCGGCGTAATTCAGAAATACTATCAAGATCAATATGTATACATTTACAGCCAACTTCATTATCAACTGCATGATTAATAGTTAAATTCATAATAATGATTTTTGACTCAGATAAGACTAGTTTTAATGTGTAAATTGTCTCAGGATCTTGCGCTTCCCAAGTTTCTTTAAAACGCAGTAGACAGCCATGTATGGAAATATCAACTAATTCACAATCCCACTGATATTCATTTAGGCTTAAAGTGGCTGCTTTGTTATAAAAACAACGGTGAAATTGTCGCTTTTCATTTTCTTCTGGCATGATGAATTCCTAGCTTATAAAAATCGCGTTAATTAACAGAATTTAATTTTGGGGTAAAAACCTAATTTGGGTGATAGCATGTTTATTACAGCTAATAACTTCTAGTTGATGACCGTGAAGTAATAAGCTAACACCTGTTTGTGGAATGGTCTCCATAAAATCAATAATAAGACCGTTAATTGTTTTAGGGCCTTCAGTTGGCAAATCCCACTGCGTTATATGATTAAGGTCTCTAATGGTAACGCTACCGTTAACAAGGTAACTTCCATCTGCAGATTTTTTCACATCAGCTTCTTCAACCATCAGTTCGCCTACCAAACCTTGAAGCAAATCATCTAAACTTACGAGGCCTTGTACATCGCCATATTCATCTACAACTAAACCTATGCGGATTTGTTCAAATTTAAAATCTTGAATTTGCTTGTGTAAAGGTGTTGTTTCAGGGATAAAGAAAGGGGTAATTAAATTATTAGTGATATCTTGCTTGCTTAAGTGCTCTTCATCAAAAAAGCGAGTTAAAATTCTTTTTAAGTCTAAAAATCCAATAACGCGATCGATGCTTTTTTTGTAAACAGGGATGCGAGTATAAGGACTTTTTTTAATTTGCTGAATAACATCTTCTATTGATTCTTCTATATCAATACCATGAATTTCATTGCGTGGTGTCATAATATCTTCAACCGTTGCGCTTTCAAGATCAATAATGCCAAGTAACATATTTTTATATTTCTCAGGCATTAAGGAGTCAGTTTCTGAAACGATACTCTTTAATTCATCTTTGTTGAGTGTAGTATTTTTATGCTCACTAGCCTTTACACCAAAGGTGCGTAGCAAGCCATTAGCGATTAAATTAACAAACCAGACGATGGGGTAAAAGATTTTTAGTAAGGGGCTGTATATCCAGGCAGCAGGGAATGCGATTAACTCAGGCTTTAATGCGGCTAATGTCTTAGGTGCAACTTCAGAGAAGATAAGCACGACAAGTGTTAGAGCTCCAGCTGCAATAGCAACACCCTCATTACCCATTAGGCGTAAGCCAATAATCGTTGCTAATGAAGAAGCCAAAATATTGACGAAGTTATTACCTAATAAAATTAAACCTAATAAGCGATCAGGACGAGCAAGCAGCCGTTGTGCTTTTTTAGCGCCTTTATGACCTTGTTTAACAAGGTGTTGCAAGCGGTAACGATTAAGCGTCATTAAGGCTGTCTCAGAGCTTGAGAAAAAAGCCGATAAAAAAAGTAAAAAAGCGAGAACGCCAAAAAGGATGCTAAGAGGAATATCGTTCAAGTAGGTGCGTTTTGTTGGTTAAGTTGCATATAGTTTCTATGATGTGCAATCAATGTCAAGTTTAACGACTTAAAACTATGGTTTAGATGAGGGGATAAGCGATATTACACATTTAAAATTCTTCGTAACATATTAATAAAAAAGTTGTTTTTACATCAAATTTTTTACATAAAAATTTTAAGTAATATGACTTTAAGACGCAAAAATAACCCTGTGATATTTAAGGAAGGATATTTTTATTTAGGTTTAAATATTGCAATTTTAATTATAGGTGACATTATTTTGACAGTATCATTAAATAATGATTTACTAGCCTTTAACCCTATTTTAAAAGTGTAATAAGGCATTATTTAGCATGGCTGTAGCGCGTATTATTTTAATTGATGACAATCAAAGAGAGACAGGAGCAATTTTCTGCAGTCATTGAATTTCTTGAATATCAAACAGCAATTTTTAATTCAGGGGATTTTTGCAACTGTTTTGATTTGTTAGATGAAAGTTTCGCGATCTTTGTTGGCTCTGGCACCGCACAACAAGCTAAAATAATAAAAGAAATTAACCGTAGCCCAGTGAGCTTACCCATTATTTTATTAGTAGCGAAGGGTGAACCTTTAAAGCAGGCGACGGCTATACAAGCTTTAGTTCAGTCCGTTCAGGAATGGCCGGTTACTTATTCTGAATTGATGTCGAACTTTCAGCAGCTAAAAATTCAGCCGAGTCATACTTTATTGCATGCTAGTGCTAATCAGAAAAATCCTTTGATAGGTAATAGTCAGTTTATTTTACAAGTTTGTTTTTTAATTTCACAGGTGGCCAACTCAGATTCAACTGTATTAATTTTGGGTGAATCAGGAACAGGGAAAGAACTAGTCGCTCGTGCTTTACATCAAGAATCATCCCGAAAAAATAAACCTTTTGTACCGATTAACTGTGGTGCAATTCCTGCAGAACTTTTAGAAAGTGAATTATTTGGTCATGAAAAAGGTGCTTTTACTGGTGCTTTGGCTACACGCAAAGGGCGTTTTGAAATGGCAGAAGGGGGGACCTTATTTCTGGATGAAATAGGGGACATGCCTATGCAGGTCAAATTATTACGGATATTGCAAGAACGTACTTATGAGCGTGTTGGGGGAAATAAAACCTATCATTGTAATGTGAGGATTATTTCTGCGACCCACCGGGATATAGAAGATGCCATTGAGAAAGGTTTATTTCGCCAAGATTTATTTTATCGTTTAAATGTTTTCCCAATAGAAGTTCCGGCATTGCGAGAGCGCCCCGAAGATATCCCCTTATTGATTGATGATTTAATTAAGCAGCGCAAGATAGCGGAGAAAGTAAGTATCAGTTTAAGTGCAGACGTTGTTACTGCATTAAATGCTTATCATTGGCCTGGAAATGTTCGGGAATTAGCTAACTTAATTGAACGATTAACAATTATTAAACCCAATGGGGCAATTGAGCTAATAGATTTACCAAAGAAAATCAGGCAAATTAGTGTTGATAAATTAGCCAAAGAAGACCTCCAAGATTATATAAAATATTCTGGAGAAGAGGCTGAAACAGCATCAGGAAAAGTGCTAAAAAATAGATTTGTCAATGCTCTTCCTGATGATGGCATTGATTTAAAATTACACCTTCATGACATTGAAGTCAGTTTTATTCAGCAAGCGCTTGAAGAGAGTAATGGTGTCGTTGCTCATGCTGCAAAAAAGCTCAATATGCGCCGCACAAATTTAGTTGAAAAGTTAAGAAAATTAGAATTGTAATTTCATGCACGCTTCTTAGGAACATGTATGAAATAACTGATGTTACGCACCCAACGCCACGGTAGGGGTGCCCCTTGTGGGTACCCGCATATCACAGCGTTAAAGGGGTGCGTTGTTTTTGGATATTGTGTCCATTATGGGAAACCACAAGGAATTGCCCCTACAATGACAACTCACATCTTAGAAAATTATGCCTTGTTACTTATGCGTAACATCAGTGAAATAACTTAGGTAACTTGGAAGTGCTTCATTTAAAAGGGAACTGTAATACTGTCATTTTAACCAAATAACTTGAAAATTAAGGAAGAAATATCGCTAATTAAATCTGGCTCAGCCATGCGACTGTTGAGGTAGTTACTTTTTCTGTTATATGAAGTTGAAGGGTGAGGTGTTTTAGTTTTTTGTTTGATTTGCTCTTGGTTCTGCGCATTTAATAATGCACCCCCAGCTTTTTTCCACTCCATTAAATGCGTTATTTCACCGCTATCAACCCAAACACCATGTTTGGAACAATGATCAAGAATAACGCCACTACGATGACCGAAGTTAATACGGTTCATTAAAATTCGACAGCAAGGGCATTTAACATACTTAACACCACGGTGACCTTGATAGCGGTCTTTATTAATGTTTTTAATGAGTTTTAGATTAATATCTGCAACATTTGTCACGCTGTTATCTAATAAACTTTCTATTTCACCGGGATCAAAAAATAAACCAAAGCAGGTTTTGCAGCGTTCTATTTCGAAATCACCCTGCATTTGTAATTTAATGCTTTGTAATGGAGTCCCGCAGTGCGGGCAGATGCGCTCGGATTGCTGTGCCGTGACACTATATTTATGCTTCCCCCGTAAATCTACATCGTTATGCACATTACAGTATTGGCAGCGATTTATGTTTGCCAATAAAGGTGCTGAGCATGATTTACAGCGTGCCATATTACATTTTGTCCAAAATGCTTTGTTTTTTAGCTGCGTACTCTTGTTCGGTAATCAGCTCCGGCAGCAAACATTTTTTTTAGCTGGATAAGTTTTGCCATTAAGTCATCACTGGATTGTTTAGTTGCTGTGGTTGGGGGCGGCGTAGGAGAGTTAATTGATTGAGCCATTAATTGACCCAAGCCCTGCACCGCCACCTTCATTTCTAGCTGCTTCACGCATGGCTTCCAATTGCTGTATTTTTGCATAGTCTAAACCGACAGCTTTAGCTGCATGAGACTCGGCAATTAAATCAGAAATACGATTAATGTGCCTTAGAGTATCTTCATCCGCTGAAAATCAGGGGTGATTTTTAGTCCGCGATAGGCGAAGGGAAATTTACCAATCTGAAGTGAACTGTAAGTTCGCTCAGGAGGTAAAAATTTTATCCCGGAGAGCCGTAGAGCCATTTGAGGTAGGATTAACGAAGCAGCTTTTGTGCGTAGTTGATCCGAACGCAGGGCGTATCGGGGCATTATTGATTCGCCGCGTGGCGAATTGATTTTTGCGACAGGAGTCCCAAAATCTTTAGGCGAGCCACGTGGTGGCGCGCCTATCAATAACAGAGCGTAATTGTCGTTGTAAGCCATCAAATAAAGCCATAATCGCCTCAGAATTATTTATATTAATAGTTAGCAGTATATACTTGCCACTAGTTCTAGTGTATGTTTCTTAAGCTAAAATATACTCTAATTTATCAATCCTTATTTAACTGATGTTACGCATAAGTAACAATATTCTAAGATGTGAGTTGTCATTGTAGGGGCAATCCCTTGTGGTTGCCCAGAATGGACACAACATCCACCAACAACGGCTACCCTTTAACGCTGTGATATGCGGGTAGCCACAAGGGGCAGCCCTACGGTGGCATTGGGTGCGTAACATCAGTTATTTAAAAAATAATTATGGCAAATGAAAATATAGTCTGGCATCAACATAATGTCACAAAAGATGAGCGCTCTAAACAAAAAAAACAACGCCCCTGCATTCTTTGGTTTACAGGTTTAAGTGGTTCAGGTAAATCGACTATTTCTAGCGCTGTCGAGCAAAAGTTATTTGAATTAGGACATCATACCTATCTATTAGATGGTGATAATGTACGCCATGGTTTGAATAAAGATTTAGCTTTTTCAAATGAGGATCGAGTAGAAAATATTCGTCGGATTGGAGAGCTATCTAAATTAATGATTGATGCAGGTTTGTTGGTAATGACAGCTTTTATCTCTCCTTTTAAAGCGGATCGTCAGTTAGTAAAAGATTTAGTGCAGCAGCATGAGTTTGTTGAAGTCTATATGGATACTTCATTGGAAGTGTGTGAACAGCGTGACCCTAAAGGGCTATATAAAAAAGCACGCAGTGGACAAATTAAAAATTTTACCGGGATAGATTCAGAATACGAAATACCTAAAAATCCTGAGCTTATCATTAATACAGCTGAACTGAGTATTGAAGAGTGTGCTGATAAAATCATCATTTATTTAAAAGATAACAAAATTATTAATTAAAATGATAGAGCAAAATATTGATGTTTTTAATGGCGATGCAGACGGCTTGTGTGCTTTAGTACAGTTAAGACGGCAGTCGCCGAAAGAATCAACCTTGGTAACGGGTGTTAAGCGTGATATTTCTTTATTAAAGAATATTGCAGATGGTAAAAACACACAAATTACTGTTTTAGATATTTCCTTTGAAAAAAATGCCCAAGATGTTGCTCGATTGCTAGAGCAAGGCGCGAATATCAGCTATTTTGATCACCATAAAACAGGTGATTTAATTAAGCATGATAATTTACAGACGCATATAGACTTATCTGCAGATACTTGTACCTCTTTAATTGTTAATGAACAGTTACAAGGGAAATATCTTGCATGGGCAATTACCGCAGCTTTTGGCGATAACTTAACTTCTAAAGCACGTAGTCTGGCTTTAGAAGCAGGTTATAAAGACGTTGAAATAGAGCTATTAAAGCAGCTAGGAACATTGCTTAATTACAACGGTTATGGTGCAAGTCTGGATGATTTTTTTTTTGCGCCGGCTGAGTTATATAAGAAGTTAAGCTTATTTGATACTCCCTTTGAGTTTGTTGAGCAAGATTTAGAGACATTTAAAACTTTATCAAAAGGCTATAGTGAAGATATGAGTAAAGCCGCGGCGATGCCATTGATAGAAAGTGATGATGATATTGCTGTTATTGAATTTCCCAATGAAAAATGGGCGCGACGCGTTAGTGGTGTTTGGGCAAATGAACTAGCAAATCGTTATCCCGATAGAGCACATGCAATATTAACTGAAAAAGATGCAGAGCATTATTTAGTGAGTATACGTGCGCCACTCAACCGCAAAATAGGTGCAGATGAATTAGCTAGTCAATTTCCAACGGGTGGCGGTAGAAAAGCTGCAGCGGGTATTAATGCGCTTGCTAAAGGCCAACTCAATGAATTTATTTCTGCGATGAAAATACAATTTAAAACATAGTTTTACTGCTCAATGCCCTGCATTAACATTTCTTTTGCATGCGCCAAAGTGGAGTTAGTTATATTGACTCCACCTAGCATTCTTGCTGTTTCTTCTACGCGTTGCTCGGTTGATAAAGTTCTAACATTAGAGGTAGTCATTTCACTGTCGTTATCTTTATAAACAAATAAGTGTTGATGCGCTTGGGTGGCGACTTGTGCTAAGTGAGTGACACAAAGCACTTGAGTATTGTTGCCTAAAGCCCGTAACTTTTGCCCAACAATCTCAGCAATTCCGCCACCGATTCCTGAATCCACTTCATCAAAAATCATCGTCGGAGCATTAGTATCGTGGCAAGTCGTCACTTGGATAGCGAGGCTAATACGAGATAATTCACCACCTGAAGCGACTTTAGCGAGAGGGCGTAATGGTAGACCTTTATTTGCACTGACTAAGAATTCAATTTTATCGACACCATTAATTTTGGGTTGCTCAATCGCTTGGGGGGCAATGCTAATGCTAAATTCACCTTGCGGCATACCTAGTTCTTTAATCATATCTGAAATAAGCTGAGATAATTTTTTCGCGGCTTTGCTGCGAATAAGAGTAAGTTCTGTGGCTAAAGAAAAATATTGTAACGTCTGTTGTTTAACGAGACTTTTTAAACTATCGATACGTTCGCTGCTGTGGCTTAAACCATCTAGATTTTGTTTAAGCTGTGTTGCAACATTAGGTAACTCTTCTGGGTTTACATGATGTTTGCGTGATAGGTTTTGGATGATACCTATTTGCTCATCTAAAATCTGTAAACGCTGTGGATCTAATTCTTGTGATTCTAAAAAATGCCGTAGCTGCTGAACGGCTTCAGTAATTTGAATTTGTGCTTCAATTAAAAGGCTATTGGGTTCCTCTAAACCTTTTGCGAGAGGAATTAAATCACTGATCACACTAATGCTTTGATTAATTATTTGATTCGCTGACAGCTGTTCATTATCAGACAATAATTCTAATTGTTGTTGTCCGCAGTTTAATATTTCTTCTAAATTGGCAAGTTTGGTATGCTCAGCAATCAGCGCATCATAATCGTAATTATCTAAATCCAATTCCTGTAGTTCATTCAGCTGGTAAGTAAATAAATCTTCTTGGTTACTTTGCTCGGTTGATGATTTTATTAGTGCGGATAACTCATGTGAATCAGCACGCCATTGCAAATAGACTTGGTTAATATCATCTAATAAATCTGAATTTTTAGCGAAACTATCAAGCAATCGGCTTTGTTCTGCATTATCTAATAAAGTTAAATGCGCATGTTGCCCGTGAATTTCTATTAGCTGAGAACTTAATAATTTAAGAGACTGCAAGGTTGCAGGGCGACCATTAATATAGGCCTTAGATTTTCCATCTTGGCGTAAAGTTCGACGAATCAAACATTGTTTTTCATCGTTATCAAATTCATTATTCTCTAGCCACATTTGTGCGTCGGGCGCATCACTTAAATCAAAAGTAAGATTAATTTCAGCGCGTGAGCAATCAGGGCGAATATAAGCAGCATCAGCTCTATCACCTAAAGCAAGGCCAATTGCTGTTAACAGGATTGATTTTCCAGCACCAGTTTCCCCCGTTAAGACAGATAAGCCCGTTTCTAAATTTAAATCTAAAGCATCAACAACAGCAAGGTTAAGAATGGATATATTTTGTAGCATAATTAAAGGGGGCGCTTAAGAAGGGTAACCGCTGCTCCAGTTAAGTTTATGGCGTAAAGCGTGAAAAAAATCATGGCTTTCAGGGTGCAGAATTGTAATGGGTTTAGAGTCCTTTTTAATTAAAATTGTATCACTAATTAATACCCCAGGAATGGCGATATGATCGCAGGTTACTTGAGCATTGACTTCTTTTGTTTTAACAAAATTAATTTCAATTTCAGAGTAGCCATCAATCACAATAGGGCGGTTAGATAAGGTGTGTGGATTTAGCGGTACTAACAATAAAGCATTGAGTGATGGGTGAATAATAGGGCCGCCTGCAGAAAGTGCATAGGCAGTCGAACCTGTTGGCGTAGATATAATCAAACCATCTGAGCGCTGGGTATTGAGATATACACCATTAATCGTGGTGTTTAGTTCGATCATACTCGGTGTAATCCAACGGTGAATCACCACTTCATTCACGGCAGTTTCTTCATGAATAACCTGTTGGTTACGGATGATTTTTGTACGCAATAAAAAACGCTGCTCTTTGCGATACTGCCCCTGCAAAATAGCATTCACTTTAGTGATAACTTCATCAGGAGAAATATCAACTAAAAATCCCAAACGACCTAAATTAATGCCGATTAAAGGAATATCTGAACCTGCCGCTGCACGAGCGGCAGTTAGAAATGTTCCGTCGCCCCCAACAGCAATCAATACATCGCAATGCTGTGTTAAACTTTCGATAGGGTGAGTTGCCCCCGAAAAATTAGGTATTAAAGGAGTACTGCTAGGGTCAACAATGATTTTATATTGTGATTTTAAACATTGGTAAAGAGTTTCTAGGGTTTTGGCAATTTTAGGGTCGCTATGTTTACCTAAAATACCAATGCTTTTAAATTCAGTGCTCATAAATGATTAATAAGGTTTACGGAAATACATAAAACTGAACTTTTATTATACAGTGAAATAAGCTTGTAGCTTCGATTAGGCCATCACTAATTGGGTGGTGAGATTTCCTAATTCATAAGCTGATATGATAAGCATAATTTAGTTTATGCAAAATGATTTGTTAATTTCAGGAAGCAACATGACCTTATCTTACCGCGATATTAAAAATAACGCGCACCAGTTCATTATTGACTATGACAATGCCGTTAAAGAAAATGCAGAAGCACAAAGTTTTCTGAATGACTTTTTTAATATCTTTGGCATAAGCCGTCGCCGTGTTGCCAGCTTTGAACAAGCGGTTAAATTAGAAGAAAAAGGCTCAACCAAGCGGATTGATTTATTTTGGCGCGGTACACATTACTAGTTGAAATGAAATCAACAGGGCAAAACCTAGATAAAGCCTATCGACAAGGTATTGGCTACTTTAAAGGTCTAAAAGACCAAGACCTACCGCGTTATGTCATGGTTTGTGATTTGAATGACTTTCGACTTTATGACCTCGATGATGATAAAGATTATGCCTTCACTTTAAATGAATTACCCAGCAACCTACATCTATTTGACTTTATGCAAGGCAATGAAGTTGAAGATATTACTGAGTATGACCTTAATGAAAAAGCCGCTGAATTATTAGGCGCATTACATGATGCACTAGAGCAAAGTGGTTATACAGGGCATCAACTACAAGTTTTTATGGTGCGGATATTATTCATCTTATTTGCAGAAGATACAGGCGTTTTTAACCGTCACCAATTTACTCGGTATTTAATGCAATTTACGGATGAATCCGGTAATGATACCGATATGCACCTGCATAAACTGTTTCAAGTGCTCGATAAAGCAGCAAACGAAAGAAATAAACACCTAACCGATGAATTAAACGCTTTCCCTTATGTAAACGGGCATCTTTTTAACGAACGTATTGATTTACCCAGCTTTACAAGCGATATGCGCGAGCAGCTGATCCAATGCTGCCTGTTTAATTGGAAAGACATCAGCCCTGCAATATTTGGTAGTTTGTTTCAATCGATCATGCACAAAAAAGCCCGTAGAAATTTAGGCGCACATTACACCAGCGAAACCAATATTTTAAAGTTAATAGAGCCACTCTTTTTAAATCAACTACACGATGAATTTAACAAAGCCAGTGCTTTAAAGCAGGCTAAATCACGCAATGAAAGTTTAATTGCATTACTGCTTAACTGATGTTAAGCAGTAGCCGACTTTAATTGTTGCAATTCATCAAAAGCTTGTCGAATAGCATTAATATAAAGTTTCGATTTTAAAGCGAACTTGTTCAGCCCTTGCTGGGCACTGAGAATCTCTAATCGAGCAGTC
>JAJJBE010000179.1 GCA_020996635.1 Bathymodiolus brooksi methanotrophic gill symbiont
CCTGTCGCTGTTGTATAGCTAAATGAAGTGATCAGGTAATCGGTGTATAAGTCAAAAATATCAGGTGTTTTCATAGCCTACTATTTTAATGGAAATATCATTAGGGTGCGTAACATCAGTTAATAAACCAAGTTGCCGAGACTGCTGGCAACATATCGGTTTTCTTGACTGAGGTGACCACGGATTCACTACTATTCCCCGTTGCTTTAAACGTTTCTACAAATTGATCATTCTCTTCCCAACGTAAACCCCCAGTAACACGCACGGCATCAAAGAAGTTCATATCTAATTGACCGTAATAGGAAAGCAGTTCCTGATGTGCATTATAACGATCAGTAGAGCGCGTTGATTCGCGTACTTGAAAACCATTTGGCGTAATATAAGTAGGATTCAAAATATCTTCCAGCGACGACTGTGCCAATACTTCAGAGTCACGACCATCAGGTCCAACAGGGATATAAGTAAAGCGCTGTATAGCAGATTCTCGATTCTTTTCCTGATGAATAAATCCACTGTTCAATGAAACACCAAAACCATTATCAAATTCAAGCGGTAATTTCACATCCATACGCCAACTGACATCTTTATCTTCTAACTCACCATACGATATTTGATTACTGTCCGCGCGTCGTGAAAAAGAGTAACTGCCATCATCATTTTCATCATAACGATAATCTCGTGTATTCGGTTCAGTTCGATTCGCTGTGGAATTAGTATAAACCCAGTCAATTTTCAAATTATTGAGATTTTCAAATAAATGATCACCGCCCACTTGCTGCGTAAACAATTGATTAGTAATAAATTTTAATTGCGTTCGCCTCACATCATTCACTTCTGCATCAGTAAAGCCCTGCTGAACACGCGCCTCATCAATTGCTTGACGTAAAAACATAGTATTGGTAAAAAAACGATGGTTATCCTTATATTGAGCTTCCAGAGCCAAATATCCATTTAATTGCACTTCTCGCAAAGTACGCTGCAAATCAAAGTCTTGAGTCATTGCCAACTCCCCTTTACCATCACGCCCAGAAGAAGAAAATTCGCGCCAATCGTTTTTGGCTTAACATCCCAAACCCCAGATAAGTCTTGGCCAAAATTTTGTAACTCTTGCGGTGTCGAACCATCAGGATTAAAGGGAGTTTGCGGCTGTAACGTCGAACCATCAGCCGTTTTTTCTGCCACAGAAGGAGCTAAGCTACGAGTGCCATCATCATAACGTAATCCTTTTGCAAAACTGGTGCCTTCGTTAAAACCCATTTACGCACCAAATTTAACAAAAAACTCATCGGGCACTCGCTTCGTACGCATATCCAGAGTCCCCCCTGCAAATTCACCAGGACGGTCAACTGAATACGATTTTTGCACTAAAATGCTGTCGATAAACGTGGTCGGAAACAAATCTAATGGCACAACTCGACGAGTTGGATCAGGGCTGGGAATTGCTGAGCCATTAATTAAAGTGGTTGAATAACGCTCTCCCAAGCCGCGTATAAATACAAATTTCCCGCCAATAATCGTCAAACCTGAGGCTCTTCTCAAAGCACTAGCTACATCAGAATCACCATTACGACTAATTTGCTCTGAACCCAGCACCGTACTCACTGATGAAGAGCTACGTTGCTCTTCAATCACCGATGCCAATGTGCTTGCAAGAAATGGCTCTAATACGACATGTTCAGCTAATTCAACACCTGAAGGCGTTAATTTGAAGGTCAATGCTGTGGTTTTATCTTTAACAATAGTGACCTTATCTTTCGTTTGCGTATTATAGGCGGAGTGTAATAAAGAGACACTATATTCACTCACCGGTACTTTGGCTTTAAATTGCCCTTGTGCATTGGTTTTATACCGTTTATTGAGTCCGCTTAAAAAAACCTGTACATCGCTAACAGGATTGCTTGTTTCTGCGGATATTACTGTACCGGTGATTATGCCTTCTCCAAGGTCTTTATGCTCAGTAACACCGGTATTGCTATCAGTGTTTAGCTCTGAAATATTACTCTCTATCGTTAAAGTAGGTTGACCTTTAGCGGCTGGAAAAGTAAGCATCACTTGTACGTTTTCTTGAGGTCTTAATGGCAAAGAAAAACCGAATGATTTATCTTGGTGATTAATCGTAAGCTGGTAATTACCTGGGGCTAATGCACCAAACACACTGCCATTTTCACTAAACCGTGCAAAAGTCTTACCATCAACCAAAAGCTCAGCATTGCTAAGGGCAGAGCCCTTTTGAAACAAAAAAATAGAAAATTCTGCTTGATCACTTGCATAAGCATTGATGCTACTGAATACCAATATGAAATAAATAAGAGTAAAACGAAACAAGATTTTCATGAATTTTTTGAGGTTACTGTACACATTAATAAACAATGATATTAAAAAGATTTATCTGAGAGAGTCGCCTTAGACACACTAAAAAATAAACCGTTTTAATACAGGTGAAAAAGTTAAAAATTATAAACTTATCTTCTACTTAGGGACGTGCACGGAATAACATCCCGAAGTTATAACGCAGGATTTTTGTGCCAGGAAGGTTGCTCTCATGAGGCGCATAGTTATGCTACGCAACGAATGAGAGCCGCCTTCCTGGTGCAAAAAGACTAGTTAGAAGTCGGGAGATTGTTTCGTGCACGTTCCTTATCTACTTAGGAGCATTGCCAAGGCTCTTCTTTACAAGCCGCCATCATGCGCCGTAATTCCACGCCTTTTTTAAATAACTCAGACTCTATAAGAAAATCAATTTGTCGGCCCGCAGCATCAAACTGACCACTAGCAAAATAAGCATAGGCTAGTGCATAGCGAATATTTTGATCATTTAACAACACATTCCGGTACAAACTTTTTTTCATATTCGCTGCTTGTTCGTAGCGTTTTAAAGCGATAAAAACAGATAAGCGCTGTTTAAGTTTTACTTGCTGATCGCGAATACCGGCATTCAATGTCAAGGCTTTATAGAAGCGCCCAGCACGCCGATAGACTTCTGCCGCCTCAGCAATCAACTTAGGGTCATACTGAGCCGTTTGTTCCAAAATAAAAGCGCCTGAATTTAGATGTCCAATATCGATATAAGTATGCGCGAGTACTTTAGCAATCATGACATTTTTCGGAAATTTCAGTCGCGCAGCCTCCATAATAGCCAAGGCTTCCTGATAAGATTTACTTAATCGCAGCGCATTACCGATCGCAATATAATCACTGTCTTTACCTTCAGATAACTTAAGGTATTGTTTTCCTAATTGAGCTGCTTCTTGATACAACTTTAATTCCAATAGGTAAAACACTTTTCGACGCATAAAACGATAGTCATTGGGGGTCAGTTTCTGAGCTACATTTAAAGCATCTATTGCTTCACGGGGTTGTTGTAACTGCCAATACGCCTGAGCTTTCATTTACAGTAATAACGGATAATTACGCACAAGTTCACCAACATTATCGACCGCATCAATGACCGCTTTATGTTCTTTTAAGCCATAATTAGCTTGGGCTAAATACACATAAATAAGCTTATCCTGTTGACCTTTTTGAATAGCTAAGGTCCAATTTTCTTTAGCACTCAACATGTCATTTAAATTCATATGAGCCAAACCTTTTAATGTGTAGAAACGTACCAATTCGACTTCTTCATCTTTCAGATCAACGTTCTCCAACGCTAATAAAGCGCGATTATAATGACTATCTTTAATCATTGTTGCTGCTAATGAGATAAAGTCCATTTTTTGCGCCTTTTTAGCCCAAGCAGGATTAATACTACATAACAGCCCTGTTACTAGTAATAACAATAAGGATTTTTTTTTAATTAGGTTCATAGATAAAGCAATAGGTAATTTGGAAAACATATCATAAGCCTTCAATATTTAAGATAAATCAAAGCTAATTTTCTGTTTCGCCCAGACTTTAACTTTCTTACCTTCATATTTAGCCGGTTCAAAACGCCAAGCATTAATACCTTGCAAAGCCGCCTCATCAAAAATGCCTGGTGGATTAGACTCAAGCACCTGAGCTGGATCTACACGCCCTCGCTCATCAATCAGAATAGATAAAACCACGTAGACTTTAATACCTTTTTTCTTAGCGCTCTTAGGGTATTTAAAAGTACCTCTACTTTTGGCTTTTGGAGGGACATCCACTAAATCTTCGGTCATCACGGAATTACCGGTTTTACCGAGTAAGCCACTATTTAAATCATCTAACCCACCCTCGCCTAAACCAAGTAAACCTAAATCAATGCCTGATAATGATGACCCTAGACCTTTAAACTGCGCGGGGGCTCTTGCCGTTTTACGCACTCGCTTAGGTTTTGCTTTTTTAATTTTCTTTTTCGGTTTAGGTTTTACCTGCTTAACCATATCAAGCTGCGTGGTCCTTTACTGGTTTTTCTTGATCCAAATCTGAAGCATAACGATTCATTACTAGAACCAAACCAAAAACCAGAATGGGACCAACACACATTGCGACTATTGCCGCCACTCTTTTATTAAACATCATACTAAAGTCGTTTAACCTGCTTCTTTTTCAGTCGCGACACCAACACTTTTTGCTCCGGCTAAACGCGCCTGATCAACAATTTCAACTAACTTACCAGAAGGAACGCCTTCATCAATCACTACTAAAATAGATTTTTGTGTAGACGTGCTTAATAAATCACGTAATTTACTTTGAATTAACCAAACTCGAATTGGCGCGCCATTCCTACTTCATGAAACATTGGGATGTCCTATCGCCAATCTTCATTCAGCACGGAGCGATTTATGGGAGCCCCAGTTCGTCCTGCGTCCAACTCAACTACGCAAAAAACACTGCTTC
>JAJJBE010000130.1 GCA_020996635.1 Bathymodiolus brooksi methanotrophic gill symbiont
GCTAATTTAATAGCAGATTCTTTAAATTCGAGCGTGTAAGTATTTAGCTTTTTCTTAGTCATTTTGGGTACTCTATATTTAGGGGGTAAATCTTAGTTTTTGTGTCCTAAATAGTGTATCCACATCAGTCTTTAGCCGCACATCTATCTAATTTGAAAAAACGCGACTGAAACTCGCGTTGTCAGTTATTTTATTAGTGTCGTAAATGGTTTTTCCCCTTTTAATCTATATACGTCAAAGTCTCTATCAATAGTCGCAATGGTAGTAATATTTAACTTTTCACCCAATAAAACCAGGCAGGCATCCGCAAAATCCATAGGAAGGTCTGAATATTTAATTGTTAATTCCTTTATTCGTTGTAAGTCATCTGCTGAGATAGGTTCCAGAGTTACGGCACCTGCACTCACCCAGCTAAGGAAGTCTATTTGTGCATTTCTATTGAAATCAAGTAAATGAAGTGTCTCTGTAATCGATGCTAAAGTTGTTAGCAATTGACTATCGTTTTCCTTTATAAATTGGACAGTGGCTAAATGGTATTTATCATTTCGATCAAATAGAGCAATTAGAGGGCCTGAATCAATAAGGGTTTTTTTCATCGTTTTGCTTTTATTTTATCTTTAATAAGCATTTTTCTATCTCTTGATAAGCTTTCGGATGAACTCTCATATTTCCCAAAGATCTCACTCCCTAGTTCCCAAGGCGTCGGCTTGTCCAGTTTATTGATAAATTCCGTAATACTCTTTCTTATTAATTCCGACTTACTAATGCCTATTTGCTCGGCAATAGTATTAATGCTTTGTTCTAACTTTGGGTCAAGCCTTAGAGTAATCAATTTATTCTCCAATTAACGTGTATTACTTATTGTAATACACGTTAATTGAATGTCAACTACTGTAGTTGCGGAGGAAGTAATGTAAGTACATGCGTAACTGATGTTCTTATGACTGCGTTAAGGTATATACCCAAAATCAATGAAGGTGCGTGATTTTAACTAATCGGAACAGCGGTCTTTAGCCGCTGCAATCGCCTATCAAGGTATTCTGCGACTAAAGATCGCTGTTCCATTAAGCCAGCACCTTCAAGTAGCTTGGGTATATCAAGCCATTAAGATTGAGTGAAGTATCGCTTACAGTGAGCGTGCTTTCAAAAAGGCTTGTTCAGATAAAGTGCTCCACTGGGAGACTTGGCTTCTAAATTGGCTAAAAGAGTCGTAAATTTTCTTAGCCATGGGCTCTTTATTTGCTAACTCTAAAACCACTTCATCTGATAATTGTTTTAAAGTTTTTAATACATCATCAGGTAATGGCATTAATTTAACGCCATGTTTATTGACTAGTGACTCTAAGGCTTGATTATTGCGAGCCGTGTACTCAGAAATCATATCCATATTGACGGCTTTGCAAGCGGCCATCACAATACTTTGTAAGTCTTTAGGCAGCTCTTCAAAGGCTTGTTTGTTAATCATTGCCTCCATGGTTGAGCCGGGCTCATGCCAGCCTGGGTAGTAATAATATTTAGCTGCTTTATGTAAGCCAAAGGCTAAATCATTATAAGGTCCGACCCACTCTGTGGCATCGATAGTCCCTGTTTGTAGCGCGGTAAATAGCTCGCCGCCTGCAATAGTAAGCGGTGTTCCGCCTGCTCTGCGTAATACCTCACCACCTAGGCCAGGAATACGCATTTTTAAACCTTTTAAATCAGCGGTGCTTTTGATTTCTTTATTAAACCAACCTGCCATTTGCACGCCCGAATTACCTGCCGCCGCTGGAATTAAATTAAACGGTGCGTATAGTTCGCGCCATAACTCCATCCCGCCACCGTAATAGAGCCAAGCATTCATTTCTTGGGCAGTTAAACCAAAAGGAACTGCAGAGAAAAATTGTGTCGCTTCTGCTTTTCCTTTCCAGTAATAAGCACCAGAATGCCCCATTTGTGCAGTGCCTTTAGATACTGCATCAAATACTTCAAAGGCGGGGACTAATTCACCAGCACCATAAACTTTGACCTTGATGCGCCCATCGCTCATCTCGTTAATCATTTTAGCAAGTAAGTTGGCGCCAGAGCCTAATCCTGGGAAGTTTTTAGGCCAAGCAGTGACCATTTTCCATTTATACTTTGCTTTAGCGTGCACTAAACTTGGAGCAAGCAGTGTGCTGCCTGCAATAACAGCACTTGCTCCTGCTTTATTTATAAAATCACGTCGTTTCATTATTTGCCCAATGGATTGTCTGTATTTTGGATTATTTTACCTTAATTTATAGATAAACCTATTTTGCATAGGCTCAAGCGTTAATGTGATGTAAAACGCATTTTGGATGATTTGTACTGGAGGACACTATTGGGATGGATAAGGCTTGGATATCATAATCACAAATTAAAAAAGGAGTGTTAATTATGTTTTCAGTTATATCGCGTGTTAGTTTGTTTTTTATGTTGTTGATACACATTACTGCTGTGTCAGCAGCAACATTTGATTTTGTCGGTTATGCGGATGGTACTCGTGCTGCACCAGAAAATAATGAAGGTGGATATAGGGAGTTTAGTGTTACTGAAGACAATATTGAATTAAAAGCAAAAGGTTATATATTACAGAATAGAAAGTGGAATCGTGTTTCAGCTTATTTAGATCATGGTAATGCTGGGCTTGCCGTGTGTGCTTCTGGGCTAACGAGTTCAGGGCAATGTAAAGTATCTTCTGACGATAGTATGTCGTTTAAAAAAATGTTGTGGTTGAGTTTTGACCAAGTGGTTTCATTGGATCAAGTTGTATTTAGAAATGGTAAGCATGGCACGAGTTTTATGGGAAAATTTAAAATGACTGTTTTTTCAGAAGGTAGCTGGAGTCGTTGGGAAAATTATGATTTAACACATACGCTGAAAATCAGGGAAACGGAGCGCAGCGAAGTGATGATTTTTAGTCCGCAGTAGGCGACAGGGAGATTCGCCAATCCGAAGTGAACTGGTAAGTTCGCTCGGGAGGCAAGTAGTTATCCCGACAGCCGTCAAGTCATTTGAGGTAGACTTAACGAAGCAGTGTGTTTTTTGCGTAGTTGAGTTGGACGCAGGACGAACTGGGGCTCCCATAAATCGCTCCGTGCTGAATGAAGATTGGCGATAGGACATCCCAATGTTTCATGAAGTAGGAATGGCGCGCCTATATTTAATACTGATTTAATAGGTGAGGCCTTTGCATTTTATAACCCTATGAACTCAACTAATAAGAAAAAACAGTTTTATTTGAGCTCGCTGAATGCAACGAGTGTTTCTGCGGTGCCAATTCCAGGAGCAATCTGGCTGTTTGGTAGTGCGTTACTGGGGTTTATTGTTCTAGGTAAAAAAGAAAAGCGTATGAGTATTTAGAGTTAATGACTTTAAACGCTAGCTACAAAAAAGGCCGCATAAAGCGGCCTTTTTCATAAGCAATCAATACTTAACTTATTTTAATAAACCTTGTAATAAGTCATTTAAGCTATGTACGAAATCAGCGGGGTCATCTAGCTGTCCGCCTTCACTTAAAATAGCTTGGTCAAATAAAATACCGGTTAAAGCAGAAAAGCGATCATCATCTTGCTCTTCTTTTAGTTTATTAACTAAAGCGTGCTCAGCGTTAATTTCAAAGACAGGCTTATTACCGCCCATCCCCATCATGTTCATATCTTGGCCCGCTTCTTTCATGATGCGTTCCATATTTAAGCTCATCGCATCTTGCTCAGATACTAGACAAGAAGGAGAGGCTGTTAAACGGTGGCTGATACGCACTTCGCTCACTTTATCACCTAAAACTTCTTTAATTTGCGTGATAACAGATTCAAAATCTTTAGACGCTTCTTCTTGCTCTTTTTTATCTTCGTCAGTATCAAATTTATCTAAATCTAATTGACCTTTTGCAACTGATTGTAAAACTTTACCGTTAAAATCATTTAGGTGTGAAACTAACCACTCATCAACACGATCAGATAATAATAGAACCTCAATACCTTTTTTACGGAAGATTTCTAAATGTGGGCTGTTTTTAGCGGCAGTAAAGTTATCGGCAGTGACATAGTAGATTTTATCTTGGTCTTCTTTCATACGACCAATGTAATCTTCTAAAGAAACCTCTTGTACGTCAGTATCTGCTTCCGTTGATGCAAAACGCATTAATTTAGCAATACGCTCTTTATTTTTAGTGTCTTCAATTGGGCCTTCTTTGATGACATTACCAAATTCTTGCCAGAAAGTAGCGTATTTTTCTTTGTCATTTTTAGCCATGCTTTCTAGTAAACCTAGAACTTTTTTAACCGCACCGGCTTTGATAACATTGATTTTTTTGCTTTGTTGTAGAATCTCACGTGATACATTTAAAGGCAATGAATCGGTATCAATCACACCGCGAATAAAACGTAGGTAACGAGGCATTAACTCTTCAGCATCATCCATAATAAACACTTTACGTACATACAATTTTACGCCGTGTTTTGTTTCTCTATCCCACATATCAAAAGGAGCGCGAGCAGGAACATACAATAACATTGTGTATTCGTTGGTGCCTTCTACCTTGCTATGAACATGTGTTAATGGGTCTTGGAAATCATGCCCAACATGTTTGTAAAATTCGTTGTAATCTTCATCAGATAAGTCTTCTTTAGAGCGAGTCCATAAAGCAGAAGCACTGTTGACTGTTTCATCTTCGATTTTAGCAGGCGCAGTTTCATTGCCTTCTTCATCTTTTTCAGCAGGAATTTCTTTATCCATAATAATAGGTAAAGAAATATGATCCGAGAATTTTGTGATGATGCCACGTAAGCGGTAGCTATCTAAAAATTCAGTTTCTGCATCTTTTAAATGTAAGATAACATCTGTTCCACGGCCTACTTTTTCTACTGTTTCTAGTGTGTATTCACCTTCGCCAGCAGATTCCCACATAACCGCTTCTTCACTGCCTGCTTTACGAGTCACTAGAGTTACTTTATCAGCAACAATAAAACTTGCGTAAAAACCCACTCCAAACTGACCAATTAGTTCGCTATCTTTCGCTTCATCACCAGTTAGTTTTTCAAAAAACTGCTTAGTACCTGATTTAGCAATGGTACCAATATGCTCTTGAACTTCTTCACGTGACATACCAATACCATTATCGCTAATGGTGATTGTTTTTGCGTCTTTATCAAAAGCAATGCGAATACTTAAATCACTATTTCCTTCGTAAAGGCCATCGTTAGATAGTGCTTCAAAACGTAATTTATCCGATGCATCTGATGCATTAGAGATAAGCTCACGTAAGAAAATTTCTTTATTACTATATAAAGAGTGGATCATTAAGTGCAGCAGGTGCTTAACTTCAGTTTGAAATCCAAGTGTTTCTTTTTTAGCTTCTACAGTCATACAGATAAGGTTTCCTAAAATAAAAATAATTACTCCTCATGAGATAAGGGCGAAGATTTTTTTTTCAAGGGGAGTGGGTAGAGAGTGGGGTACTTCGTGGAAAATATCGGCAGATTTAACAGGCCAAAAACAATTGGGCTTGGCCAGAGTTACTTTAAGGGGGGAGAATTAAGATCTTGAGCTTAATGGAGATTTGGAAGCAAGAATACCAATAATTTGTAACAGACTACCCCAACAATTTCCTGATTCTTCACCTTTAATTTGTCGATCTGTTTTTGCAGCTAGTAATATGGCTTGCATTAAGTCATTGCGTTTTAGCTTGCTGAGTGCAAAACTCACTAGCTTTTGGCGTTTATCCCATACTTGGTGGCGCATAAAGACAGCATTTCTCGCTTGGCCATCTGCCAGCTGTTGTTGAATATGGATTAGATTGCGAGTTTCACGTGTTAATGCCCAAAGAACAACAGGGGCAGCAATGCCTTCATGATTTAATGCGGTAAGTATTTTTCCTGCACGGTCTACTCGGCCAGATAGCGCAGCATCAACTAAATTGAATACATCGTAGCGAGATGAGTCAGCAACGGCATTTTCAATCTGTTCTTTTGTGAGTTGGCAGGAGCCATATAAAACAAAAAGCTTTTCGACTTCTTGTGCCGCAGCTAATAAATTGCCTTCTACGCGTGTTGCAATCAGTTGTATGTCTACTTTATTAGCGTTAAGTCCTTTGCTTTGTAATCGTCGCTGCAACCACTGAACTAAGTTATCACCCTCTAGAGGCCAGACCTGAATTGCCCCCCCTGATTTTTCTAAGGTTGTTGCCCATTTTGAATTTTTTGCTGATTTTTCTAACTTACCTGAGCTGATTAATAACAACGTATCTTCGGGTAAGTGTTGGCAATAATTGACTAATGCTTTGCTACCCTCTGTACCTGGTTTACCTGAAGGTAGTCGTAAATCAATAATTTTTTTATCAGCAAAGATTGAAAGTGAATTAGCCGATTGAGATAACTCTTGCCATTTAAACTGTTTGTCTACGGTTAGCACTTCACGGTTTTCATAGCCTGCTTGTTTGGCAGCTAGGCGAATAGCATCGGCAGTTTCGCCCAGCTGCAAAGGTTCATCGCCACTAATGAAATAAACAGGCGCGAGTTGTTTTTTTAATGCGGATGTAAGTTGTTCAGCTTTAAGCCACATATTATTTGCTTAGCACCGCTCGTGCTTTACTGGTCATTGAGTAAACAGCTTGATTGTAAAGCTCTTTGCGTAATAAGGTTTCTTCATTATTTTTTGCCAAAAGAGTGTCGCCACTTTGGTTGTTAACATAGGATTTATTTAACCTGATGCGTTGGTTAGCACTGAGTATCTTTCCTTGACCATCTAAAATATTAAAATCGATACGGTAGACAAGGGCAAACTCATTGGAATAACCTGAAGTATCGGTAGAAATAGTGTGTCGGGTTAGTTCCTCTTTTAAGATTTTTATGACTAGTTCTGCGGTAGCTGCTGATTTAACCAGCTTTTCTTTATAAATGTCTTTAAAAGCTTTATTCAGAGAACTTGATGCATTAGAGATAAAGATGTTATTTAAAGCGTCGGGCAGATTAACACTGCCACGTAAGTGGTAGCCGCAAGCTGTGGTTAAAAAAAGCATAATGAAAAGTACGGGACTTTTCATTAGCTTGTTTAGGTGGGCTGAATTAAACAACGATACTAACCAATTTTTTAGGCACAACGATTACTTTTTTAAGTGCTTTGCCGTCAATAAAGCGGATAACATTTTCTTCGGCTAAAGCCAATGCTTGAATTTCTTCTTTACTGGCATCAAGAGGGACTAAGATTTTCCCGCGTAATTTACCATTAACCTGCACAATCATTTGCAGCTCATCTTGTACCAGTGCGCTTTTATCAGCTTTAGGCCAGGTACGATTAATGTCATCTTCTGAGCCTAACTCTGTCCACAGTTGTTGGCAAATATGTGGCGCAATAGGGTAAAGCATTAAGGCAATGGCCTCTAAAATTTCATGGCGCAAGGCATTGGCATTATCGCCCTCATCAGTAAATTTAGTGTAATGGTTCAGTAATTCCATATTAGTCGCAATCACGGTATTAAAGTGATGGCGGCGGCCCATATCATCAGACACTTTTTCTATGGCTTGATGTAATAAACGTCGCAGATCTTTTTCTGCTTTAGATAAGTTATTTTTATCTATAGGTTTTAAGTTTGCTTGCTTGTCTATATGAATATGGACTTGTTTCCATAGGCGTTTTAAAAATCGGAAAGCGCCATCAACACCACTATCAGACCACTCTAGCGATTGCTCAGGAGGGGCAGCAAACATAATGAATAAACGCACGGTATCTGTACCGTATTTTGCAATAAGGCCCTGTGGATCAACCGTATTACCTTTTGATTTAGACATTTTAGTGCCATCCATTAACACCATGCCTTGGGTTAATAGGTTTTTAAATGGCTCATCACAGACTAATAAGCCTTCATCGCGCATTAGTTTAGTAAAAAATCGAGCGTACAATAAATGTAGAATCGCATGTTCTATGCCGCCGATGTATTGGTCAACCGGTAGCCAATATTTTGCGCTTTCATCCAACATAGAGTTTGCTTTATTACTGGCAAAACGTGCAAAATACCAAGAAGATTCCATAAAGGTATCAAAGGTATCTGTTTCGCGTTTTGCTGCTTTGCCGCATTGAGGGCAATCAACATGTAAAAAGGCTTCATGTGTTGTTAATGGTGAGTTAGCTCCATCTAAAATGACATCTTTGGGTAGTTCAACGGGCAGTTGATCTTCAGGAACAGGAATCGTGCCGCAATCATCACAATAAATGATAGGAATCGGTGCGCCCCAGTAGCGTTGTCGAGAAATACCCCAATCATGCAGACGGAAGTTAGTTTTGCGCTGACCTTTTTCTGCTTTTTCTAAGCTGTTAGCAATGGCATTAACGGCATCAGCAGAACTTAAACCATCAAATTCAGCCGAATTTTTTAAGATACCTTTTTCGGTGAAAGCTTCTTCAGTAATGCTATCTTCACTTTCATCAGCAGAGAAAATGACTTGTTTAATAGCGATATTGTATTTCTTAGCAAACTCATAATCGCGTTGGTCATGCGCAGGAACAGACATTACTGCGCCTGTGCCATAACCCATTAAAACAAAGTTAGCGATCCAAACAGGAACTAGCTCACCGGTAATTGGATGCTGTGCGTTAATACCTGAAGCGATGCCTTTCTTTTCCATGGTTTCCATGGCGGCTTCAGAGGTTTCCATCTTTTTACATTCATCTAAAAATGCAGTGATGTCCGTATTATTTTTTGCGGCTTCTAAAGCTAAAGGATGTTCAGCTGCGACGGCTAAATAAGTGACACCCATTAAAGTATCTGGACGTGTGGTATAAATTTCAACCGCTGCTTTGCCAGCAATCGCAAAGCTCATTTCTAAACCTTCAGATTTACCTATCCAATTAGCCTGCATGGTGCGGACTTGCTCAGGCCAGCCTTGCATCTTATCTAAAGATCCTAATAACTCATCTGCATAAGCAGTAATACGCATAAACCACTGCGAGATATTTTTTTTCTCAACCGCAGTATCACAACGCCAACAGCAACCATCAATGACTTGTTCATTCGCTAAAACTGTTTTGTCATGTGGACACCAGTTAACGGCAGAAGTCTTTTTATAGATAAGGTCTTTTTCTAGTAACTTTAAAAAGAACCATTGCTCCCACTTATAATAACTAGGATCGCAAGTGGCTAATTCTTTGTCCCAATCATAACCAAAACCTAATTGTTTTAGTTGCTCGCGCATGTAATCTATATTTTCATAAGTCCAGTCAGCAGGGTGGACATTATGTTTCATGGCCGCATTTTCTGCGGGTAGGCCAAAAGCGTCCCAACCCATAGGTTGCATAACATTTTTACCTTGCATGCGTTGGTAACGGCTGATGACATCGCCAATTGTGTAGTTACGAACATGCCCCATATGCAGGCGGCCACTAGGATAAGGGAACATAGAGAGGCAATAGAACTTCTCTTGGCTTTCGTCGGTAGATGATTTTAAAATACCAGATTGTTCCCACTGGGCTTGTACTTCGCGCTCAATTTCTAGTGGTGTGTAATTTTCTTGCATTGTTGCTCGTCTTGTTACATTCAAAAGCGTTAGAATACCTTACAGTGCAATAAATCTAAAGCCCCTTTTTTAGGAGATATTTTAATGAGTGAAAACAAACTAATAAAAGCCTATAACGACTTCATGGAATATACCTATGAAGCGATGGATGATACCGTGCATTCTATTGCGGATAGCTTAGAGTCGGGTAAAGAAAAATTAAGTGAGGTTGGAGGCTTATCACAAGAAGAAATTAGTCATATTGCTGATGCGGTTTTGCGTGATATTCATTATGCGGCACATTCGTTGAGCGATAATAGTAATGATTCTTTAGCTGAATGGCTAAAATTTGACATTGAACTATTAGAAAACTTTGCTTTAGATTCTTTTTTAAGTGTTGCAGATAAAACACGCCTAGAACTTAATAAGATTGCTCAAAATGCAGAACAATATAGCCATACTTATAAAGCAGGTGATGTAACTGGGCCGGGATCATTACGTTGTGAAAAATGTGGCAAAGTGATTGCGTTTAAAGAAGCAGGAATTATTCCTGAATGCCCAGAGTGTGGTGCAGTAACTTTTGTACGAATTTAAAATAAGCTTAATTTAACTGATGGTACGCATACAATTAACTCTAAGCTATCCACGCTCTACTTTTGCTTAGCCACTCTTTTAAAATCTTCTATTTATGGTGGCTTAATAAGGTGTCAATGCCTTTTTTGCTTCTGCCAAATTATTGCGATAAGTTGCCATGGTAGGACAATCCTCGCCATCAGTTTTAAAACACTTAATAGCTTTATCAAAAACGCCGAAGAAATGTAAAAAAATAGAGCAAGACATTGAAAAAATGACCCTATTAAAACACATCTCCATAGCGTAAGAATGGGTAATAAATGTTTTTTAACATTTACTACATTTTTTCACACATTTGTTGAATAATTAACTTGCTTTCTGTTACTATGCCCTTCGTTATTGAATGACACTCTGAGTTATTTTTAATATCGAAATATAAGGAAATGTATTTTTATAACAATAGTTAGTCTTAGAAGTCTACGAAATATATTTACACCTCATGGAGATTAATTAATGGATTTAGCTAAAGAATTAGAAACTTGGTTTCAAAATCGTCCTTTGTGGCTTCAAGATGCTGCAAGTAAATTACTTAATACAGGCATACTAGATGAGCAGGCTTATAATGATTTACTTAAAATATGTGGATCGGAAGCTGGTATTTAATTTGAAGAAAATGATATTCCAAAAGCTAAAACTGTATCTGCGGCAGAATTTACTAAACCTGAACACGCTCACAAAATTGAAATCATATCAATCTCCAATATAACTGGCATAAATGCTCTAAATCCACGTACGCCTTTAATAATATCAGATCAATTTACTACAATTTATGGTCAAAATGGTACAGGAAAGTCTGGGTATACAAGATTATTGAAACAAGTTTGCGGAGCAAAAAGTCTTGGTCAATTACACCCTAATACCTTTAAAGAAAAACCTGTCAGTCAATCCTGTGAAATTACATACAAAGTAAACGGCACGGGTAACACTTTAATATCGGATGCTAGCCAAGGTGTTAATGAATATTTATCTACTATCGAATTATACGATCATGCCTGTGGTTCTGTTTATGTAACTAATGAAAATGAGTTAGCGTATGAGCCTGAAATATTAAAGCTGTTCTCTGAATTAACAATAGCAAGTGATGTTCTATCCACAAAATTAGATGACTTGGCTAACGAATTGGATTCACAAAAACTTCATTTACCAAATGAATATGCTAATACAAAGTTTTCACAATGGCATAAGTTGATTTCTGCCAAAACAACGGCTGCAATGGTTGATCAAGAATGCAGTTGGAATGAAGAAGATCTGAAAAATTTAGATTCATTAAGAGTAAGATTAAAAGAACCTGATCCAAAACTAAAAGCAGAAAAAATTAGAAAATCAAAAAAAGAAGTAGACAAACTAATTGCTGGATTTAGAAGCTGGGAAGGAAAATTAAGTGATGAAGTGTGTATAAAATACAATGAATTACACAAGGATTACCTAGATAAACAATCAACAGCCTCAAATTATGCTAAAAGTGTCTTTGAAAACAGTCCATTAAAAGGAGTTGGTGAGGAAGCTTGGAGTCAACTGTGGGAGTGTGCTAAGTTGTATTCAGAAACCTTAGCTTATCCAAATATAGGGTTTCCTAATGTAGAAAAAGAAGCGGCATGTGTTCTTTGTCAACAGTCATTAGATGACTAGGCTAAGAAAAGATTATTTGATTTTGAAGGGTTTATAAAGGGAAAGTTAGAGTCTGCAGCAAAGGAGTCAAAAATACTATTTGATGATGCCAAAAAAAGGCTTATAAAAACTCCTGATGAAGATTTGATTGTTAGTATGATTACTGCGGCAGAAATAGATGAGTTAATGGCTCAGGAAGTTCTTGAGTTACGAAAAAACATTGTTACTGGTTCAACCAGTTTACTTCGTGTTGATGTTCTAAATAATCACTTCATAGCTAAAGTTGACTTTTCTATTATTGATAAGCTTTTTAAATTGAGTGGAGTAATGGAAACTAATGCAACCCAGCTTGAAGGTGATGCCAAGCAAGATAATAAGCCACAAATAAAAAAAGAGATAATTGAATTAGAAGCAAAAAAATAGGGGTTTCAACAAAAAAACCTAATTTCATCAGAAATAATTTTACTACAAAAACGATTAAAGATTAAAAAAGCAAAATCACTCGTTAACACTGCGGCTATTACTAGAAAAAAAACAGATTTGGTAGAGCAACTTATTGCAGCTGAATATATTGAACGGTTTAATATCGAAATTCAAAAACTTGGTGCAGGAAGAATAAAAGCAAAACTCGAAAAAACTCGATCTAATAAAGGAAGAGTACTATTTCAAATAAAACTAGAAGGAAATAAACTGGGGATCTCCTTAGATAACGTCTTAAGTGAAGGAGAGTTTCGCATAATTTCATTAGCAGCATTTTTGGCAGATGTTGAGAGCCATCCTTATAAATCAACATTTGTATTTGATGATCCCATTTCGTCACTAGACCAAGATTATGAAGAGAAAGTGGCAGCAAGGCTAGTGGAGTTATCTCAAACACGGCAGGTCTTGGTTTTTACTCATCGCCTTTCTTTGATGGCACTTTTAGATGAAAGTTTAAAAAAAATAGGTTTAACTCAAGAAATTATTGGTCTTTATAAAGAAACGTCGGGGACTGGAAATCCCGGTATGCCACCGATTCATGCTCAGAAGATAAAAACAGCCATCAATATACTAATATCCAAAATCCCAGAAGGTAAAAAAATTCTGGAAGAACAAGGCTCAGAAACATACTCTTGGTGGGCGAAAAGTATTTGTAGTAATACGCGCATAACAATAGAAAAGGTAGTAGAATTTGATTTGTTAGCGGATGTTGTTCAAAGATTTCGGCGACCAATAAATACCCAAGGTAAACTTTATAAAGTTGCGAAGGTAACTCAAGAAGATTGTATTTATATTGATGAATTGATGTCGAAATATTCACGTTATGAGCACTCACAACCGAATGAAGTTCCCGTTCTACCTCCTGAACCTGATGAGCTGGAAACTGATCTTAAAAAACTAAAAGAATGGCGAGATAATTTTACAAAGAGCTAACAATAGCTTCCAGCGGACTACCATAAGCGTCATTTTTTTTGTGAAGTAAAAAAACCGCTACTTATGGCAGTTACTGAAGCTGGTGTTAAGTGATTTATGTCTAAAGCAATAACAAACAAGGTGTTTGTAATAAGTTTATTACTTTCAAGCTGTGCTTCATTGCGCAAAACCCCCTGCATCTTTATACAAAGTAATCAATAAATAACAGCATTACGATTGTTATGCAAAAGTTTTGTAGTAAATTTACTTTGTTTTATTTGCCAACGCCTTTTTTGCTTCTGCCAAATTATTGCGATAAGTTGCCACAATACAGAGTGAAGAAAATTACGGGTACTAAAATAAGGTAAGCGGTTGTTGTCGTATCCCGTATGGAGGTACGAATACGGGATAAACAGCGCGTTAAATCCCCGTATTGCGCAAGCTTCATACGGGCTACTTGATGTTATGTAGTGAAAGAGGAGGCATAAGTTTTTTCAATCCTCTGCGTAACATCAGTAATTTAATTTAAGTTAAGCCGTCATTTTTATTAATTTGTGCCTATAATGGCATTTTACTAGCTGGAGCTAACGAGGAATACCATGCGCAGAGTTGTCTTTAATCAAAAAGGTGGAGTAGGTAAATCTACTATTACATGTAATTTAGCTGCCATCAGTGCGATGGAAGGTAAGCGAACCTTAGTTATCGATTTAGATATACAGGGTAACTCTACGCAGTATTTAATGGGTGAAAAAGAAAAGGATTCTGATAAAACCATTGCGAGTTTTTTTAAAGGTTGCTTGAGCTTAGGTATTTTTGGCGCTCAAGGCGCTAGTCTGGATGAATTGATTCATGAAACGCCTTTTCCTAATTTGTTTGTTTTATCCTCTCATCCAGAATTAGAGCAGTTACAAAGTCGTTTAGAGTCGCGCTATAAAATCAACAAGCTTAAAGAAGAGTTAGATAAGTTAGAAGATTTTGATGAAATTTATATTGATACACCGCCAATTCTTAATTTTTATAGCCAATCTGCGCTCATTGCAGCGAATAAATGTTTGATTCCTTTTGATTGCGATACTTTTGCACGCGAAGCACTATATACCTTGATACAAGCGCTGGAAGAAGTGAAAGCAGATCATAATTCAGAATTAGAAGTAGAAGGAATTATAGTTAACCAATATCAGGCGCAGGCAAAACTACCAAGGCAGATAGTGGAAGAATTAATTGCTGAAGGCTTACCTGTTTTGGCCGCTAAAATTTCATCGTCGGTTAAAGTGCGTGAGTCGCATTCAGAAGCACAGCCTTTAGTGCATTATGCGCCTAATCATAAATTGACCAATGAATTTAGAGAGTTACATATAGAAATTCACGGGTAAGTTTTTCTGACTTATCTTTTTGGCTTAGCCTATTCCATTTTTAAGAATAGGCTAAGCCATTTTTTTGATTATTTAAGGCTATGTCACCGTTAAGTGTTGAAAAGATTAAGTCGCTCCTAAAAGGGGCTTATCTACTAGAGAGCATAGGTATCTACACAAATCTAAAAGCCTTCTCCAAAGGGAGAAGGTTGGATGAGGGGAATTCTAAAGGCTTGATTTATTCTCCCCACCCAACCCTCTCCAGCAGGAGAGGGCTTAAGAGCGAATAAAATCCACACTTAACGGTGACATAGTCTTATTTAATGACCAAATACAAAAAGTTATTCCCGCGTTGTAAATGAATTAAAAGTTGCTTACGTGATAACTTTGCAGCTTTATTTAAATCAGCTAGGGTTCTTACTTTCATCTTATTAACTGCTAAAAGAATATCACCTTGTCGTAAGCCAACTTGTGCAGCCGGGCTGTTGATGGCAATATCAGTAATTAATAGCCCTTTTGTGACTCCCCTAAAAGCTTGAGATGTCGATAGCTCTTTTAATTGCGTGCCTTTTAATAAAGGCATATTGCTTGATACGGTGATTTTTTCTGGGCGTTTTCCTGCTATATGCGTGGTAACACTCATAGATTTTTTATTGCGAATAAAATCAATTTTTACTTTTTCTCCTACCCGTTTTAAGCCAATAGTAGTGCGTAATGTGCTAGAGCTGTCTATTTTTTTAGCATTAATGGCGGTAATCACATCACCTGCTTTAATGCCTGCTTTTGCGGCAGCACTACCGGGTGTTACGCGTGCAACTAAAGCACCTTGAACATTTTTTAAACCCATTGCTTCTGCAATATCAGGACTTAAATCTTGAATTTGCACACCCAACAAACCGCGTTTGATTTGCCCATGCTTAATTAACTGATCCATGACTTTTTTAGCCATATTAATAGGGATAGCGAAACCTATACCTACATTGCCGCCCGAAGGTGCGATGATTGCTGAATTAATACCAACGCTGAAAATCAGGGATGATTTTTAGTCCGCGATAGGCGAAGGGAAATTTACCAATCTGAAGTGAACTGTAAGTTCGCTCAGGAGGTAAAAATTTTATCCCGGAGAGCCGTAGAGCCATTTGAGGTAGGATTAACGAAGCAGCTTTTGTGCGTAGTTGATCCGAACGCAGGGCGTATCGGGGAATTATTGATTCGCCGCGTGGCGAATCGATTTTTGCGACAGGAGTCCCAAAATCTTTAGGCGAGCCACGTGGTGGCGCGCCTATTAAATGCCCACGAAGATCAATTAAAGCCCCCCCTGAATTACCTGGATTGATTGACGCATCTGTTTGGATAAAGTTTTCATAACCATCAAATCCTAAATTAGTGCGACCTAATGCACTTATCATGCCTGAAGTAACGGTTTGGCTAAGCCCAAAAGGATTGCCGATAGCAACAACAAAATCGCCAACTTGTATTTTTTCAGAATCCCCTAAAGGAATAGCGGCTAGCTGTTTGGCATCAATTTGCAATACAGCAATATCAGTTTCAGGGTCTGTGCCTATTAACTTGGCTTTGAATTGTCGTTTATTTTTTAGGGTAACTAAAATAATGTCAGCATTAGCAATAACATGGTTATTAGTAACTGATGTTACGCAGTAGCCGACTTTAATTGTTGCAATTCATCAAAAGCTTGTCGAATAGCATTAATATAAAGTTTCGATTTTAAAGCGAACTTGTTCAGCCCTTGCTGGGCACTGAGAATCTCTAATCGAGCAGTCG
>JAJJBE010000166.1 GCA_020996635.1 Bathymodiolus brooksi methanotrophic gill symbiont
TCGGGATAACTACTTGCCTCCCGAGCGAACTGACCAGTTCACTTCGGATTGGCGAATTTCCCTGTCGCCTACTGCGGACTAAAAATCATCACTTCGCTGCGCTCCGTTTCCCTGATTTTCAGCGTAAAGTAAACAAGATACTGAAAAATCCACCTCAAAATCAGAAGATTCCACTGAGAATTCAAATAAACCTGATGATGAACTCGCCCCTAAAGAACAAGCAGAGCTTAAACAATTACAGCAACGTAATACTGAAGTTAAAGCACATGAGCAAGCCCACCTTAGTGCGGCAGGTAGCTTAGCCACTGGCAGTGCTAGTTTTACTTATGCAACTGAACCAGATGGTAAACGTTACGCTGTCGGTGGCGAGGTCAGTATAGACACCTCTAAAGTTGCAGGAGACCCTCTTGCTACATCAGCAAAAGCGGACATGATTAAACGAGCAGCACTTGCCCCCGTTAACCCTTCATCACAAGACCGAAGTGTCGCTTCTAGCGCCACTATAATGAAGAACCAGGCACAACTTGATCTTTTAAAAATACAGCAAGAAAATGCTGATCTAGAAAACACTCAAGAACCTTCTGGACATTTTTTTGATCAGATCGCCTAAACTCTTTGGCTAAAATCTTTCAAATTTTATCAATCCCCAAAAAAAACGCATAAGCTATTAACTTATGCGTTTTTTACTCTAAAGAATTAAATTATTACATACACATTGCAGCCATTCCTGGAATTTCATTCTCTGTATACCAACGCTGCCCTTCTGGGCATTCTGGAGTATCACTCATTTCAGACATATCGCCCATTTCAGACATTCCGCTCATTCCAGGCATATTAGAAGAATCAAATCCTTCTAATTCAGTTCTTAAATGTGCCATTCCTTCCCGCATCGCTGCCATATCAGGTTCAACAGTAGGGTCAAAATTCTCTAATTCAGCACGCAAATGTGACATCCCTGCCATCATCATCGCCATATCATGCTCAGGCACTGCATCATAATCTACTATTGCAGCAAAGAAATGAGCTTGTCCATCTAGTTCAGCCTTGGTAGCGACTACTCTTGATTTCAAAATATCCCTGCTACTTTTCCCAGCCTCATCACTTCCAGGTTTAGCTAAAGATTTAGCAACAACTCTCGCAACACTATGAACTTGGATATATTTAGAGTCTGTTTTAGCCAGCTTGACATGATCAGAAAATAAATTAACACTCATATCTAATGATAATGATTCTTTAACTTTTTTCTCCAGTGCCATAATACTTGTTCCAGAAGTAGCAGTACGTAGCTCATGGTCAACTAATGTTGTTAATGGGCTAAGTAGGCGTTTTCCAGGCGGTGTAGAATACATAGCATCTGCTAAAACAGTGTCATTACTGCCATCCGCATTTTCATTATCGCTGTCTCTAGTTTGTGAATCAATAATCGCAATCACTCTATATTGCTTAGCATCACTCTCTCCAGCTTGAAAGCTATATTCGCCCATGCTGTTTGTACGCTGTGATGGCTCACTTGCATCACACATATCATTATCATTAAGATCTAAGCAGACTAATGCATTCTCTAAATAACCATCTATAACTTGACCGCTTAAGTCAATATGTTGGTTTCCATCATTATCACTACACGCCGCTATTCCTAACATCAGTGCAATTGACAATGTATTTTTAATAAATTGTTTTTTCATATGAATAGTAATTCCTATTGAAAAAGAATATTAAATTAAGATTTTTATTACCTTAATTTACCTAGCAATCAGTGTTTAATGATGCGCCGCTTCACCTTCAGGTGCTTTAACCACGGTTACATGTGCAGCTTTTCCATTTGCCATTGTCCACTCAGCCGTCGTACCATCAGGGCAGTACTGAACAATATCAAAATTCAATTCTTTTTCCATTTCACCTTCAGGCAGCATAGGAACGCGACCTCTGAACTGTGCTTTTAAAACCCAGCTATACGGTAGATGTAAATGTAATAAAGCAATTTCAGAGACTATATCTGTTGCTTCAACCACACCATCTCTATTAGCCATTTGCACACTCACTGTTTTAGTTCTTTGTTCTTTTACATATGATTGAACAGGTGCAACAGACGTAAATGCCCAACCAGCATCAATCTCTTCTTGAGAGTTAGGCATTTTAATAATAATGCCATTGGTCATTTTCTTATCGCCCGCATCATTTTTACAGCCATGAGGAACTTGAATCGTTAAATAAGCACGCTCCCCTTCAACAATAGTTTGCTCAACAATGGACGAATGTGCCATAACTGATTGTGACAATAAAGCTGAACCAGCGATTGCTAAACTAATAAGTGTTTTTTTTCATTATTTATACTCTCAAAAAATACAATGGTAAGAACCATAAATTAAAGCACTTTTCATGCCATACCTAAGTCTTTGATTTATCAAAGACACTCACTATAAACTTTTTTACAAAACAATAAAAGTACGGCATATCACCTATTTCATTAAAGATAAGGCCATCTACTCCTTAATTTTTACGCAAAAAAAACGGGCAAACTGCCCGCTTTTTTAGCTCATTCTACTTTTCATTACCACTGATAAGTTAAAGTTGCATAATAGTTACGCCCTGGCATTGGTAATCTATCCCCTTGAGCAACATCTGAATCCTGACTTTGAGGACGGCTATAACCACCTAAATGATTTTCATTAACAGAGTCAATCAAGTTTTCTATACCTGCTCCAATAATAAAACCATCAAAAGCTTCATAGTTAGCTCTTAGATTCATCACACCATAGCCATCAGTTGCTTCCTCATTGTTATAAGTTGCTACTTTTTTCTGTGCTGCATATCCAACCCCTTCAACTGAAGCCATAACACCGAAATATTCAGCCGTTACCTGTACGCGCGCATTAAATGGAGCCATACGATATAAATTTCCACCGCCATTCGCCTGGCGACCACCTGCATAATTCAAACCACCATCTACACGCCAGTTGTCAGTAAACACATAGCCTGCTTCTAAATCAACACCATAAATATGTGCATCAGTATTATTAAACTGCAGAACAGGACATGGGCTTGATGTAGGGCAACGAAGTTGATTGCTTAACATGCTTGGATGTTCGGATCCTTGTATATAATCATTGACATAATGATAAAATGCACGTGGTGCAAAATACGCACTATCTGTATGCCAATCCATACCAAATTCAAATTGGTAGGCTGTTTCTAATTTTAAATCTAGATTACCGACATAAGTTCGACCATCAGCTAAACCAGAGGTTGCTTCCGCTGGCGCCCATATATACAACTCTTGATAGCTCGGCGCTCTTGTTTTTCTTGCAAAGCCAATTTCCAGATCCAAATCATCTCTTGCCGCATAACGTAATATTGCAACTAAATCAACACCATGAAAGTCTTTGTCACGGTTTTTTCCGTTAAACGCATCCGCCATAGGCTTCATCATTGGATTTTCTGTGCTCACATCCCCTGAAATGGAGTTTGTATAGGTGTAACGCATACCCAACTCAGTTGATAACTTATTAGTAAGGTCTGATTTCCATTCACCAAAAAAACTATAACGAGAACGCTCTATACCATTAAAAATCGCTGTATTCTGAGTCATCATTGTAGGAGGAGGTGCTCCCATAGTCCCTCTCATATCAGCTTCATGGTTAGATTTATCACCCGTAAAACCCACTTTTAAATCACCTGATCCCATAGGAATAGTCATCGCTATATCCCAACCTCCACCTTGGACTGTTGTCGTATTATCCATATACATAGGCATGACCATACCGTTAGGCATTGTCATATTCCTTGGCGTACGGGATTCATAATTGCTCATAAAATGAGACATATTCTGATAATAAAAATCAGTCTCTAATTTATAACCATTACCCATATCCCAGTTATAGTTAAAATTATACAAGCCACCATCTATATAGCCAATATCCATCGGTAAGGCCGGCGTACCTGAATTATTGGTATTATTGTCAGTAAAATTAAAACCAAATTCATGGCCTTTATTTTGGTATTCATACCCGACAATTAATGCTTGACGATCATAATCACTCGGTCTAACAGTGCCATCGGCATATTTATAATCATTGCCTTCTTCTTTCGTCGCACCGATATGAATCTTATGATTATCATTCGCTATTGAGCTAAAACCAGCGACATAATAACCACCATCAACCGAGCTATACCCAGTTGATAATGCACCATCAAATTCGTATTTTTTATCACCTTCAGCAAAGCTACCTTTTTTAGATTCCATTTTCATAGAACCACCAATCGTATCAATACCACTACTAACCGGTGCAATACCTCGATATACCGTTAATGATTCCGTTAAAGCGGCTGGTACATGGCTTAAAGAAGGATCCATAGAGTTAGGTCCAACTTCTTTCATGTTTGCACCATCAATTGTGACATTAATTCTTGGTCCTGCCATCCCTCTATAAAAAGGAATCCCTGTTAATGGCCCATTACGATTAATATTAGCACCCGGTACTTTTTCTAACAGTGCAGCGGTATCTTTTAAGCCAGATGAATCAGGTGCCAGCGCCATTGCGCCTGGGCGGCTCCCACTTCCTTCAACAACAATGGTGGTTAGTTGCTCTGTATCTGCATAAACTATTGATGGCAGTGACAATACGGTTGCGATAGCAATACTTAACTTGGTTTTCAAAAAACGCTCCTTAGCTTTATATTTTTTAATATACTAGCAATTATTAATCCATAAAATAAATATTTAGCTTTATCAACTAATTACTGACACCCACCATCGCTGAAACACAACACAATAAATTAAACTATGTTATATAACACACTTGATTAAGTGATATAACACCCCTGTAAACCCTGTAAAAACAAGGCTTGTCGCTTTATTAATCTTTCATGCTACGATGTGCGCATTATGATTATTACTGAATTTATTAGCCCCCCTATTTTCATTGCCTTTCTTATCGGCCTCTCCAGCAGTTTGCACTGCGTTTCTATGTGTGGCTCTATTATTGGCACTTTATCTTTTAGCCTAAAACCTGAAGTTCGTGCTAATAAATCACAAATGACGGCTTTTGTATTAAGTTATAACTTTGGGCGAATTTTTAGCTATGTTTTAGCTGGCTTAATTATTGGCTTTTTAGAATCTATCATTACTGCCCCCCTTGGTGAAGAACATAGCCACCGATATCTACAAATCCTTTCTTCTTTAATTACCATTGGTGCTGGTTTCTATATTGCTGGTTGGTTTCCTAACTTTGTATATATCGAAAAAACAGGCTCGCGCTTTTGGAAATTCATCGAACCTTATGGCAGAAAACTTATTCCTGTTGCTCATTTAAAACAGGCATTTTTATTTGGCATGGTTTGGGGTTGGATTCCTTGTGGTTTGGTATATACAGCTCTTGCTTTAGCAGCAACCACAGGGAATATATATACTAGTATGTTTTCTATGTTAGCTTTTGGATTAGGTACTTTACCAGCCGTTTTTGGCACAGGAATGGTCAGTAGCTTTATTAGCCGAATTTCCAATTTACATACCGCAAAACAAATTATTGGCATGTTATTAGTTGTTATCGCGGTGATTAGTTTATGAGTTTTTTTAATGACATCATAAGCCATACCCCTGTATTTGATAATGTATTACGTAGTGCTAGAATGGTTTCTGCCACTGATGTTACTGTATTAATCAAGGGGGAAACTGGAACCGGAAAAGAAGTTCTAGCACAAGCAATACAAAAAGATAGCCAGCGTGCAGATAAAGCTTTCATCACTTTAAACTGTGCTGCATTACCTGAGTCACTTATTGAATCTGAGTTATTTGGTCATAAAAAAGGCGCATTTACAGGAGCAAGCGCAAACAAAATAGGTATCTTCCAAGCGGCAGATGGTGGCACTTTATTTTTAGATGAAGTGAACTCCCTAACTTTATCCATTCAAGCAAAATTATTACGTTTTTTAGAAAATGGGGAATGCTTAGCTGTTGGGGAAACAAAGCCTTATAGAGTTGATGTGCGTATCATTTCCGCAACAAACTGTGACTTACAGAAAGCGATTGCTAAAAATGAATTTAGAGAGGATTTATATTTTCGCTTAAATGTAATTCCTTTAGAAATTCCCGCCTTAAGAGAAAGAGTTGAGGATATCGAACACCTCATTAAACATTTTCAGGCACATTTCTCAGAAACACATACCATATCAGCACCAAAATTTAGTAAACAAGCTTTAAAGATATTACAAAATTACTCATGGCCAGGAAATATTAGAGAATTACGAAATCTATGTGAGCGCACCGCTATTTTATTATCGGATCAAGATATTGATGCAGAAAACTTTCCCCATGAATTTTTTGCGACAAAAACAGCAAATAACAATGATGATACTACTTTCAACTTACCTGAATTGGGGCTAAATTTAGATAATCTAGAAGCAGACCTTATTCACCAAGCCTTAGAGCGCACCAATGGTAATCGTGCTAAATCCGCACGTTTATTAGGCTTGTCTCGTGATACCTTGCTTTACCGCATACAAAAATATGGTTTAGCAAGTAAATAAACTATTTTTCAGTTTTCAATCTCTATTTTTTTTATCACGCTTCCTATATACTTGATCACAATTGTAATTACGGTAAAAAATCACTCCTATGTCGATTAGTTCTAGAAAAATGACTCAACAAGTTCTTATTGGAAATGTAAAAGTTGGCGGTGGCGCTCCTATTGTCATCCAATCTATGACTAATACAGATACTGCTGATATTGCAGGCACTGTAAAACAAGTTAAAGAACTTGCTGATGCCGGATCAGAACTTGTTCGCATCACCGTTAATAATGAAGCCGCTGCTCAAGCTGTGCCTGAAATTCGTAAACAACTTGATGCAGCAGGTTATTCCGTTCCATTAGTCGGTGACTTTCATTTTAATGGACATAAACTTTTAGAAAATTTTCCTGAATGTGCGCAAGCTTTAGGGAAATTTAGAATTAACCCAGGTAATGTCGGTAAAGGTGCTAAAAAAGATGCACAATTCCAACAAATGATTGAATGCGCTGTCAAATACAACAAACCTGTTCGTATTGGTGTTAATGGCGGCAGCTTAGATCAATCTGTCCTAACTCGTTTATTAGACGAAAACAGAGCAAAAGCAGAACCTGATGAATTAAATATCGTTACCCAAGAGGCGATTATTGTTTCTGCCTTAGAAAGTGCAGCCGCTGCTGAATCTTACGGTTTAGGAAAAGATAAAATTTTACTTTCTTGCAAAATCAGTAATGTACAAGAATTAATCAGCATCTATCAGAAATTATCTGCCCGCTGTGATTATGCTTTACACTTAGGCTTAACCGAAGCAGGTATTGGCTCTAAAGGAATTGTTGCTTCATCGGCTGCCCTTTCTGTTTTAATGCAACAAGGCATAGGCGATACCATCCGTATTTCTTTAACGCCTGAGCCAGGTACTGCACGTACAAAAGAAGTGATTGTTGGCCAAGAAATTTTACAAACAATGGGCTTTCGTGCTTTTACACCCATGGTTATTGCTTGTCCTGGTTGTGGCCGTACATCCAGTGAGTACTTCCAGCATTTAGCAATGGACATCCAAGCCTTTTTACGCGAACAAATGCCTATCTGGCGCGGTAAATATATCGGGGTAGAAAATATGGAAGTCGCAGTTATGGGTTGTGTTGTTAACGGCCCAGGTGAAAGTAAAAATGCTAATATTGGTATTAGTTTACCAGGCACCGGTGAAACACCCGTTGCTCCTGTTTATGAAGATGGCTTAAAAACAGTAACCTTAAAAGGCGATAAAATTGCAGAAGAGTTTCAAGAAATTGTTGAAAAATACATAGAACGCACTTATAACACTTAATAGATCAACCTTTTTAATGAACATTAATCATAAGCTCGAATAAATCTAATTTTCTAGCTTATGTTTTTGCTTAGAAATGTGCACAGAATAACATCCCGAAGTTATTCTGTGCACATTCCTTAAATAACTAATGTTACGCACCCTAATGATATTTCCATTAAAATAGTAGGCTATGAAAACACCTGATATTTTTGACTTATACACCGATTACCTGATCACTTCATTTAGCTATACAACAGCGACAGGCTTGTCAGGC
>JAJJBE010000209.1 GCA_020996635.1 Bathymodiolus brooksi methanotrophic gill symbiont
CTTGCTCTTTACGCCCTTTGTGAACGCCAAAATGTGCCGTAATGTCAGGCGTATTTGGGAGGCGAATTGAGCTTCCATCAACGGCACAAAGGCGAAAACCACGCCATGTTTTTAAGTGATCATACGACTTGTAAGTAGTGTCTATTATTTGTCGATTAAGCTCAATAAACGCTTTGTAAGAAAGCTGTTTTCTGGCTTGAAAAAAGGCGGATTTTGTAACCACTTGAGAGGCTTCTTTTTCTTTATTAATCACCTTGAAAAATTGGTCTAGTTCTGTTTGATTTGAGTGCTTTCTAAGGTTAAGTAAATAGAGGATTAACGTTGGAAAACTGAGGGTACGATTGCGAATAAAAGCTGTTTGTGAAAGGCGATATCTATCGATAAATGAAAAGCTGTTTAGGGTGTTATTTAACTCTTCATAAATATTTTTTATTGAATTTTCCATTGCTTTATGCTTACCATTAATTATGCTTAGGTGCGAAGTATTTTAATACCTTAAAAACAAAAGAGTAAGCTGGCCTATCTAGTTTGCTTCTTGTTTTTCTAGCTCGGCTAATAAAAATTCTACTTCAATTAGCATTTTTTGTCTAAAGAATAAAAAACGCCAACGGCTACCACCACATTGCTTCCAAAGCATGGTCGAGCGTATTCCTGTTAATAATAGACTGCGAATTTTATTAATAATTTCAGGTGAAGAAAGGTAAGAAGGGTCGCCATTAACCATAATTCTTGGGGCTAATGTGCTAACGGTTGTATGATAAATATCAGCCATATTTGCCAATACATTTTCATGGGTTGCGCCAAAATGCTCACTTTGGCCATGAGCCACTTCTAATTTGTTGTGCACCTTGGTTTGCATATCAGGGTATTCAGAAAATTTACTTTCTAAAAAAACTAATGATGCAGCATATCTTGCCTGATCAGGGTTGGTTAAGTGGTTGGTACTGAGCTGTTTTTGTAATTGTTGTAAGCCGGTTTTTACACCTGCAAGTCCACCATAAATATCAACAGGATTATCCACGTCAAAAATTAATAGGCTTGCAATGCTCGTTTTAAATGCTTCAGTATCCGCTTTACCGGCTGTTGCAAGTTGGTGAACTAAATAAACGGATTGAGCTACACCTGCAAGGGCAATGCTTTGGTAGGTAAGAGTTTTAAATGACATAATTTAACAAGTTTTGCTAATAGTACAAGTAGGTTGAGTGCTGCGTTTTTCACGTAACCACGAAGATATTCCAGTTGATAAATGAGAAATATGCGACATATTAAGCCGGCTACTTAAATATGTGCCTACACGGCCACTGCGGCTTCCTGAGTGACAAACTAGAATAACCTCCTGGTCTTCTGATGTTTTAAGTGATTGTAGAGTACTAATCCACTTGTCAGGGTCAGATTTTCCATTTTTATCAAAAAAATTAAGTGGGTGGCTACCAGGAATAAGTCCTGTTTGTTGCCATTCTTGAGCTGTGCGTATATCAATCACTAAAGCGCCTGCATTGATCTTTTCTTTCACTTCGCTGGTATTAAGATTAGTTAAGTTTTCTGCAGAAATAACGGGTGATATAATAATCGAGAAAAGCAAAAGAAGTCGAGAAATAAGCATAAGGTTTATTGGTGAAAATAAGTTAAAGTTGCTGAATTTATATCATGATTATTGTTTATGAGTCGAGTATGATAAGAAGTTATTTTATTATTTACTTATATTAAGGACTCAATTATGACAGATAGCGTAAAACTAACAGTAACAGAGATGAAGTGTGGCGGTTGTGAAAAAACGGTAACAGATAAGTTGATGGCAGAAGATGGCGTACTAAAAGTGATGGCTAGTCATACTGAAAATGAAGTAGAAGTAGAGTTTGATGGTAACGTAATTGAAGAAGATGACATTATTGATTGTATTGAAAATGCAGGTTTTACAGTACAAGATTAAATGAGCTATAACAGATAAATACAGGCATTAGCAGCCTAACTAATAGAGAGAATAGCGATGAGTGAAGAAAATTCCCCTCAAGATTCAGAGCAAGAACAAACTGAAATGCGTTTGTCTATTTTAGGTATGCGCTGTGCTGGTTGCGTTGCCCCTGTGGAAACTGCATTAAGTGCTGTTGCCGGCGTGATTTCAGTTGAAGTTAATTTAGCCGATCATTCAGCGATAGTACACGGCGATGCTGACCCTGATTTACTGAAAAAAGCCTTACAAGATTCAGGTTATGACGGCGCGGTGATGGAGGGTTTTGAAGATCCATCAGAGCAAGAGGAATTAGAGCTTCAACGCTATAAAAAATTAATACGTAAAGCGGCAGTCGCAGGTGTTGTTGGTATTCCTTTAATGATTATGGGGCATTTTGGTGGTGTACCCGATATAGGTTCAGAAACAGGAAGCTGGTTTTGGCCTGAAATTGCATTGTTAACATTATGGATTTTATATTATTCAGGTGGACACTTTTTTGTTGGTGCGGTTAAGTCCTTAAAGGCTGGTCAAGCAAATATGGATACCTTGATTGCCTTAGGTACTGGTTCTGCATGGCTTTATTCTTGTGTCGTTATAGATTATGCAGATTATTTACCTTCACTTTCTACACATGCCTACTTTGAAGCATCGATCATTATTCTTGCTTTTATTAATTTAGGAGGGGCTTTAGAAACCAAAGCACGTGGGAAAACATCCAGTGCAATCCGTGCGCTAATTGGTTTGCAACCACGCACAGCACGAGTGGTGCGTGAAGGTATTGAATTAGATATTCCAATTGAAGAAGTCGGCTTAGGTGAGACTTTACGGGTAAGACCGGGTGAGAAAATTGCGGTTGATGGCGTTTTAATTGAAGGCCATTCTAGTGTTGATGAATCGATGTTAACGGGTGAATCATTACCGGTAGAAAAAGCGAAAGGTGCAAAGGTTGCAGCAGGAACAATGAACCAAAAAGGCAGTTTTTTATATACCGCAACACGTATCGGACGAGATACCGCATTAGCGCAAATTATTAAATCGGTACGCCTAGCACAAGGTAGTAAACCAGAGCTCGCAAAATTAGCTGATAAAATCGCCAGTATTTTTGTCCCTGTTGTTGTTTCAATTGCAGTCTTTATATTTATCATTTGGTATAGCTTTGGCCCAGAGCCATCATTAGGTTATGCCTTTGTAACGGCAATGACAGTGTTAGTGATTGCATGCCCTTGTGCATTAGGATTAGCAACACCTATTTCGGTAATGGTAGCCGTTGGGCGTTCAGCGCAAGCAGGTATTTTGATCCGTAACGGTGAAGCTTTGCAGGTAGCAGGTACTATTAATTGTTTGGTGGTCGATAAAACAGGAACCATCACAGAAGGCAGACCAACGGTTTCTATGATTGAAGCGCTGGGTAGTTATACACAAGATGAAGTTTTACAATTAGCAGCAAGCATAGAAAAAGGTTCAGAGCATCCATTAGCTGATGCGATTATGCAAGCAGCAGCGGATAAATCATTAAAACTAACTCGTGCGAAAAAATTTACTGCAGTAGCAGGACATGGTGTTTCTGCGATGCTCAAAGAAAAAGCAGTTTTATTTGGCAATGCGGCATTAATGCAAGAGCAAGGCGTTGCTTATGATGACTTTACAGCACGGATGCAGTATTTAGCCGAGCAAGGCCAAACGCCTATGTTATTAGCGGTTGATAAAAAAGTAGCAGGTATTATTGCTGTTGCTGACCCCATCAAAAAAGATTCTTCAGAAGCAATTAGTGCTTTAAAGAAACAAGGTGTGCGTATCTTAATGGTAACGGGAGATAATACAGCCACAGCACAAGCCATTGCGGATAAAGCGGGTATTTCTGAAATAAAAGCACAAGTATTACCTGAAGATAAAGCTGCCATTGTTAAAGAGTTACAAGCAGAAGGCTTGGTAGTTGGTATGGTCGGGGATGGTATTAATGACGCGCCTGCTTTAGCACAAGCCAATGTAGGGATTGCGATAGGAACAGGAACGGATGTTGCGATTGAAAGTGCCGATATTGTTATTTTACAAGGTTCTTTATTAAAAGTGCCGGAAGCGATTTTACTATCGAAAGCAACGGTTAAAAATATTAAACAGAATTTATTTGGTGCGTTTATTTATAACTCAATGAGCATCCCAATTGCAGCGGGTTTGTTGTATCCGGTATTCGGTATTCTATTAAGTCCTATGATTGCGGGTGCTGCGATGGCGATGTCTTCCGTAACCGTGGTTGCTAATGCTAATCGCCTACGCTGGATGGATTTAAATGATACTGAAGAAAAAAATTATAAACAGCAAGCGATAGAGTTAGTGGCGGCGTTTAAGAAAAGTTGGACTTAGGGTGAATGAAATGCAAATGACATATATTGAAGAAAATATATTGCAGACTGTACAGCATCTACCTGTAGAAAAGCAGCAGGAGATTTTAGATTTTAGCCTTTTTTTAAAGAATAAAATTGAGCGAGTTAGCTTGAAAAAATCACAGAAACCTAGTTTTTCTAGTGCTTTACATGATTTTTTGGCTGATGTGAAAAATACCCCAATAGAGATAGATACTCAGTTGTTTGATAATGATAGAGCCGTGATTAGTGGTAGAAATCTTATTTTTAATTGGTTTAATTAAAGTAAATTAAAGGGAAATAATATGCAAATGCGCTTAACGGATATACAGCAGCATGTCGGTGGAGATTTAGTGGGGGATGCTAATGTTGTTGTACAGGCGGTTAACTCATTAGATTTAGCAATGACTGGTGAAATATCTTTTGCAGAAAATGATAAGTATTTAGCCGCAGCAGAAAAAAGTGCGGCATCCATTTTATTAGTCCCTAAAAGTTTTCCTGATTTAGCTGGTAAAAATATTCTTAAGGTAGATAAACCTAAAGAAGTTTTTATTGGCATTATGATGTTATTTGAAGATAACAGCCTTAAATTCTCAGGCATTCATGCTTCAGCGGTTATTTCAGAAAAGCAGGTGACTTTAGCTGATGATGTCGCCATTGGCGCACAAGCTAGCATTCAAGAAAATGTTAGTATAGGTAAAGGCACATCGATCGATTCCAATACACATATTGCTCATGATGTTGTTATTGGTGAAGCTTGCCGTATAGGGCCGAATGTCACACTTTTATCGAAAGTGACGCTTGGCAATAATGTCATTATCCATGCGGGTACAGTCATCGGCGGTGATGGTTTTGGTTATTATTGGGATGGTGAAAAACAGAAAAAAGTACCTCAATTAGGTGGCGTTATTATTGAAGATAATGTTGAAATTGGCTGTAATGTTTGCATTGATAGAGCCACTTTTGGAATGACCCGAATTGGTAAAGGCACAAAAATTGATAATCTAGTACAAATTGCACATAACAACGATATTGGCGAGCATTGTATTATTGTTTCTCATGTCGGTTTATCAGGCAGTGTGACTTTAGGGAAGCGTGTTACTTTGGCGGGGCAGGTGGGAATTGCAGACCATATTACTATGGGTGATGGCTCTACGGCTGCGGCACGAACAGGTATTTCTAAAGATGTACAGCCCAATCAAGTTGTTTGGGGGGCACCCAATAGACCCATTAAACAAGTGATGCGAGAACTAGCTAGTATTCCTAAATTACCTGCTTTACTTGGAAAGGTTAAAAAGTTAACTCAGAAAGTGCTTGAATTAGAGCAACGCTTAACTGAGCTAGATAAAAAATAAGCGACTATCCACTTTAAATCATTTCACACTCCCGCTATACATGACATTTAATTTCCGTAACCCTTGGTTTCTGCCCGTTTTATCGGGTTTTTTTATTGGCACTAGCTATATTCCATTCCCCCCTTGGGCATTATTGTTTGGGTTTATTCCTCTCTGGATTTTTTGGGCGCAGCAAACACGCTTAAAGCCCGTTATTTTAAGCGGAGTATTAGCGACTTTTGTTTTTACCCTCATTGGATTTAACTGGGTCACTTATTTATTACATGAGTTTGCGCATTTACCTTGGATAGGCGCAGCTGGCGGCATGGTGTTATTTGCATTGATTGCACACCTTTTTGTGCCATTATCAGGCTTGTTGTGGTTTTTAGGGCGACAATGCGGGCTATATCAAGAACGCAGTTCCATCCTAGTGATGGGCTTGCTGACAGCATTATTGTTGTGGCTATTACCGATGCTATTTAAGTGGAATTTAGGCTATTCATGGTATGGGGCAGAACTGCCGCTTTATCATGTCGCTGAATATATTGGCTTTAGCGGTCTTAGTATGTTGACTATTTTAGCCAATGTTCCGCTTTATTTTGCCTGGCAGCAGCGTAGTAATAAGCGCGGCAAAGCTTTATTAATGCGAGTCGTTATCGTGTTTTCATTATTAAACGTTTGGGGCTTAAATACTAAAGCGTGGTTACAAATACCCGATAGTTCATTTAATGTTTTATTAATACAAGCCAATATTGGTAATGCGCAAAAAGTAGCCGCTCAGTTTGGCCGAGGTGGCTATGCGGATATTATTCACCAATACCAAATGCTCACAAAAGCAGGCTTAAATGAATATAAAGATCAAAATGTTGATTTTGTCTTATGGTCTGAAACCGCATTTCCCTCAGTATTAAGCACAAAAAATAGTGAGAATAATAACTATTACGCGCAAAAATTAATTAAATCAGTACATGCAAGTAAAGTACCACTTATAACAGGATCTTATGCCAAACAAGCTTCTACAGGCCGAATTACCAATTCTTTATTTGTATTAGATGCGCAAGGAGCAGTGCAGCCAAATTATTACAGTAAGTCGACTTTATTAGCGTTGGGCGAGTATATCCCTTGGGAAGATAAATTCCCTATCTTGCGGGAATTGATGCCAATGGTAGGTGATTTTGGCCACGGAAATGGTCCCAATGAATTGTTGCACTTAAATGACTATAAAATAGGCGCACAAATTTGTTATGAGAGCCTCTTTCCTGAGTTTAGTAAATCACTCGCTGACTTAGGTGCGCAATTTATTGTTAATGTCACTAATGATTCTTGGTATGGCACATGGCAAGAGCCGTATCAGCATAAAGTAATGACTTTAGCGCGTGCTGTAGAAATTCGCCGTCCCTTAATACGTGCAACAAACACGGGGATTTCTACGGTGGTACTGGCTTCAGGTGAAGTACTGGAAGAATCCCCCATGAAAAAACAATGGTATGGCTTGTATAAAGTGCCTTATATGCAAGAACCAAAGCCGACCTTTTATCAGCAAAATTTTTATTTAATGCCGACTGCTTTGGCTACAATATTGGCGCTGCTATTATTAATGGGCATTAAAAATACAGCAATTATCAATTTAAGAAAATAAGAAGAATTTTGATGACAATTAACTAATTGATAGGATGTGCTGACCTTGGGAAGCGCATTACACTAAGCTATGCGGACAAGATGCGCTTCGTTCCTCAGCATATCTTATAAAGAAAGCATCCTAAGTACTGGCAAAAATCGGCTAAATAAAATCATGGACATAGCAATCCTCTGGGAGCAGGGGCAGCCAGCCCCTGAATGGGCAAGCTGCCCATTTTCCCATGTACATTGAAGATGCTGGCTTAATAGAACTGCGAGCTTTAGTCACGGAATGCTTGATATGTGATTGCAGCGGCTGAAGACCGCTGTTCCATTTAGTTAACTGATGTTACGCCTAAGTAACAAGGCATAATTATTCTAAGATGTGAGTTGTCATCGTAGGGGCAATCCCCAATGCCAGTAAGTTAAGCGTAACTAATTAATTACAAAGAGCTTTTATAGGCTGAAAAATGAATATCATTCTTAAAGCTCTTTAATGCTCTCGGCGCAGACCGCCCAACTCTAAGGGCTTCTATAGTGACAGAAATATAGTCAATAACTTGTTCAATTCTTTGCAAAATGTCCTTGTGTGCATCAAGAATAAAAGTAACGAGTCGATGCTTCATTTTTGACAAAGCTTGGGCTGAATTTACTTGGTAATTTAACTCTAAATCGTGAGTTCTTTTATCCACTTTTTTTGTGCGGCTATTTCCATCAAAGCGGTTAAATTTGAGGCAACTATTTTGGCATAAAAATCTTGCTGAATTGACAAAACAGATTTGCCTGAAAAGTTCTCAATTTCTACCCACTGTTTTAGGC
>JAJJBE010000245.1 GCA_020996635.1 Bathymodiolus brooksi methanotrophic gill symbiont
AAGCCTGTCGCTGTTGTATAGCTAAATGAAGTGATCAGGTAATCGGTGTATAAGTCAAAAATATCAGGTGTTTTCATAGCCTACTATTTTAATGGAAATATCATTAGGGTGCGTAACATCAGTTATAAACGGGGGCATTCATTTTAGGTGAAAAATAATAAGTTTGTGGAGGAACCCCTTGTATTAATACTTCGGGTTGCTACCCTTGGTGTTGCTTGCCAAATTCATAAGCCACCTTACGAAATAAATCACCGACTTCAACACCCGGTTGACTTAGTTGTTTTAACAGCACTTTTGTATAAGTGCTATTGCTACCACTGCCATCTGCAACTAATTGCCCTGCCGCACCGGAATAAGCAATGACACGACTGCGGCCTTTACTTTTTACTAGCTGTAAACCACGATAAGCCGCTTTGCTTAACCCTGAACTACGTGTCGCTTTAGTAATCGCCGCTTCTAGTTCGGGAATTTCACGACAGGCATCAAAAACAGCAATCGTTAAATCGGCTTTGCCATCTAAGGATCTTAAAAGTTCTTCTAAGCTGATCGCATGCCGCTGTATCAGTTTGATATTGGTTTTTTGTACATCAACAGGCAATAAAAAAGATTCTGAACCAAATTGCATGCCATGCCCGGCATAATAAACCATCGCAACTTCCGCTTTGTTTGCCTGCTGGCTAAATTGGTCTTCTTTAACATTAAGTACCGCTTTATTCCCTAAACGCCCATCCGCAGACATGAGTTTAAAACCCAGTTTATTGAGTTTTTCAGCAATGGCAGTGGCATCGTTACGGGGGGTTGCAAGAGTGTTTAAGGACAGATAGTTACTGTTACCAATCACCAAAGCCACACGTTTTGCGGCTAATAGCGTATTTTGATAGCCGAGTAGGCTAACCAGTAATAATAATTTTAATTTATAGCTCATAGAAAACTTCTGCTCATTTTGTAACGACTTAGTATTGTTGGGTTTTAAAAAGACTCTCGTTCCCTCGCGCCGCGTGGGAATGCCATTTAGGCGCGCTGCGCCTGTAAAGAAAGTACCTTATATGGCGCAGCGCGCCAGAACTGCATTCCCACAGAGCCCATGGGAACGAGAGGAAACGCAACCCAGCATACAGAAACTACCTATGCTTATAGCTCTACAGAATCCGCTTTATCTTGATAGCTTTTCATTTGATCAAAGTTCAAATAACGATAAGTATCTTCAGCACTATCAGCAATTTTACTAACATAAGCCATATATTCTTCATTGGTGGGAATTTTACCCAAAATAGAACACACCGCCGCTAATTCAGCAGAACCTAAATACACATTAGCATTATTGCCTAAACGGTTTGGGAAGTTACGAGTTGAAGTCGAAACAACCGTGGCATTATCTGCAACGCGTGCTTGGTTCCCCATACATAAAGAACAACCTGGCATTTCCATACGAGCGCCTGATTTACCAAAGGTGCTGTAATAACCTTCCTCAGTTAATTGTGCTTGGTCCATTTTTGTTGGAGGAGAAACCCAAAGCTGCGTTGGTAATTGCCCTTCCTCTTTTTCTAATAACTTGCCTGCTGCACGAAAGTGACCGATATTAGTCATACACGATCCTAAAAAGACTTCATCAATTTTAGTACCTGCAACGTCCGCTAAAGTTTTCACATCATCAGGGTCATTTGGGCAGGCCATAATTGGTTCTTTAATGCTGTTAAGGTCAATGTCTAAAATTGTATGATATTCCGCATCTGCATCTGGCTGCATTAATTCAGGCTTAGCTAACCAAGCTTGCATATCTTTAATACGGCGTTCAATAGTACGCACATCGCCATAGCCTTCTGCAATCATCCATTTCAGCATGGTGACATTTGAATTCATGTATTCACAAATAGGCGCATCACCTAAACGTATGGTACAACCTGCCGCAGAACGCTCAGCTGAAGCATCAGATAATTCAAAAGCTTGCTCTACTTTTAAATCAGGTAGTCCTTCAATTTCTAGGATTCGACCTGAAAAAACATTTTTCTTACCTTTTTTCTCTACTGTTAATAAGCCTTTTTCAATCGCCACTAATGGGATGGCATTAACTAAGTCACGTAAAGTGATCCCCGTTTGCATCTCACCACTAAAGCGTACTAAAACAGACTCAGGCATATCTAAAGGCATCACCCCCGTTGCCGCAGCAAATGCAACCAAACCAGAACCCGCAGGAAATGAAATTCCCATAGGAAAGCGCGTATGAGAATCACCGCCCGTACCCACAGTATCGGGTAGTAACATACGGTTTAACCATGAATGAATAATGCCATCCGCTGGGCGTAAAGCAACCCCGCCACGGTTCATAATGAAATCAGGTAAGCTGTGCTGCATCGCAACATCAATGGGCTTAGGGTAAGCAGCGGTATGGCAAAAAGACTGCATTACTAAATCTGCAGAGAAACCTAAACATGCTAAATCTTTTAATTCATCACGTGTCATTGGGCCAGTAGTATCCTGCGAACCGACTGTCGTCATGTGCGGCTCACAATAAGTATTTGGACGGACACCTTCTACGCCACAAGCTTTACCCACAATTTTTTGCGCTAAAGTATAACCTTTGTTACTACTTTCGATATCTGCGGGACGTGCAAAGTCAGTTGAAGCATCAAGCCCTAAAGCTTTACGCGCTCTACCTGTTAGGCCACGACCAATAATCAGCGGGATACGCCCGCCAGCACGCACTTCATCCAGTAATACATCAGTTTTCAGTGAGAATTCACACACGAGTTCATCAGACTCATGGCGTTTTACTAAACCTTGGTAAGGGTAGATATCAATCACATCGCCCATCGCTAAGTTTTCTACATCACACTCAAAGGGTAAAGCACCCGAATCTTCCATGGTATTAAAGAAAATAGGTGCAATTTTTCCACCGATACAAACACCACCGCCGCGCTTATTCGGTACATAAGGAATATCATCCCCTGTAAACCATAAAACTGAGTTAGTTGCTGATTTACGCGAAGATCCTGTGCCAACAACATCCCCCACATAAGCAACAGGAAAGCCTTTTTCTTTTAATTCAGTAATTTGCTGCTCTGCATTGCTAATGCCATCACGTGGAATCTTAAGCATTGCTTGTGCATGCAATGGAGTATCAGGGCGTGACCAGGCATCAGGTGCAGGTGATAAATCATCGGTATTAGTTTCACCGGTCACTTTAAATACCGTTACCGTCATTTTTTCAGCCACTTCTGATTTTGCTGTAAACCATTCAGCATCAGCCCAAGACTTTACAACTTGCTCTGCAAATTGATTTCCTGCTTGCGCTTTTTCTTGCACATCATGAAAAGCATCAAAAACTAATAAGGTATGCGATAAAGCCTTCACCGCAATGGGTGCTAATGCTTTGTTATCTAATAAATCGACCAGTGGTTCTATGTTATAACCACCTAACATAGTGCCTAATAATTCAGTTGCGCGCTCTGCATTTAAAATAGGCGAACTGGCTTCACCTTTAGAAATTGCCGCTAAAAAACCTGCTTTTACATAAGCCGCTTCATCTACGCCTGCAGGTACTCGATATGTAATCAAATCCAAAATAAAATCTTCTTCGCCTGCGGGCGGTTGTTTGATTAACTCAACAACGGCTGAAACTTGCTCCGCATTTAAAGGTTGTGGCACGACGCCATTTTCAGTACGTTCTGTTACATGAAAACGATACTGTGCTAATACTTCTATTGGACTTATTGTGTCTGTAGACATTGAATAACCTATTTCTATTTAAAATTTTTCTTCCACAACTATAAAATATAGATAGATACTTTATCTACTAAAAGTTGGCTTACTTTGAAATTAACAAGAATTATACAGAATCAGACCTTTATTGTAATGACGATATTCAAGCGATTTTTACTTTACAAATAGAGGCATAGCGCTAACATATAAAGTACCTATATCTGGGATAATCGGCAGTTTTAACAAGTGTTTTGAAGATGCAGGCTGAAGGAACTGTGATCTTTCGTCGCAGAATGCTTGATGTGTGATTGCAGCTGCTAAAGACCGCTGTTCCGTTTAGTTAAAACCACGCATCTTCATTGATTTTGGATATAGACTGGATTAGATTTGCAAGCGTAGCGCGGCAAACGTAACCCAGTATTCTACTCATGTTGCTTTAGGAACGTGCACGAAACAATCTCCCGATTTCTAACTAGTCTTTTTGCCCCAGGAAGGCTGCTCTCATTCGTTGCGTAGAATAACTATGCGCCTCATGAGAGCAACCTTCCTGGTACAAAAATCCTGCGTTATAACTTCGGGATGTTATTCCATGCACGTTCCTTAATCTACTTTAGTTTTCAATTGAAATTGAAAACTCTTTGACACTTTCTCTGCCTTTATTGTCTTTGATAACAATTTTAATTGTATGATCGCCTTCAGGAAGACTTACATTTGAAGCCATCAGCCCTTCAGCTGATAGTTCTGCATGCTCTCTAATACGGTCTGTTATATTTAGCGATAACCAACCATATAAAACCTCTAAAGACTCTACATCTATTTCCGCACCATCATCAGCCTTAAAACTAATCTCTATATTTGTTGGTGATGAAACAGAAGGTTTATCAATACTAATTTTAGGACTACCTTTGGGGCTAGTATTAAAACCTCTTATTTTAACATAGGGACGTTCAAAAGAAATAGGCGCGCCATTCCTACTTCATGAAACATTGGGATGTCCTATCGCCAATCTTCATTCAGCACGGAGCGATTTATGGGAGCCCCAGTTCGTCCTGCATCCAACTCAACTACGCAAAAAACACTGC
>JAJJBE010000158.1 GCA_020996635.1 Bathymodiolus brooksi methanotrophic gill symbiont
TGAATATATCGAGGTTTTTTATAACCGTAAACGACGTCATTCAGCGAATGATTACAAGTCACCTGCTGATTACGAAATGTCGCTAAAAGCAGCTTAATTTTGTGTCCATAAAAGTGTTGACACATCAGTATTTATAAAGAATCACTCACAACACGATTATAAAAAGGCCATTTCTTAACATGTAAGTATTTTCTTATTGGCGACTTAATAATAGAGACACATAAGGCAATCGAAAATAAACACCAAACGGCTGCAAACTCATTAGGATCATCAGTTAAAGCATCTGATAATAAAGGGCCGACTAAGCAATGAAATAAAACAAAGCGGTAAGATCCATAAAAGAACGGCAAATAAAAGGCAATCCATAAATAAGCAAAACCATGTAACCCGCCTTCAAACCCAGGTAGCCAAGCATTGGGGGGGGACATCAGGTCATTTAGTGGTAGTTGCCAAGCAATATGCCATGCGCCAGAGGTAGAGCAAACTTGTTCGCCACAAACCGCTTCAGTACCAATGGTACAAAGCCCAGCCCATGCAAACGGCATCATTTTAACAATCATTGCCAAAGCAGCAACTGCACATAAAGTGTAAACCGTAGTTCTAATTTTAAGTTTGACACTTTCAGGAATAAAATACATCGCTACCATGTTGATAAAAAATGGTTGAAAAGCAATATGTAGATATCCAAAGAGCGTGAGTATCTGATTGGTGGGATTACTGCAGTCATCTATATAGACATAGGTGAACGCTTGCAATAACTCCATTAATGCAAAGAAAGTTAATGGAATCCAAAGCTCTGGGGATTCATCTTTAATTGCAACATACGCAGCTGTTCCCAGCCCAATAACAGCTAAAACAGCCGATGCTTCACCACTCCAACACATACAAGTCTCGTTAATATAAGTTTAGTTTTAAGATTAATTGCTGCTGACCCTTTGAGTAGGATGGGTAGAGCGCTTTTGCGAAATCCATCATTAAATATGAGATTAATGATGGGTTTCATTGTGTGCTTAAAAACATAGCATTTTATTCAACCCACCCTACAGTGAGCTGAATTATGCGATAGTTAACAGCTATAGTGAATCAGCAACCGTGTGTTTGTATCCAGGCCAGCTTTTGACATGTAAATATTTTCTAATGGGTGATTTAATAACTGATACGCATAAAGCAATCGAGAATAAACACCAAACAGCTGAGAACTCATTAGGGTCATCAGTTGCAATATCAGCAATCATAGGGCCAACCAAATAATGGAAACCTACAAAGCGCCAAGAGCCATAAAGTAGCGGCAAGATAAAAGCGATGATGATATAAATAAAGCCATGTAAGCCCCACTCAAACCCAGGAAACCAAGAAACAGGAGCAGACATTAGGCCATTTAATGGCATTTGCCACGCGATGTGCCATGCGCCAGAAACCGAACAGGTTTCCGTGCCACAAAAACCTTCTTGACCAATATTACAAAGACCGGCCCATGCAAGTGGGAACATTTTTACAATCATTGTCAAAGCTGCGATAGCACATAAAGTATAAACCGCAGTTCTTATTTTCAATTTAACGCTTTCTGGGATGAAATACATGGCAACCATGTTGACAAAGAAAGGCTGGAAAGCAATATGGACATAACCGAATAGCGTTAATATTTGGTTTTGCGGGGAGGCGCAATCATCTATATAAACATAGGTTGCAGCCTGTAATAATTCCATTAATGCAAAATAAGTTAATGGAATCCATAATTCTTTGGACTCCCCTTTAATTGCAACATAAGCTGCAGTTCCTAGCCCAACGGCGGCTAAAACTGCGGATGCTTCACCACTCCAACACATATAAAATCCTCTTGAAAATCTTTATTATTATTTTGATGTAAAAAAACTTGAAATTATACCTTATTAATGGGTAGAGGTAGGGGTAAATTATGTGATCTAGTTTGGAAGAATTCGAAAATATTTTAATTCTCAATATTAAAGGCAGGGATTGAAGTACACATAAAACCTTACTTTTAGAGTTAATTTGACTGCAAGTGATTTAGAAATTCACGGTGTCATATACCCAAAATAAATGAAGATGCGTGATTGTAACTAAATGGAACAGCGGTCTTCAGCCGCTGCAATCACATATCAAGCATTCCTCGACTAAAGCTCGCGGTTCCATTAAGCGAGCATCTTCAAGTAGCTTGGGTATATATAGTTCTCTTAAAAAGATATGTTAGTAGCATTGTTATTTGTAGTAGACATTTTGGGAGTTATTTCAGGTGTTTTTGTCGTATCAGCCGTTGTATTTTCAGCTTCTACTATTATGAGTTTACGATTAGCAGCTATTGACATCATGTTACCTAGTGGATAAACTCAGCTATCAAATGCTAAGGCAATTTATCCTGATTTACCCGCTAATATCGAATTATGATAGTTATTTACCTGCCTATTATAAAAATAGAGCTAATTTGAGCTTTAATTTAAATAGGAAGGAATAGTTCGTTTATATTGAGTGGGTAGGGCGAAGTTACTTTAGAAGTAATAGTTAAGTGTCAGGAATAGTATGAGTAGAAATAGTAAAGCTAAGAGAGACTCTAAAAAAAGCTGCAAAAAAGAGAAAAGGAAATCAGCAACAGGCGATGGAAATGCAAGAAAAACAAAAAATCCCAACAACTTACTTTGACGAATCAGGAAATACAGGGTCAAATCTGCTTGATCCTAACCAACCAGTATTTTCTTTGGCTAGTTGTATGTTTTCAAATGAAGAAGCTCAACAGCTTCTTAATCTCGTTGACTCTAAATCACCTCACGAGGCTCATTTCAAGAATCTCCGGCGCAGAAAATCAGGTCAAGATGGTATTATTAGACTCATGAGCAGTAAGCTGGCTGATGTTAAGAATATAAAAATTAACATCTTCTTAAAAGAGTTTATGATAACAACAAAGATCGTAGATCTCCTTATTGAGCATATGATGCATTTGATGGGCGAAGATCTTTACTTAAATGGAAGAAACACAGCGTTATCAAACATGCTCTACTACTGTTTTCCGTCATTCTGCGATACAGATTTAGTGCAAAATATGTATAAATCTTTCGTTGTAATGATTCGTGAGCAAGGGCAGGAACATATTGATAATTTCTACACCGATGTAGAAAAAGTAAAAGAGTCATCGTCTAATCAGAAGTTCAAAGGCGATGTTGAGCTTATCTTGAGTACTAAGAATTGTATCCATGATGCGCTTGAAGGTATTGATAAATTTTCTTTGGATTCTTCTATACCTGCATTGTTTAGCCACTGTGTCCAATGGGGTAATGCATACCCTAAAGGTTTCCATATTATCCATGATGATTCTCACAGCATAGAAAAAGAAAGGCTTTTATTCGCTCAATTTATGGACTGGACACAAGATGAAATAGAGCTGGGCTACGATCGTAGAAAATACAACCTTCCTCTAAAGGGGAGGTCGCTAAAATTTGCAAGTTCAGAGAAATACTTACAATTACAAGTCTCTGACATTATAGCTAGCTCTTTCTCATATTGGGCCTCTGGAGTTAGTCGAGGTGAATCACAGGATTACTTATTCCTTGAGCTAAATAAGCTCAACTTAGATAGGTTTATTGGCCACAATAAAATCTGGCCTACTATGGATGTAACTCCCGAAGACCTTGGCACAGTACATGACGGTGGTTTAAATGCAGCAAACTACACACCATTCTTTTTACATAATTCTGTGGCAAATCCCGATGTTGCAAACACTTAACAATCGCATCACTTGACGTAAAAAGCGTCACATTTTTTTGCTTCGCAAAAAATGTGACGCTTTTTACGTCAAGTGATGCGATTGTTATTGAGGAACTGGAGCTGCGCTCCAGTTCCTCAATAACGCCGCGGTGACTGGCGTGTTTGCCTTGGTAATCGTCCGTGCTCGCACTCCATTACCAAGGCAAACACGCCAGTCACCGCGGTGTTATGTGAATGCCACATAGAGGAAGTAATGACTGCAAATGATAGAAACAGGTACGCATTTAGTTATAATTCCCTTGATGTAAGAAATAAGAATTTTATTTTCAAGAATTTCAATAAATCTTGCAGCTTTAAATCGAATTTTTCAAACTCTACTTTCAAAAGCACTTCATTTATAGGTGCAAAGTTTAAATTTTGTAGTCTGTATAATGTAAATTTTGAAGGCTGTTTAATTCGTGGGGTACTATTTAAAAAATGTAATTTAACTAATGCAAAATTTATTAATTCAATAATATCCGCAACGATTTTTGATAAAAATAAATTAACAGGGTGTCAATTTATTAATTGTAAAGTTATAAATACAGAAAAACTTAGGCTTCTTATTCCAAAAAATAATTTTGTTAATACTGATATATTGGAGAGTTACCCAGACCCTCAAGGTTTTTCTGATGAATTGCTAAAAGTTGTTGAGAATCTTAGAAGTAATAAGTTTATTAGGAAGTCTACAATACTACATAGAAAAAAAGGTCAGTTGGATACAGTTTCTATTAGCATCCTAGTTTCTCAATTCGGAGAGACATTTTTAGTTAAAAGTTTGCCAAAAATTGCACAGGAAATAAAAAATGAATTTCATACGCTTAGTTATATTCAAAGTATCTTGAATAATATTAACAATAATGGTAAGTTGATCTCCCCCCCCCGGTTTTGCCACCCATGGGGTTCTTGAAGCTAACGACTAAATACTTGTCTACGGACTGATGCGGGGTTAAGGTGTTTTTTGTCAAAAAATTAGCGGAGGTGTTGCCTATGGTAATGGATATTTTAACAATTTCATCGTTTGTAATTTTGGTGTTATATAAAGTGTTATTAAGTATCAACTCTATGTCTGGTGGTAAGATTTACTCTTTCCCTGTTGAAAGAATCACATAACAAAAAATTCCAGTCGACCGCTGGCAGCGCAGTTTTTTTCAAAGGTCATTTTATATCAAAGTTCAGTGTGTTTGCAGAATTCTTCGTATACCTGCCAGCGGCCACTGAATTTGGTGTTAGCTTCTCGAAAAATACAGTGCTTTATACTTCTCTAGCCTCAATGTAAAATGGTTTGAAAATTATTTACGCTCAATTGTTTTGGGCTTGCAAAAATTGAGACAACTAAATGGAACTAAAAGAAGGTTATATAGAAGATTTTATTAGTGGCGCACCTGTGCGCGCCACACCGGAAGAAGTGGGAGCGGTACAAGTCTATTCCAGGATCTTAGTAACAGATTATGGTTATCCAAAAACTCACATCCAAACGAAGCCACAATGGAGAGTAAAATCAAGACCCTCAGATACCAAAAAAGCGTATCCAATAGATATTGGGATTTTTTCTAAATCCGAACATAAAGAAGATAATATTCAAATCATTATCGAATGTAAGAAACCTAATAGAAAAGATGGAAGAACACAGCTAGAAGATTATCTTAGGTTTTCAACTGCAAGATTAGGTGTATGGTTCAATGGAAATGAAAAATTATTTCTTAAGAAAACGGAATCTAAGGGAAAAATATATTTCGATGAAATACCTAATATTCCAAAATATGGAGAACGTCTTGAGGACGTAGGATTATATAAAAGAAAAGATCTGTTAATATCACATAACCTAAAAAGTGTTTTCAGAACGATTAGAAATTACCTTGCAGCTAATGCGGTGGGCATAACTAGGGATGAAGTATTTGCTCAACAAATAATCAATCTAATTTTCTGTAAGATATATGATGAACGTTTCACTAAGCCAAATGATACTGTAAAGTTTCGCGCAGGTTTTGAAGAAAAAACAAGTCAAATAAGGACTAGAATACAAGGAATATTTGATAATGTTAAAAAACAATATGGTGATGTGATTGATAGCAATGATAAAATTTTACTTGATGATAAAAGCCTTTCTTATGCGGTTGGAGAACTTCAATTATATTGTATTATAGACAGTGAACGTGATGCTGTAGCAGATGCGTTTGAAACATTTATCGGCCCATCTCTTAAAGGAGGTCAAGGTCAATTTTTCACTCCAAGAAATGTAGTAAAACTCTTAGTTAATGTTGTAGCGCCAGACATTGAAGATAAAATCATTGACCCTGCTTGTGGTAGCGGCGGGTTTCTCGTAGAGGCAACAAGAGATATATGGAAACGGATAGAAGATAAAGGGGAAGTATATAATTGGCCTGATAGTGAAATATTTTCAGAAAAGCAGAAGATAGCAATTAAAAATATTAGAGGTATTGATAAAGACTCATTTCTTAGTAAAGTCGCTAAAGCCTATATGGCAATTATCGGTGATGGACGAGGTGGTGTTTTTTGTGAAAATAGCCTTGAGAATCATAAACAATGGAATAATCTTGCTCGTGAACATATACAACTTAAAAACTTTGATGTTGTTATTACCAACCCCCCTTTTGGAAAAAAACTAAAAATTGATGACACTAAAATTCTTACTTCATTTAACTTAGGTCATAAATGGTCATTAAACAAGGAAGATAATCTATTTGAAAAGCAGCAAAAATTACATTCTGGTCAAGCACCTCAAATCTTATTTATTGAAAGATGTTTAGAGTTACTTAAAGATGGTGGAAGGCTTGGTATCATTGCGCCAGAAAGTATGTTCTGTAATCCATCTCATCGGTACATAGTTCAGTATATAAAATCAATTGCTAGGATTAAAGCAATTATCTCTTTGCCTGAAGAGTTATTTCAGCCATATACACACGCTAAAACTTGTGCTGTAGTCATTGAAAAAACACCGACAAACCAAAATTATGACCATGAAATATTTATGGGAATTGCTAAGTGGTGTGGGCATGATTCACGAGGGCTACCAATTCCCCACGATGACTTACCAAGAATATTGTCAAAATATCTAGAGTACCAGGAAAAAGGAAAACTGACTTATGATCACTGGGGATTTGTTACTAATGAGGCTAAAATAAGAAATAACATATATCTACCAAAATATTATAATCCAGAAACTTCAAAAAAACTTAAAGAACTAAAGAAGACACATGATTTGTTGGTATTTGGTGATCTTGTAAAGCAGGGCGTATTAAGTATTTCGAGTGGTCATGAAGTGGGTAAATTGGCATATGGTACTGGACGAATACCTTTTATTAGAACATCTGAAATAGCAAACTGGGAAATTAAATTAGATCCAAAACACGGCCTTTCAGAAACAACTTATGAAGATTACAAAGAAAGACAAGATGTTCAGGAAAATGACATTCTAATGGTTCGTGATGGAACTTATCTTATTGGTACATGTGCAATAGTTACAAGTCTAGATACAAAAATTGTATATCAGAGCCATATTTACAAAATAAGGTCAAATAATTCAGAAAAAATAAACCCTTTCTTATTGTTGGCTGTATTAACAAGTCCTATTGTAAAAGAACAAATTTTTTCCAAACGGTTTACACAGGATATTATAGATACCCTTGGTGGACGTATTAATGAGTTAATTTTGCCAATCCCAAAAGACGAGGAAACTAGAAATAATATTATAGAAAATGTTAGCTCTGTACTTGAGCATAAGAATCTAGCACGGGAATTGACTAGAAAAACAATCTTAGAGGTTGCGCCAGTTATAGGGCAAAATAATGATGATGGTTTTTTTACAATGTCAAAGTAAAAAAGCTAACAAAAAAATCCAGCGGACAGTTTAAAGCTTCACGTTTTTTGCGAAGCAAAAAAGCGCGCCCCTTTAAACTGCGCGCTGATTTAGGTGTTATTGAGGAACTGGAGCTGCGCTCCAGTTCCTCAATAACACCGCGGTGACTGGTGCCCAGTCGAAAGCTCAGTTATTAAGGATCTGTCGCATGGCTCCAGAACCTAAATAACTAAGCGTTCGACTGGCATGTTTGCCTTGGTAATCGTCCGTGCTCGCACTCCATTACCAAGGCAAACACGCCAGTCACCGCGGTGTTAGCTGCAAAAAAACACTCACCTTTCTCATTTCACTGGATGAAAAATGATTGAAAATATTCTTATAAAAAATACCGCAAGTTATAACAGTACAGGCACTCAACTAAGTGACTTAAAAAAGATAAATTTTATCTATGGAGCAAACGGAAGTGGAAAAACAACAATTTCCAATTTGTCATCCGAGCAAGCTAATGTGGCATTTAAAAATTGCAGCCTTCAATGGAAGCATGGTCAAATATTAAATAGCTTGGTTTATAATAAAAAATTCAGAGAAAATAATTTTGGTACGGGGAAAATAGAAGGAATTTTTACTTTAGGGGAAGCTTCAAAAGAAGATGTGCTTTTAATTGAAGAAAAACAAAAAAGTTTAAACATATTAAAAGACGATGGATCGAAAAAGAAAGAGACTTTAGAAAAGCAAGAAAAAACCAAGTTAGATGAAGAGCTTTCTTTCAAGGAAAGTGTATGGAAAAAAATATATAAAAAACATGAAGGGGAATTTAAGGAAGCTTTTCAAGGTTTAATGCAAAAAGAGAGCTTTAAAAATAAGCTATTATCAGAGTTTAAGACTAATACGTTACCGTTGGAAGCAATTGATGATTTAAAAAACAAATCCAAAACTATATTTGGAAAAGCTCCTGAATCTATTGGATTAATGAACATTGTAGATTTCAATCAAATCATAACCATTGAAGAAGATGACATTTGGGGGAGCAAAATAATTGGAAAATCGGATGTCAATATTTCCCACCTAATTCAAAAGTTAAATATTAATGATTGGGTAAATCAAGGTAGATCATATATACAGGATAATCTAACTTGCCCCTTTTGCCAGCAGCCCACAATTGAAGAAGACTTTAAACATCAATTAGAGAGCTACTTTGACGAGTCATTTACAACGTCGATCAAAAAGATCACCGTACTTATTGATGAATACGGGAGGTTTACAGATAATGCCATTAATGAATGGACTCAGATTGAAACAAATCAAAAATCTAATGATGGAACAAAGCTAGATATTGATAAGTTCTCTGCATATTTGAAAACTTTATTAAGTCAGGTTAATGCAAACAAATTATTACTTATTGAAAAAGCCAAAGAGCCAAGTAGAAGCATTAAATTAACGTCTACAAAAGAACAGTCAGAGAATATTAAAAATTTGATAGAAAGTGCTAATACTGAAATCAAAAAGCACAATGACATTGTGAATAACTATAAGGCAGAAAAAAGTGGTTTAATTCAGTCTATCTGGAAGTATGTAGTTGAAACTAATAAGGTGGACATAGAGGTATACATTAAGAAAATTACAGGCTTGGAAAAAGGTATTTTTACTTTAAATGGCGATGTAATTGAAAAGCGTAATTCTTATAAATTGCTGAATGATGAAATTAAAGAATTAACAAAAAATGTAACCAGCATACAACCCACCATTGATGAAATTAACAAAACGTTACAATATTATGGGTTTGATAATTTTGAAATTGTTCCATCTGTATCGAGTGAAAATCATTATCAAATAAAAAGAGAGGATGGAGAGTTAGCTGAGTCAACATTAAGTGAAGGGGAAATTACTTTTATTACTTTTCTATATTATCTACAGTTAGCTAAAGGCTCAACTGATAAGGAAACGATTACTGATGAGAGAGTTTTAGTTGTCGATGACCCGATTTCAAGCCTCGATAGTAACGTGCTGTTTGTGGTTAGCACCCTTATAAAAGAAATTATTAAAGACATTAAAAATGATGTTGGCAATATAAAACAGCTCATTCTTTTAACTCATAATGTATATTTTCATAAGGAAGTATCTTTTATAGATGGTAGAACTAAAGAAAACAATCAAACTAACTATTGGATTTTAAGGAAAAATAATAAAGTTTCTACGGCTCAACCATTCTTAATGAAAAACCCAATCCAAACTTCTTATGAGTTGATGTGGAATGAGTTAAAGAATAAGGAACATAATTCCAGCGTGACAATACAAAACACTATGAGGCGAATTATTGAAAACTATTTCAAAATGCTTGGTGGATATAAGGATGATGATCTTATAAGTAAGTTCACATCTAAAGAGGAGCAAGAGATATTTAGATCACTAATTTCTTGGATTAATGATGGCTCTCACAGCATTTCAGATGATTTGTTTATTGAAGCACAATCGGATGTGATAGATAAATATTTAAAAGTATTTAAAGATATTTTTACTTTAACAAAACATGAAGGGCACTATGACATGATGATGGGTGTTGAAAATGCAGCTAACAATCAAATTCACCCGACCGTTTAAAGCGTCATTTTTTTTGCTATTCGCAAAAAAACCGCCACTTTAAACGGCTGGTGATTTGGGCGTTATGCTCCTAATGGTTACTTAAAGCGCATTAAGTTAAATCAGTATTCGACCATTAATCTTGAAAATAGAGATTTTTAATGCTATATAATTAGGTGTAGGTGTATAATCACTATCTACAACAATGAAACAAGAGATTTTTTAATTGTTAGAACTAAATACACTCAATAAAGATGCCGTTACCAAGCTAGAAGAGCAATGGACATGCCAGCTAGATGAAATAAATAAAGAATTTGAGGCTGGTTTCTTTATAGTGAAGTAAACAGAACGGTTGCACTGTGTGAAAAACATGCTAGAGAGCAAACTGATTGCTATTATTCTTTGACAGACACTGAGGGCAATATTAAAGCTGTAGCAGAAATTTTAAACGCATCAAGAAGTAAAGCCCTATCTTTTAAGTTCTTAACAGTTTATTTAGGGCCAAATTTGAGTACTGAATGGAGAGAAACATTAGAAAGCTCTGTTATCATTGATATAACAAAAGTTCTTGTTGCTGTTATCATTCGTGCAGTAGAAATGGCATCTAATGGCGGACAAAGTAAGTTAAAAATATTTAATCGTACTGAGGAGATGAATAGAATATTTGATGTTCTATTATCACAATCAGAAAAATTGCCAGGTATTAAGCTTTATAAGCAAAGTAAATGGCTAATTATAGAATTGGAGGAAATATCATGAAAGAAAAGAACCTATTAGAGCTTGAAAGGCATTTGACCAAAGCTTTCACTCAAATTTTGACAACTACATCTATACATGAACTACGAAAAATAGATTGGCTATCTTCTAATCCTGATTTTTATGTTGAACAAGACCAGCAAAAATTAGCTGCTTAGTCAAATAAAAGCCCGCTTTCTAGTGGGATTTTTTGTGCCTGAAATGAAAAAAGCATAACGAACAAGGTTAGATTGTGATCGCGAAGCGAGCCACAATCTGAACCGTTTGTTGGACAAGCCCGGCACGCTACGAGAAACTCAGTTAAATACGCCTATGAAAATATCTTTTTGTTTAGGCGCGCCATTCCTACTTCATGAAACATTGGGATGTCCTATCGCCAATCTTCATTCAGCACGGAGCGATTTATGGGAGCCCCAGTTCGTCCTGCGTCTACCTCAAATGACTTGACGGCTGTTGGGATAACTACTTGCCTCCCGAGCGAACTGACCAGTTCACTTCGGATTGGCGAATTTCCCTGTCGCCTACTGCGGACTAAAAATCATCACTTCGCAAGCTCCGTTTCCCTGATTTTCAGCGACAGCCATTCAAATATTCCGTCAATTCCCTCATTTAAAACAAAAGCCATATTGGGGGAATCATTTTTGGGCGAGAGGATATTGTGTGGATACGGTTGGTCTTGATGAAGAGCACATACGAAAGTATGTTAAATATCAAGAAAAGGAAGAAAAGAGGCAATAAGGTTTTCAATTTAGTACACTAAAATAATGGGATAACACCAGCAGCCTTCTAAGAGGGCTGATATCTTCCCCCCCTCTAGGGGGGGGCAATCAAAACCACCTTCTTAGAAGGTGGATATTTTTTTGGTGGACATGTACAGGGAGAAAGTTCAAATACACAAGGTCATGTTGCAAAATTATCTTTTAATGTCCCTATTAAATTTCTCCGCCAAAACTAAATACAGTAGCATGGTAACCGTGTTATTATGTTTTCATGATTAGTTCATTTAAAAACCAAGGCACAGAGCATATCTTTGATGGTAAAAATACAAATGTAGCAAGAAAAATTTGTCCTCAAAAATTATGGAAAATTGCCGTAAGAAAACTAGATCAGCTAGACTCTATAAGCATCTTAGAAGAGTTGCGTATTCCCCCAGGAAATAGGTTAGAAACTTTGAGTGGTAATAGAGAAGCACAGTATAGTATTCGTATTAATGAACAGTATCGAATTTGCTTTATGTGGGTTAATAATGCACCACATAATGTTGAAATTATTGATTACCATTAGAGGAGCTTAGTATGATTCGAATTCCTACAAATAGAAAACCAACACACCCTGGTGAAATGTTATTAGAGGAGTTCCTTGAGCCAATGGGGATTACTCAGAAAGAATTAGCAACATCAATACATGTTCCATACCAACGTGTTAATGAAATTATTAATAAAAAACGTGGAATTACCCCTAGTACAGCCTTACGATTGGCAAAATTTTTTGGAATGAGTGAGGATTTCTGGCTTAACTTACAATTAAGGTGTGATTTATATCAAGCTAAGCAAGTAGAAGCAGAGGAATTAAAACAAATTCATGTGTTTATCGCAAAAATTGCATAACCAAAAAATCCACTTGACCATTTAAAGCGTCACTTTTGTGTGCCAAGAGAACAACGAAGTTGTTCGTAACTATAATAAAGATGAGAGTAGGTCTCTCGTAATCGGCTGAAAGGAGCTGGTTACAAACCGCCCTCTGCTGCTGAGGTAAAGAGCCTTGGTGGTGAGCGAGAAGGGAAAAGGCATGGCCTTAGGGACTGTGTCAGGTGCGTATCAAAGAGATGAATGTAAATGAACCCTTGATGAGGTGTCGAAACGCTTACCTTTGTTGTCAAAACCCGAGCGCAGACGTGGGGCGGGGATAAGTCTGGAAGTTACCTTTATTACTGACCAGACGGCAACCGGCATAAAGAGGGGATGACTTTGATATAGGCTTTATTATGGAACTTGTCGTTCTGATGTTAAGGGAGAAATCCGAGTGGAAGCCCCACGGAGGATCTGAGTACCGATGCAGAGCACAAGGGCGGATCAGCCCGTAGTAGTGATGAAGTTTCTGTAATGGAAATGGAGCGAAGGGGCTGACATGTCCTGTTTGTATCATTAGCCAACTACAAACAGGAGGAGCTTTTGATTTATGCAAACTTAGTAATTTGTGAGGGATATGAAGAACCGTATGAGGAGAGAGTCTCACGTATGGTTCTGTGAGAGACTGAGGGGGAAGTTCCCTCGGTCTACTCGACTTTGCTAAGGCAAAAAAACCGCCCCTTTTTACGGCTGCTGAAGCGGGTGTTATGTGTCTGCGACGCAAAGTAACCATGGAATTTTCAATCTGGGATGAAATTAAACTTTAATCACTAGTTATTTGGTATAATTTATAACTGAAAATTTCAGTGATAATAAGAATAACTAGGACACACACTCTAAATGCTCTCTTTCTTCAGGCTTGTTTTGATCAAGTAGATATATTCACATCATCGACCATTAAATTACGCGAATTAAATATGAGTAATACTGAAATAAATCTAAAGTCACTTATTGGCGATAACACAAGAGAAGAATTTTTAAAGTTACTCAAGTCTCGAACACCTTTTATATCCCATGGCAATACAGAGCCCCTTAAAGATTTAATGAGTCTTTCATTTCTTGATTCTGTTGAAAGCCTTGCGGCCTGTTGGCGTGACACTGTTGATGTTTTTAACCCAAAGATTGCAGATGAGATTTCAAAGATTTCAATCCCTCCTGAAGAGGCTCTCGATGAATATAAGAATGGAAGCTGCATTCTCTTTAATGACGTTAATAGAATAATTCCTGAGTTTGACAGATGGAATCAGCAAATTAGAAGAGAAATTGGCTTCTCTGAGTTGACTTATGTTAGAAACTTAGTCTACGCAACACCAGCGGGAAAAGGAAATGCTCCTCATTTCGATCAGAATTTTAATTTTGTGCTTCAATTAGAAGGAACAAAAAAATGGTGGCTAGCAAAAAATAAAACCATTAACAATCCAATGACTCGTCACGTGATTGGGCAGCCTACTGACACATCAACTAGAAGGTTATACCGCTAAAGAATTTCCAAAATCATTCCCCCCCGCTGTACTGAATATATATTAGAACCGGGCTCAATTCTCTTCGTACTACGAGGAGTTTAGCATATGACTGAAGCCGTGACAGATGCAGTTTCGTTTAATTTTACTTTTACACCGCCGACTTGGATTGATATTGCGACTACGGCCTTAAGAGAAAAACTCTCTCATTCTGAGAAGTGGAGGGAATCGGCAATTATCGATGACAATGGTTCTTACAACAGTGAGTTCAACAAACTTCTAAATGGTTTAAGTGCCGATGTTGAGAATTGGAATGAGGTTGATTTCTTAGATATTACTGAGCATCCGAACTTGCCGTTCTAATAGGTTCGTGCCGTTTTATATTTTGTGGTTCTTCTAGGTGGCTTGGTTGCTAGGAGAGAACTAGGGCATCATCATTTGATCTTCAAAAATAAGGTGTCAGGTCTTGCCTTTTGCCTAAGAGGTGAATATCATCGGCGATGAGGTGATAAATAAGAATAGCAAAAGGCAAGACCTGACACCTATTGTTCTTGGTACAGCGTAGTGAAACTTAACAATAAATAACCACTGAAATATTGGGAACAACTTGATCTTATTTCAGCAAGGCCCCAGAGGGGTTTTGCTGAGAACGGCCTTCTAGGTCGAATTTAAACCACGTTTTATAAGCGTGGTAGTTAATTCTCTACGGCTACAACCAAAACCTAGATCAGCAAGAGAGCTATGAAATTGAACAAGCAAAAAGAACTGCTGCTAAAGCATAGACACCCTGAATCAAGCAGCAGGTAAAATTGAAAACTTCCTTGAAAAACATCGAATAAGTCAGGGCAAAACTAAAAACGAAGTTAAAAGCAATATTACCGATAATGAAAGTGCCAAAATGACCACTAGTAATGTAGTGGTCAAGTTTTTCTGTAGTCCTTTTAAGCCAGTTCTTGTGAAGAATCAGATAAAATCAGTGGTTAAAAAACTAGATTATAATTCACCAAAGATAAAGCTGATAGATGCACCAATAGACCAAGTCGGTCCTGCGAATCCATTTGAGGGGCTTAAGCCAAGTGTGACTACATTATAATAGCCTTGCAAGCGAGTATCTATGGCGTTTTTACCTAGAGAAAACAGAGTTTCCCGATGCCTGCCCCGATGGGTACTGTCCAGCGTTGGTTGGAGGGTGAGTTCCAGTTAGCGATAACTTCCATATCGGAGAGTAAATACCAGCCACCTGGCAAGTTATAGTTGAGAGTGGGGTTAATAATCATTTGGCTTACATTATCTCTGCCCTGACTACCAATGACAGACCATATCTGTTGAGCCTGTAAGCTGAGAGTCCAGCTTTTAGGGGTTTGGTATACAAACATAACGGCGGGCCCCATGCTGAATTTACCGCTACCTAGTTCACGGGATGGTTCATCGGTTGGAAAAACAATAGCTGCGCCTAAGCCTAGGGAAATCTCATCGTTAATGCTTGGTGAAATATAAGTGGTAAAGAATGCATCAGATAAGCCGGCTGCATAGCCAGCGCTTCCACCGTGGTCATCATCACCTATAGCAACATAGGGTTGTGGTATGCCTTTAATGCCGGTTATGTCCCCAGGGGTTCCCATAAGGTTTAACGTTAGCTGGTTAATAAGATTCCAACCATCAAATTTAGCCGGCATAATAGCGCCAAAACTTCCCATATGTACATTACCAGCAGGAGCATTACCGTGAAATTTGTATTCAAGCGGTAAGCTAAAATTAGGGCTTAATGGGTTTTGCGCGGTTCTTTGTCACTGGGCCAAAGTTAAGGGAGCATCATCGGATGCTAGAGCAGAAAAGGATATTAAAGAATTGATGTTACGCACCCTAATGATATTTCCATTAAAATAGTAGGCTGGGAAGGTGATCAAAAAAACAGTGAGAGAAATTGAAACGGGTGAGGGTGTTTTAATTTTTGATGACACCCTCCAAGAAAAGCCACATAGCAAGGAGAACGACCTCATTTGTTGGCATTATGATCA
>JAJJBE010000046.1 GCA_020996635.1 Bathymodiolus brooksi methanotrophic gill symbiont
CTGAACGATTAACACAATGATCATAATGCCAACAAATGAGGTCGTTCTCCTTGCTATGTGGCTTTTCTTGGAGGGTGTCATCAAAAATTAAAACACCCTCACCCGTTTCAATTTCTCTCACTGTTTGTTTGATCACCTTCCCAAGCTCTTTAGAGGTGAAATCTTGTTGAGAAAGAAACCGAGTGACTGGGTCATGACTGATCGCATTATCAACTAAGCCTGACAAGCCTGTCGCTGTTGTATAGCTAAATGAAGTGATCAGGTAATCGGTGTATAAGTCAAAAATATCAGGTGTTTTCATAGCCTACTATTTTAATGGAAATATCATTAGGGTGCGTAACATCAGTTACTTAAGAAAAACTGTTGCAACAATTGCTTAGTATCCGCCATACCTTGCTCTAGGTTTTGCATAATTTCATCCATACTTATTTCACCTTCTACTTTACCTGCAGCCCAGTTAGCAACGACAGCACAACACGCATATGGAATTTCTAGCTCTCTCGCCAAAATGGCTTCTGGCATACCTGTCATGCCAACTAAATCACAACCATCGCGTTCTAAGCGCCTAATTTCAGCCGCGGTTTCTAATCTCGGGCCTTGTGTACAGGCATAAACACCTGTTGCCTCAATCGTTAAATCATTCGCACTATTAATAAGCTGTTGCCGCAAGGTTTTATCATAAGGCATGGTAAAGTCAATATGCTTGACTGCGTTTTCATCCTCTGCAAAGTATGTATGTTCTCGCCCGTAGCTATAGTCAATCATTTGATTAGGGATCGCAATTTTAGCAGGTGGCATTTGTGGTGTAATACCACCAACAGCTGCAACAGCAATAATTTGCTCGGCTCCTGCTTGTTTTAATGCCCATAAATTTGCGCGGTAATTTATTTTATGTGGCGCAATACGGTGTGGGTTTCCATGTCGCGCTAAAAAGATAATTTTTTGCCCTGCTAATTCTCCAAAAACACAAGCTGCTGATGGCTTTCCATAAGGTGTTGCTATTTCTTTTTCATGAGTAATATTTAGGCTATCCAGTTCTGTTAAGCCTGAACCACCAATAATTGCTGTCGTTTTCATTTTTATCCTTTAAGCACAAGCATAAATGCCTGCAGCATTACGCAAATAACCTTTGTAATCCATTCCGTAGCCATATAAATAGTAATCTTCAACTTCTAGGCCTACAAAATTAGCACTTATCGGCTTTGCTTTGTTTATTTTTTTATCGATTAATACCGCACTGTAAACTTTACTTGCGCCTTGCTCTTGGCAGTATTGCTGAATAGCATCTAAAGTAATACCTTCATCTAAAATATCATCCACTAATAATACAACGCGCCCTTTTAAATCTGTTACTGGTTTTTGCTTCCAATGTATTTCACTTCCATTAGTTTGATTTCCGTAACGAGAAGCATTAACCGCATCAATCGTTAATGGAAAATTAAGTTGTGTTAATAATTTTCCTGCCACGACTAAACCACCATTCATTACACATAATAAAACGGGGTTGCTATCTTTTAACTCTTGGTTAATAGCAGCGGCTATTTTATTAATCGCTTGCTCAACCTCTGCTTCGGTATGCAAAAGTTGTGCATTTTCTTGTACTTGTTTAATTTCGTTTAGCATAAGTCTCAGAAAGTTTAGTTATTTTTTGGCTTAGGTCTAACCACTCAGGGTTATTTTTTAATTCTGTTTGATTGCTTTTTACTTTGCCTAACATTTGTAGAAATCTTTGCTCACGTACTCGATTCGTAACGATGGGGGTGGACTCTAAAACATCTTCAGCAGCTTTTTCATTATTGCAGACTAAGACCATATCACAGCCAGCTTGTTGGGCTAATTTTGCACGTTCTTCAAAGTTCCCTACACTAGCAGCTCCTTCCATACTAATATCATCACTAAAAACCACACCATTAAAGCCTAGGCGCTGCCGCAATATGTCATTAATCCAAATCGAAGAAAATCCTGCTGGTAATTCATCTATCTCAGGATAAACTACATGAGCAGGCATAATGCCTTCTAAGCCTTCATCTATCAACCGTTTAAAGGGTAATACATCTTTTTGGTAGATCGTTTCAAAATCACGTTCATCTATGGGTAATGTTAAGTGTGAGTCTAGTGCTACCGCTCCATGACCAGGGAAATGTTTGCCAATCGCAGACATCCCCGCTCGGCGCATTCCTTTTCGAAAGGCACTAGTCAAATCACAAGCTTGTCGGGTATTTTGTGAAAAAGAACGGTTGCCAATAATTTCACTAACACCCGCATCAATATCTAAAACAGGGGCAAAGCTAAAATCAAAACCTAAAGCTAATAATTCTGATGCCATTAACCAGCCTGCACCTTGTGTTAATTCTGGTTGCTCGGCATAAGCTGCAGCGGGCGGAAGTTTAATAAATCCAGTCTGGCAGCGCTGAACACGACCGCCTTCTTGGTCGACAGCAATTAATATCTCCCCTTGTCGAGCTACTTTTATTTGTTGATTAAGTGCTGCAACTTGTTGTGGGTTTTCATAGTTTCGGGCAAATAAAATCACTGCCCCGGTATTCGGGTGTGCAATTTTTTCTTTATCATACTGGCTTAGTGTTGTACCAGTAATATCTATCATAATCAGCCCGATAGGGCATTGCTTTTTCATCGGATGAAAGCCTAAATTCAGTGATACAAATCAAAGTTAAACATTATAAACAATCTTTGCTATTATCAACTCAGATAGTTATTAGATTCGGAGATTATTGTGCATATTTTTTTATTATTAGGTTTATTATTTTTGCCTAGCTATGTTGCTGCAGAAGATGAAGAATCGGAACCTATTGAGTATGTAGATATGCGGCCTGATTTCATTGTGAATCTATCCGGCTCTAAAAATCACATGCGCGCTAGTTTGCAATTAATGGTTTCAGGAGCAGATGCTAAAGAAAATATTACCAAACATTTACCCGCTATTCGCCATTCATTACTGCTTAAGTTTGGTGATTTAACGATGGAGCAATTACAATCCATGGAACAGCGCAAAAAAGTACACGCAGATGCTTTAGAGCTAATTAAGGAAGTTTTGAAAACGTGCTCAGTTGATGAGACTAAACTGCTTGATGTATTTTTTACAGAGTTTTTAGTTCAGTAAATTAAGCTAGCTTTAGAGCCCTTTTAACTTTTTTTACCGTATCCATTAATTTATCTTCCGTATACGGTAACGCATCAAATTGCCCCCAAACAGGTGCAGGCCATGATTTATCCGACTTGTACCTCACGACATGATGAATATGTAACTGCGGAACCATATTACCTAAAGCTGCAATATTCATCTTATCTGCCAAATAAATATCTGCTAATTGCTCTGTAACAAAACTAGATTCTTGTATAAGCACTTGCTGGTCTTGCTCTGAAAGTTGATATATTTCAGTAAGATCTGGTTTCTCAGGCACTAAAATTAGCCAAGGGAACTGGCTATCATTCATTAACAATACTCTACACAGCTGCAACTTCCCCAGCTGAATACAGTCTTTTTCTAATGTGGTATTTAATATAAAGGGCATAATAACTTACTTGGTTTTAAAGAGAAAAATAGTGTACGGTTAGCAATATAGTACACAAAAAAATAATAACAATAATAAAACTTATGACTAGCCCCTCAAGCACTGCTCCGCTGGCTGTTTCCTTTAAGCTATTGCTCTCCCTCTATGCAATTATCCCTTTATGTTTAGCCTTACAGCTAACCGATAATTTCTTTTTAAATGGGGTTTTATTAAGCTATTTACCCTCTAGTCCAAGCCATTTTCTATTATTTCAAGTTATTTTTGGCACACCACATATTTTGGCCAGTACAATTTTATTAACCAGTAACCGAGAATATATTAGCTTTTACCACAAAAAAATATTGCTGATGACTTTGGCTATCATTCTATTTTTTGGCATAGCTAACCAAGTTTTATCTCATTTAATTATTTATTTATTAGTCACTTCATGGACGGTTTACCATGTTTTAAAACAGCAACATGGTGTAGGTAGAGGAATATATCGTTTGCCTACTTGGGCATTTTATTTACTTCTTTGGTTAAGTATCGCAGCTGGCTTGAGTATTTATATCGGAATATTTTTACAAAACACTTTAACGCTTGAACAAGCAGAGTGGGTAAAAATAATTTCAGGTATTTTAGTTTTTAGCCTATTTCTGGCGACACTATATTGCCAACGCTATATGAAATCTATTTTTTCTGCTGTCTTTATGTCGGCAAATTCAGCACTTATTTTTTCTAGTTTTTACCTGTATCTAGAGAATTATTCATTCCTAGCCATTTTAATTCCCCGTTTGGTACATGATGCAACAGCCTATGTTTTTTACATCGCTCATGATGTTAATAAACATGGAAAACAGCCACAAAATAACTTATATCGCTGGGCAAAAAAAATTAAAATTAATGTATTTCTTGTTTTACCCTTATTATCTTTTTTACTGACCTATTTGCTGCAAGTTTACGGTGATCAAACTGTGAATTTCATAAGTGAACTTTTCTTTGGTACTGAAATAAAAAAAGCAGTTACTTTAGGTTTTATTGGCTACTGCTCATTAATGCATTATTACACCGAAGCCTTTACTTGGAAGTATGGCTCACCCTATCGGCAATATATACGATTCAAGCCTTAGTTGCTCTCACATTTTCCCGCTTTACAGCCACAATTTTTACCACAGCCTAAGCCTTCTTCTTTTGCCTCACCAAATTCAGGGTGCTTTGCGGCATAGTTTCGTGCTGCTTGCTGTATATAAACCCAAGCTAGCATTAATCCAAAAATTAAAGCCATTGCAATTAAAAAATTAATCATACTATCCTCTTTAAGCTGTTGTGCCTAAACCTGCAAACCCCATAAAGGTTAAAGATAAAATTCCAGCTAACATCATACTTAATGCCGCCGCTTGAGTAATATTAGGCAGTTTTGATAATTCTAACTTTTCTCTTAAACCTGCCATTAATATAATTGCCAAGCCAAAACCTGCCCCTGCACCTAAACTAAATGCTACAGACTGTAAAAAGTCATATTCCCTTGAGGTTTGAAATAGTGCTACCCCTAAGATCGCACAATTAGTGGTAATTAAAGGTAAGAAAATCCCTAATGCTCTAAACAAACTAGGACTAAATTTCTTTAAAACCATTTCAACTAATTGCACTGATGATGCAATCAAAGCAATATAGCTAATTAACCTTAAAAACTCTAGTTCAAGATGAACTAGAACTATATTTATGCCATAAGCGCATGTTGAGCTAACAAACATAACAAAAGTTGTCGCTAAACTCATATTAAAAGCAGTTTCTCGCTTTGCTGAAACACCAACAAATGGGCACAACCCTAGAAACATAGCCAGTACAAAATTGTTAATTAAAAATGCGCTAAGAAAAATAAAACTAAGGGATTCAGGGTTCATGATAACTGCACATAACGAATTAAATATTATTTGGAATTGTACAGGTTTTCACTCCCAATTAGTTCTTATTCTATTTATGATAATTTTTAGGTTTATTTTACGGTTTTAACCTGCCTATAGTGATGCTAACATAGCCTTATGCAAGAATTAACTACTCTAAAATTAATTGACCGTATTAGTACGCTATTACGTACTGAACAGCGCAAAAAATTTTCTGCCCTTGGGTTACAACCCGTACATGTACAAACTCTTGATTATTTAGCCAGTTGTAACCGCTTTAGTGATACGCCAGCAGCTGTCACTGATTACCTTGGTTTAACTAAAGGCACTGTATCTCAAACCTTACAAGTGCTAGTTAGAAAAGGTTTTATTGAAAAAAAACAAGATGAAATTGATAAGCGCATCGTTCATCTGCAAATTTTACAGGCAGGGAAAGATCTACTTTCTAGTATTACTCCCTTTGATGTTTTTATTAAAGCCGAAGAAGCTATTGCTAATAAACAATTTGATTCTATCAGTGCAGCACTTTATGAAGCACTTGTTGCCTTACAAAATGTAAATGGCTCAAGTAGTTTCGGGCAATGTAAAAATTGCATCACATTCAGTGAAGAAAATGATCACTATTACTGCCTTTTAATGCAACAACCCTTAAGCCAGTCTGATATTGAGAAAATTTGTCGCGAATATATCTCAGTAACTAACTCCGGTTTAGTTTAATCTCTCTTAAATATTTATAGTAGGAATACCATGTTTGATTCAAAATCAATTGACGATATCGCTTCACGTTTAAGTGCTGCAATCCCTCCCGGTTTAAGCACTTTTAAAGATGATATGGAAAAAAACTTCCGTGCAATTTTACAAAGTGTTCTAGGAAAAATGGAGCTAGTGACTCGCGAAGAGTTTGAAGTGCAAAAAGGAGTTTTAGCTAAAACACGCTCTCGCCTTGAAGCTTTAGAAAAACGCGTTACTGAAATGGAAAAAAATATTTCTAAATAGCCTTAGAAGTATAAGTGATGGGGGGAGAGCCCCATCACTCTCTAATTCGTTTTATTAACCCACTATTCCTTTCTACTTTTCTATTAACTGCTTCAATAAAAACAGCTTTACTGCTCATCAATTGTACCTTCTTTCTAGCTCGCGTAATTCCAGTATAAATAAGCTCTTTAGTTAAAATAGCTGTTATTTTTTCTGGTAAAACAAGTAATACTTCTTCAAATTCAGAACCTTGACTTTTATGTATTGTCATTGCGAATACAGTTTCACAATGTGGTAAACGCGCTGGTAAGTATTTTTTTACGCTACTATCAGGCATTAAAAAATAAACCATTAACTTATTTTCTTCAACTAAGCATATCCCTATATCTCCATTGTATAAATTTAATGCTGGTGAATTTTGAGTAATTAAAACTGGTCTACCAATATACCAATCACTTGAACTATTAACTTTTTTGCACTCTTTAAGTTTATTTAAAACTCGATGATTAATATCATCAATGCTCAATGCTCCTTTTCGAGTTGCACACAAAACCTGAAACTGATTAAATTCAGTATAAATATCAATAAAATCAGCTTTATTATTAATAAGCTCAAAATATTTAAGCTGTTTCTCTACAATATAGTCTATTAGGTCAAGACTAAGTAACGAAACATCCTTATGCCCGGCATTAATTAATTGCCATGCTTTGAACGAATTTTGTAGGTTAAGGTCGGTAGCTAGTTGTTTTATATTGCCAGAAAATCGAAATGATTTATTTAAAGCATTTGTTTGCTCTGGTAAAGCCTGACTCAAATCAGAAAGCACCGAACCTATTTCAACTGAAGATAACTGATCTTTATCTCCTAAAAGAATAACCCGAGACCCTACAGCTAATGCACTAAGCAATTTAGTCATTAAGGGTAAATCAATCATTGAGGCTTCATCAACCACAACTAAGTCAAAGGGTAATTTTTTTTCATCATTATATTTAAAATAAGGTGAAAACTGGCGAGCCCCAAGAAGCCGGTGAATAGTTTGAACCTTCTCTGGAATTTCTTTTTTAATTGCATTCGAACAGTTTAGGTCGCTCTTACTTTTTAGTATGGACTCTTGTAGCCGCATTGCAGCTTTACCCGTTGGTGCAACTAAGCCAATATTTAAGTAATGCTCTATTGATAATTCTTGTAAAAGCGCTAAAATTTTTACTACTGTTGTCGTTTTACCTGTGCCTGGTCCACCTGTAATAATTGTAAAACTATTATTAATCACTGCTTCTGCCGCTAATTTTTGCCAGTCTACTTCACTAGAGTCTTCACAAGGAAAGTATTGATTTAATAGTTCATCAACTTGCTCTATTTTAATTTTATGAGCAATTAAACATTTAATATTTTCTGCCAATTGACATTCATACAGCCAATAGCGCTGCATATAGAGGGTTTTATTTTCAATAATTAGAGCTTCCGAGCCTGAAGTGCCTGAAACTCCAGATGCCTCTATTATTAATTTATCTTTATCCGTAATACTTATACAACTATGGCCTTGAGATTTTGATGCTGAGAGCTTTGCAACAATCTCTTTAAAGGTTTTTCTATCTTCAGGTTTTAGTTTTGTTTGCTTTGCCAGGAATTCAGCAAAAGCAAAATCAATTCGACT
>JAJJBE010000003.1 GCA_020996635.1 Bathymodiolus brooksi methanotrophic gill symbiont
CGACTGCTCGATTAGAGATTCTCAGTGCCCAGCAAGGGCTGAACAAGTTCGCTTTAAAATCGAAACTTTATATTAATGCTATTCGACAAGCTTTTGATGAATTGCAACAATTAAAGTCGGCTACTGCGTAACATCAGTTATTAACTATTCTGTTTAGTGCCGTAGGTAAAAAGCTGATATAGGTGTGCCCCAGAAATTGACCAGAGGAATTTTAAGCAAAAAAAGACCCGAAGGGAATAATCTCATCAGGCCTTTATTTGTTTGGCTTTAGCTAGTGTTCAGAGGTACAGTCGAGCCGTGGATTCCTAGTGCTGACCAGAAGTGCGTACATAACAGCGTCTTATTGATTGCGCACCTAGCTAAAACTATTAGAAACAATAACAACTAAAAAAACGTCCCCATTAAATCCTTTGCAGAAAGCTCACCTTTTTTAATAAAAGGAACGTCCCCCATAGATGTACCAATCGTCCCTTCAAAAGAATAATTAATTGATTGATCCTTGTAATAGCGCACCTTTAGCAACATCCATAAGCACACTGCTATCAAGCTGGATAGGGATAGTAATCTTTTGAGATTCTAGTGATTTCAATGTATTACTGGGGTTCGTTGCTGCAATGTGTCCAATCGATAATTGATTCAACTTAATTTCACCCTTAATGGTTGAAACAGGAATATCAAATAGATTCGGATTGTAAATTTCAACATCAAAGCTTGCTTGCTTATCAGCAGCAGAAAATGAATTAAGTTGAACACCTTTTAACTGAGGTGTCAGCACAAAGCTTTTAAGTTGGCTAGCAGTACAGCCTAGCAAAGAGAAAAGGATAAAAAAGAAAAGAGTAAATTTTTTCATAGCGGTACCTAAAGAGAATGAATGCTTAAATCTCTCTACCTGTGGATCTACCCAGAAATTGACCAGAGAAATTTTAAGCAAAAAAAAGATCCGAAGAGAATAATCTCATCAGACCTTTATTTGTTTGGTTTTAGCATGGTGCCCAGGGGCGGAATCGAACCGTCGACACGAGGATTTTCAGTCCTCTGCTCTACCGACTGAGCTACCTGGGCTTGCTAAAGAAACGATATTATGTCAATGATGCTTTTTTTTGTCAACAGTTAGTGAGGGTTAATGTGTTGTTAATTGTTATCATAATGAAACTAAAGGGAAATTATTTTTTTTTAAAAGTTTTTTACTGTTTTTAGTGCGGGCAGTGCTTTACTAAATTATTCATAATGAACTGGTGCGTATTTATAGTATAATTCGGGGATTTAGAATCCTTAAAGAGTTGGGCGTAATGTCAGATACCAAAAAAGTTGTTTTAGCTTATTCGGGCGGTTTAGATACTTCAGTTATTTTAAAGTGGCTGCAAGATGAGTATTCATGTGAAGTGGTTACATTCACTGCTGATTTAGGGCAGGGCGAAGAAATTGAGCCTGCTCGAGCTAAAGCGAAAGCATTGGGTATTAAAGAAATTTATATTGATGATTTGCGCGAAGAGTTTGTGCGTGACTTCGTATTTCCTATGTTTCGTGCTAATGCTATTTATGAGGGCGAGTATCTATTAGGGACTTCAATTGCACGTCCGTTAATTTCTAAACGTTTAATTGAAATTGCTAATGAGACGGGTGCTGATACGATTTCTCATGGCGCAACGGGCAAGGGTAACGATCAAATACGGTTTGAACTCGGTGCGTATGCTTTAAGACCTGATATTAAGGTGATTGCGCCTTGGCGTACTTGGGATTTAAATTCGCGTCAGAAATTATTGGCTTATGCCGAGCAGCACGGTATTTCGATTGATAAGAAAAAGGGAAAAGTATCTCCTTATTCTATGGATGCAAATTTACTGCATATTTCTTATGAAGGCGGTATTTTAGAAGATCCTTGGGCAGCGCCTGAAGAGGATATGTGGCTTTGGAGTGTTTCTCCTGAAAATGCACCTGATGTCGCGACGTATATGGAATTAACCTATGCAAAAGGTGATATTACTGAGATTGATGGAGTGGCTTATACACCTGCAGAAATTTTGGCAAAATTAAATAAAATCGGTGGCGCAAATGGTATTGGTCGTTTAGATATCGTAGAGAATCGTTATGTAGGCATGAAGTCGCGAGGCTGTTATGAAACACCAGGCGGGACAATTATGATGCGTGCGCATCGTGCGATTGAGTCTTTAACTTTAGATCGTGAAGCGGCACATTTAAAAGATGAGCTAATGCCTCGATATGCAACTTTAGTTTATAACGGTTATTGGTGGAGTCCTGAGCGTTTAATGCTACAAAAAATGGTTGATGAGTCACAACTGCGCGTTAATGGTAAAGTTCGCCTTAAGCTGTATAAAGGGAATGTTGATGTGATTGGGCGTGAATCAGCAAGTGATAGTTTATTTGATGAAGCCATTGCCACTTTTGAGGATGATGAAGGGGCTTATAATCAACAAGATGCAGAAGGGTTTATTAAGTTAAATGCTTTAAGATTGCGTATTGCTGCAAAGCGTTCAAAATAAATTAATTCAGAGTTGCTTGGTTGGTGTTGGCTGGACTGAGCATTTTCGCTTTAATATCTGTTTTAATGGTATTTTAATTGCTAGGAACAGGATTTTTTTTATCAAACTTGTATAATGCTATGGATATTTTTTTAGGGGTAAAGGCTTAATGAGCAACTTGCGCAAAAAAAATGAAAATAATAATAAAGCTATGCGTAATGTGACTGAATTAAATGCAGTAACTTCCATTGAGATTCTCAGAATGAATCGTTGGGTACTTGGGGTTATTGTAGGTTTGATGACGATTATTGTTATTATGGGGGTTTTCTTGATTCCTACTCAAGAGTCGCTTTCTTTTGTGCGTGCACAAAAAACAGTTGAATTATATGATAGGGAAATGAATCCAGTTTTATCAGCAGAAGTGGATGCGCTTAAGTCGCAACTAGTAGGGTTGGTGAGTGGATCTATAGAGAGCAAACTAAAAGTTTTAGAAGAAAGTTTGCGTACGGGATCTATTGGTTTAACAGGAATGGAGACGATTCATTCTTTACAGGATGATTTGCAGGTACTGAAAACTTATTCTAAAACAGGGGCGGGGCGTTTAATTGCAACTAAAGCACCTGTTGTTAGTGATAGTCGGGTAGATTTGTTAGCCGAAGTCAGTCAACTAAGGAGCTTAGTTAATTTCTTAATTAGTTCTTGTGGTTTAATGTTTGCAGCTTTTGCAGGTGTATGGGTTAGAAAACGTTATGTTTTAGCTTATAGTGAAGTAGGACAGCAAAAGATTTCATAAGCTAAGAGGACGGGAAGAATATTCTTCTTATTTTTAAAAAGCAACAGCTACAAAAAAGCCGCTTTCAACTTAAAGTTGAAAGCGGCTTTTTTTATACCAATATTTAAAAAATTACTGGTTTAGGTAGTTCCATAAAGCATCAATTGCTTGGTCTTCAGAGTAACCCGCTTTTTTAACTGGTCCAATATTCATAATGCTAGTTGGGCCGTTTGTAATTGATGGCATACCATTTTTACCTTCTTTTACAGTTTTAACAAAGCTAGCTTTTGTTAGTTGGCCAGATTTGATAAGTGAAATTAATTGTGGGTTAGAAGAAATATCGTGACATGTACCACAACCACGGCCAAAAGCGCGATCGTAGATTTTTCTACCGACTTTAATATCTTCGTTTGAATATGCTTGTGCACTTAAACCTAGTAAAGCAACTGTAGAAACAGCTAAAAGTAATTTTTTCATTGTGACCTCTATAGTAATGATGAAACATCCCCCTAAATCTACGTTTAGTTTAGGGTTTATAAATATAATCTAGTAAAGATTAGTTTAAATCTCTTATGTATTCTATTTTATTTTGCAGTATTTTTCCATAGTTGAAGGTAACCATTTGATGCAATACTATATATTCCTTTGTTATTTTTTGTAAAACTCAGTGCAATTGGTGTTGCGGCTGATGGTTGCCACTTATCTTCTTTTTTAGGTCGCCAAAATTCGATACGTTTACCCTTTTTAATATCCCATAGCTCAATGCGGCTGGAAACATGCCCCATCGCTAGGTGGCGATTATTTTTTGAGAAGGCAAGTGATGTTAAGGTTGATAGCTTGTTGCCTAGTTGTTTATGTAATCGTCCTGATTTTGTGCGCCATAAGCGAACCGTGCCTAAGCCTTCGTTGGTTAATGCGTATTTGCCATCAGGAGAGGTACCTACTTTAGCTAGTTTGCTGTTGTGTTGCCATGTTTGCAGTAACTTTCCGTTATTTAAGTCCCAAAGTTTGGCGCTGTAATCAGCAGAGCCTGTGATAGCAAGGTTATTGTCGTGTTTTATATCACTTTGAGTGACAATTTGTTTGTGTGGAAAGGCGTATTTGGTCTGGCCATGCATTAAGGAATAGTAAATTGCTTTGTCCTTAAGACCAATTAAAGCAAATTTTCCATTATGGGAGAGAGACACGGAATGAATATTAGGTAAAAACCAGACATTTATTAAAGTGCCATCTGATATGCGCCACCATGCGATGGATTCTCTTTCTGCCGTGATTGCGTATTCCTCATTGCCTGAAATGGCGGAATACAAAATGCCATTTTTTTCATCGGTATGCTGCCATGTATGCATTAATTGTCTAGGTTTTAAGCGCCAAAATCCAGCATAGCCTTTGAGGTTGCCTAATAAGGCATAATTTGACGATAAAGTAGCAGAAATAAAGCCGGCTGGTGATAATAGGTGGGTGCGTTTGGCTTTCGGTGTGTTTTCGCAGGCACTTAGCAATAAAGCACTAATAACTATAAGGCAGAATTTATTCATAAATCATTATTAGGTTTAAACCATTTTAAGGTGTTATGTAAGGAAACGACGGTACCAATAATAAAAAGGGTAGGGGCTTGTATGTTTTCGTGTTCAATTTTTTTGTAGATAGTACTCAGTGTTGCTGTAATGACGCGCTGTGTACGTGTTGTACCTTGTTGGATTAAAGCAATCGGCAAATCAGCAGGTGCGCCATGTTGAATAAGCGATGTGCAAATGGTGTTTAGCCCGACTAAGCCCATATAAATAACAATGGTTTGATTAGGTGCTGCTAGCTGCTTCCAATTAAGGTTTACAGTATTGTCTTTTAAATGCCCTGTTACAAAGGTGCAGGATTGTGCGTGATCTCTGTGGGTAAGAGGAATACCTGCGTAAGTAGCGCAGCCTGATGCAGCGGTAATGCCGGGTACAACTTGAAAGTTGATATTTTCTTGAGCGAGTGTTTCGATTTCTTCTGCACCACGACCAAAAATAAAGGGGTCGCCACCTTTTAAGCGTACGACACGTTTACCTTCTTTGGCTAAACGCGCTAATAATGCATTAATTGATTCTTGGGGAAGGCTATGATTATCACGTTGTTTACCTACATAAATTAATTCAGCATCACGGCGAACTAATTCAAGGATTTCTTTAGAGACCAGTCTATCGTAAACCACAACATCGGCTTGTTGCATTAAACGTAAAGCGCGAAAAGTAAGCAAGTCAGGGTCGCCAGAACCAGCGCCGACTAAATAGACTTCGCCTTGTATGGGGGAGTCACTTGTATTGTTAATCGCTTTTTGTAATTCAGTTTCTGCTTCTGCTTCTTTGCCCGAATAAAAAAGTTCGGCAATGGAACCTTGTAATGCATTTTCCCAAAAAATACGACGCTGTGCAGGTGGGTTGATTTTTTCTTTGACTGTTGCTCGGTATTTATTGGCTAATTTTGCCATTCGGCCAAATGCTGGCGGAATCAAACTTTCTAGCCGGGAACGCAATAACCTTGCTAAAACAGGCGATGTTCCGCCAGAAGACACGGCTGCAACAATAGGAGAGCGATCAATAATAGCAGGTACGATAAAACTACATAGCTCGGGGCTATCTACAGCATTAACGGGAATATTATGTAAATTAGCTGCTTCAGCGACTTGTTTATTAACCAATGGTTGGTTGGTGGCAGAAATAATCAGGCGTTGCTGATTAATATCATCGGAGCTAAATTCTTTATATACAAGGGTGATTTGGTTATTTTGTTCCGCTAAATCCTGGATGGAAGGACTAATAACTGGAGCGATAACAGTAATGCTGGCGTTTGCTTTGGCTAATAATTCAATTTTTCTTGATGCAACTTCACCTGCGCCGACGACTAAGCAGTCTTTGTTTTTTAAATCGATAAAAAGAGGAAAGTAGTCCATGCAGAGAGAGTTAATTATTATTGAATTCAGTTGTAGTGCTATTATATGCGCACTTTTAATGCTTGATAGATAAAAATCTAAAAACCAGAATGATTGAATTTAATGTAGATGTTGATGCCACGGGCTTGCATTGCCCTTTACCTTTGTTGCGCTTGAAAAAAGCCTTAAAAGAAATGCAGTCGGGTGAGGTGGTGCGTGTTATCGCGACGGACCCTGCCGCCCATTTAGACTTTGGTGTGTATGCTGAACAAACAGCTAATGAGATTGTGGAGTACTTTAAAGATGAAGAGGGTAGGCAAATCTTTTTTGTCCGAAAAAAATAAGGTTATTTTTTGAAAAAAATGGATGTGTAACATACTGAATTTACAGTAATATTGGTAGCTCTTTTTTTTTACACAAAAGAAGATGGTCAAAGTTAGTATAAACCAAGTAAAATACTAGGTTATTCCTTGTTTTTCAGTTATTTATAAAAACTTTAGGCGGTAGTCATTTTAATGTGATTTTCAATTTTTAACAGAGTATTATTAACTCCATTATTAATGGGAAAAGTGGAGAAAATAATGGCTGATATTCAAAAGTGGGATGTTGAAGATGAGGAGTTCTGGGAATCAGAAGGTAAAAAAATTGCAACGCGCAATTTATGGATTTCTATACCGAGTTTATTAGGTGGATTTGCGGTTTGGTTGTACTGGGGAATTATTACCGTACAAATGTTAAATTTAGGTTTTCCGTTTGCAAAATCGGAGTTATTTACCTTAATGGCAATTGCGGGGTTAACAGGGGCAACGCTACGTATTCCTAGCAGCTTTTTTATTCGTCTTTGCGGTGGACGAAATACCATCTTTTTTACCACTGCTTTATTAATGCTGCCTGCTTTAGGAACAGGTATTGCCTTGCAGGATCAAAATACACCATTCTGGGTGTTTCAGGTGTTGGCTTTATTATCAGGCTTTGGTGGTGGTAATTTTGCATCCTCAATGTCTAATATCAGTTTTTTCTTTCCTAAAAAAGTTCAAGGTTTAGCGCTAGGCTTAAATGCAGGTTTAGGGAATTTTGGTGTGACTACCATGCAAATGTTGATACCACTTTCTATGACGGTAGGAATGTTTGGTGCAATGGGCGGAGATCCAATGGTTTTGGTTTCTGCCTCGGGTTCTGTGATAGGAAAAATTCCAGCAGGTGAATTAAGTTATATTCAAAACGCTGGCTTTATTTGGTTGTTATTACTTGTACCTTTGGCTTTTGCTGGCTGGTTTGGTATGAATAATATTCGTACACCGGAAGTATCGCCTAATATTGGTAACCCCATTACTAGCATGTCGATGATTACCGGTATGTTAGCAATTAGCTTTGTTGCGGCTATCTTTGGCTTGTGGTTGATGCTACCTGAATCTGTTAATGGTTCTGGTTTTAATGTCCCTAAAGAAATCGCTTTATTTATTGTTATTGCATTAATAGTTTCTTTATTAAAAATTATTCCAGGGCAAATAGGGAAAAGTTTAGAGCGCCAATATAAAATTTTTGATAACAAACATACTTGGGTGATGAGTATTATTTATACCATGACGTTTGGCTCATTTATTGGCTTTGCTGCTTGTTTTCCTTTAGCAATTAAAGTGATTTTCGGTTATCAACATATTTTAGTTGGTGGTGTGATGAATCATGATATTCCAAATCCTAATGGTCCAAGTGCATTAATGTACGCATGGATGGGGGCTTTTATTGGCGCATTAATTCGTCCGCTTGGTGGCATGATTGCTGATAAATTCGGTGGTGCTTGGGTAACGCATATCTGTTCATTTATTATGGTGTTTAGTGCGGGTGGTGTTGCTTATTATATGAAAGCAGCATACAACTCTGCGACACCTGAAGAGTTTTTTGTGCCTTTCTTAGTTTTATTCTTGATTTTATTTTCTGCAACAGGAATTGGTAACGGTTCAACATTCCGTTCTATTGCAATGATTTTCCCTAAAGAGCAGGTAGGGCCTGTATTAGGTTGGACATCTGCAGTTGCGGCTTATGGTGCATTTTATATTCCTAAAGTGTTTGGTGAGCAAATTAAAGCAACAACTCCTGAAGTCGCTTTATACGGTTTTGCTGCCTTTTATATCGTATGTATTATGATTAACTGGTGGTTTTACTTGCGTAAAGATGGCGAAATTTATAACCCTTAAAAACATATTAACCCCTTAGTAAGTATTTCTTGCTAAGGGCGTAGTAAATAACATCTTTAATTAACAGGAGAAAAGCACGATGAGTCATTTTTTAGACCGTCTTAAATTTTTCAAAAAAGTACAAAGTACCTTTTCAAATGGACACGGAGTTGTCACTAATGAAGACCGCCAATGGGAAGATGGCTACCGTAATCGCTGGCGTTTTGATAAGGTAGTACGTTCTACGCATGGGGTTAACTGTACGGGGAGTTGTTCGTGGAATATCCATGTTAAAAATGGCTTAGTTGCTTTTGAAATGCAAGCCACGGATTATCCACGTACTCGTCCAGATATGCCGAATCATGAGCCACGTGGTTGTCCACGTGGAGCAAGTTTTTCTTGGTATTTATACAGTCCCTTGCGTGTTAAACATCCTTTAATTCGTGAGCGATTGGTTTCACTGTATCGCGATGAAATTGCTGCGGGTAAAGACCCTGTTGAAGCATGGGGCGCAATTCAAGAAGATCCTAAAAAACGTGAAAAATATACCGCTGTGCGTGGTTTAGGTGGTTTTGTGCGTGTTGACTGGGATGAAGTTGCCGAAATTATTGCCGCATCAAATGTTTATACGGCTAAAACGCACGGCCCAGATCGTATTGCTGGTTTTTCTCCTATTCCTGCTATGTCGATGATTAGTTATGCAGCAGGAAGTCGCTATCTATCATTAATCGGTGGTGCATGTTTATCATTTTATGATTGGTATTGTGATTTACCGCCGGCGTCACCACAAACCTGGGGTGAGCAAACGGATGTACCAGAATCAGCGGATTGGTTTAACTCAACTTACTTAGTGGTTGCGGGTGCTAATTTACCGATGACACGGACGCCTGATGCACATTTTTACTCAGAAGTGCGCTACAAAGGGGCTAAGGTAGTTGTTCTATCACCTGATTATGCTGAAAATGTAAAATTTGCTGATTTATGGATGCCTGCAAAACAGGGAGCAGATGCAGCGGTATTTTTAGCAATGGGGCATGTGGCTTTAAAAGAGTTTCATGTTGATAACCAAGACCCTTATTTTGAAGAGTACGCGCGTACTTACACTGATTTGCCGATGCTGGTTATTTTAGATGAGCATGAAGGTAGTTATGTTGGTGGGCGCTTTCTTCGTGCAGCAGATTTTGATGACAGCTTAGGGGAAGAAAATAACCCTGACTGGAAAACCGTTATTATTGATGAAAAATCGGGTGATGTATATGCACCGAATGGATCGATTGGTTTCCGTTGGGGTGAAGAAGGAAAATGGAATCTAGTCCCTAAAAAAGGCAGAAAAAAAGCAACGCCACGATTAAGTGTCATCTTTGATAAAGACGAAGTGGTTGATGTGCTATTCCCTGATTTTGAATCAGGTAAAGATTTAGGTATGCACCGTAACGTACCTTCTAAAACGATAGTGCTTAACGGCAAAAAAGTAAAAGTTGCGACTGTTTTTGATTTGCAATTAGCACAATACGGTATTGACCGTGGGCTAGGTGGGCAGGCTGCAACAGGCTACGATGATGCAAGCATTCCAAATACCCCAGCATGGGCAGAAAAAATTACTGGCGTAAAACAAGCCGATATTATTCGTACTGGACGTGAGTTTGCAGATAATGCTGCGAAAACTATGGGTAAATCTATGGTCATATTGGGGGCTGGTTTAAATCATTGGTATCACAATGATATGAACTATCGCGCTATTATGAACCTATTGCATATGTGTGGTTGTGTTGGCCAGAGTGGCGGCGGTTGGGCGCATTATGTTGGCCAAGAAAAACTACGTCCACAAGCAGGTTGGGCGCCGGTTGCTTTTGCATTAGATTGGCAAAAACCACCCCGTCACATGAATGGTACAACGTACTTCTATTTCCATACCGACCAATGGCGTTATGAGAAATTAGATGCAGATGCCATGTTAGCGAGCAGTGCGCAAGCTAATTATAAAGGCCATAACTTATCTGATTACAACGTAGTGTCTCAGCGTTTAGGTTGGTTGCCCTCTGCGCCGCACTTTAATAAAAATCCGATGCATCTTGTTAAAGAAGCAGAAGAAGCGGGTGCAAAGGATGATAAAGAGGTTTCAGATTACATTGTTAAGCAACTTAAATCAGGCGACCTTCAATTTGCGGCAGAAGATATTGATGCCCCAGAAAATCATCCACGTAACTTATTTGTTTGGCGTGCTAATTTAATTGGTTGTAGTGCCAAAGGGCATGAGTATTTTCTTAAACATCTATTAGGCGCACAAAATGGCGTAATGCAAGATGTCTTACCAGAAGCAGAAGGCCAAGAAATTAAATGGCATAAAGATGCGCCGATTGCGAAATTAGATTTAATGGTGGATATTAATTTCCGTCTTAATTCTACCGGTGCATTTTCAGATATCGTTCTACCGACGGCAACGTGGTATGAGAAGAATGATTTGAATACCACTGATATGCATCCGTTTATTCATCCATTAACGCAAGCGGTTGACCCAGGTTGGGAAGCGCGTTCCGATTGGCAAATCTTTAAAACCATTGCTAAAAGCTTTTCAGCCTTAGCAGAAAAACATCTAGGCACGCAAAAAGATGTCGTAGCTTTACCAATTTTGCATGATACACCCGCAGAATTAGCACAAGCGATGGATGTAAAAGATTGGAAGCGTGGCGAATGTGAACCTATTCCAGGTAAAACCATGCCACTGTTAAAAATAGTGAAGCGTGATTTTGCTGATACCTATAAAAAGTTTACTGCGCTAGGGCCTTTACTGCCTAAGCAAGGTAACAATATTAAAGGTATCGATTGGGACACGGAAAAAGAATACGAGCATCTAAAAGAAATTAATTACACCATTAAAGAAGAAGGCGTTTCTAAGGGAATGCCGTCTTTAGAAGATGATATTAGTGTCTGTGAAACGATTTTAGCGTTAGCTCCAGAAACCAATGGTGAAGTGGCCGTTAGATCATGGAAAGCATTAGGTAAGAAAACCGGTGTTGATCATACGCATTTAGCGAGATCACGTGAAGATGAAAAAATCACCTTCCGGGATATTAAAGCGCAGCCGCGTAAGATTATTACTGCACCGACATGGAGTGGTATTGAATCGGAAAAAGTGAGTTATAACGCTTGTTATACTAATATCCATGAGCATATTCCGTTCCGTACTTTAACGGGTAGGGCGCAGTTCTACCAAGATCATCAATGGATGCGTGATTTTGGTGAAGGCTTTTGTACCTATAAGCCTGCAGTCGATATGTTATCGACTAAAGAAATGATGGAAAAATTGGGCGATAAACCTCATTTGAAACTTAACTGGATTACACCTCATAGTAAATGGGGTATCCATAGTACCTACCAAGATAATCAACGTATGTTGACTTTATCGCGTGGTGGGCCACACGTATGGATTTCTGAAACTGATGCTGAAAAAGCAGGTATTGATGATAACGATTGGGTAGAAGCACTGAATATTAATGGTGCAACCATGGCACGTGCGGTAGTTAGTCAGCGTATTCCTGATGGCATGGCGATGATGTATCACGCACAAGAGAAAAACGTTAACGTGCCGGGATCAAATACCACGGGTAAACGAGGCGGTATCTTAAATAGTGTCACGCGTATTACTGTTAAACCAACACATATGATTGGCGGTTATGCTCAGTTAAGTTATGGTTTCAACTACTACGGTACTATTGGTTCGCAACGTGATGAATATGTCATCTTACATAAAGTGGAGGATCAAGATATTAAATGGCTAGAAGAACCTTTAACAGAAACTCAAGAAAAAGCATTGAATCCAAAAGGTGTTCCTCAAGCGACTTATACTTGCACAGACGAGTCGGAGAAATAATATGAAAGTTAGAGCGAATTTTTCACTAGTCTTTAATTTAGATAAATGTATTGGCTGCCACACTTGTTCGGTAACCTGTAAAAACGTTTGGACTAACCGCAAAGGGGTTGAATACGCATGGTTTAACAATGTGGAATCAAAACCGGGTATTGGTTACCCTAAAAACTGGGAAGATCAAGAGCAGTGGAATGGAGGCTGGGAGCTAGTAAAAGGTAAGTTACAATTAAAATCAGGCAACCGTCGTAATGTCTTGAAGAATATCTTCATGAATCCAAACATGCCGACCATTGATGATTATTACGAACCGTTTACTTATGATTATGCTGTGTTACAGAACAGCCCTTTATTAGAAGCAACACCTACAGCACGACCACGCTCTTTGATTGATGGTCAGCGTATGGAAAAAATTGAATGGGGGCCTAACTGGGAAGATGATTTAGGTGGTAAATTTAAAATGCGCGGTGAAGATGCAAATTTTAAAGATATGGAAAAACAGGTGTATGCTGAATTTGAGCAAACCTTCCATATGTATTTACCGCGTATGTGTAACCACTGTGTTAACCCTTCTTGTGTCGCTGCTTGTCCATCAGGGTCTATTTATAAACGCGAAGAAGACGGTATTGTTTTGGTTGACCAAGATAAATGTCGTAGTTGGCGTATGTGTATCAGTGCTTGTCCGTACAAAAAAATGTTTTATAACTGGGAGTCCGGTAAAGCAGAGAAATGTACCGGTTGTTATCCTCGTGTTGAATCAGGATTACCGACTGTATGTTCTGAGTCTTGTGTTGGGCGTATTCGTTATAACGGCATCATGCTTTACGATGCGGATCGCATAGAAGAGATGGCATCTGTCGAAAATGACCAAGATGTTTATCAAGCGCAGTTAGATTTATTTCTTGATCCAAATGATCCTGAAGTTATCAAGCAAGCTAAAGAAGATGGTATTCCGGAATCATGGATGGAAGCGGCGCGCCAATCACCGATTTATAAATTAATTGTTGATTGGAAAGTGGCTTTTCCATTGCATCCAGAATTTCGTACTCTTCCTATGGTTTGGTATGTGCCACCGCTATCGCCTGTGCAATCGCAAATTGACCAAGGAAATATCGAGTTATCACAAGATGGCATGATTCCTAAAATCGAAAGTCTACGTTTACCGATTCAATATTTAGCAAATATGCTAACGGCAGGTAAAGAAGAGCCAGTTGTTTTGGCCTTAAAACGTATGATTGCCATGCGTAGTTTTTATCGTTCATTAAATGTGGATGGTGAAACTAATTTAGCCGTGCTAGAAGAAGTAGGGCTGAATGAAGATCAAGTACGTGATATGTACCGTTATATGGCGATTGCAAATTATGAAGACCGCTTTGTTATTCCAACTAGCCATGAAGAACTGCATCAAGAAGATTTTCATAGCTTTCAAGGACAAAATGGTTTTACTTTTGGTAATGATGGTTGCAGCATTAGCCCAGAAGCGTCACTCTTTCCAGATAAACGTAAATCAACAGGGGATAATTTAGAGTTTGTCCGTTATCACCAAGCGGCAAAACGTTCTGATGGTGAAAAAACATGAGTGAAATCTACAAAATCTTATCGGTCTTATTAGAATACCCCCGAAAAGATTTAACTGATAATTGGGATGAGCTTAAAAAGATGTTGGCGGAGATGCCTGAGTTAGCTGAGCAAGATCAAGCAAAATTGGTTGATTTTATTAATTGGGCATCTGCATTATCCCTAACTGAATTTCAAGCAAAATATGTTGATGATTTTGACATGACGGCAGAAAATTCTCTGTACCTTACTTATCATTTATTTGATGAACAAGATAGAGACAGAGGACCTGCACTGATTGAATTATCTGAGTTATATAAATCAACAGGCTTTGAAATTCATGATGGTGAGTTGCCTGATTATTTACCGTTAATTTTAGAATATGTTTCTACGATGGACGATACCCAGAGTGCGCGTACATTTTTAAAGCAAACCACGCAAGCGATGGATATTATCGCCAGTAATCTTGAGAAAAATGCCAGTCCTTATGCGCCATTACTCAGAGTAGTGGAGCACCAAGGGCATTTAGCTGAAATAGCAGCATAAAGGTGAAATTATGAATTTAACAAATTTAATTTTTGGAATATACCCGTATATTGCATTGACTACTTTTTTAGTGGGTAGTGTGATTCGGTTTGATAGAGAACAATACACTTGGAAGGCAGATTCTAGCCAACTTTTTGAAAAAGAACAGCTGCAAAAAGGCAGTATCTTATTTCATATCGGTGTATTAGCTTTATTTATGGGACATTTTGCAGGTCTTGTCACGCCGCATAGCTGGTTTTTAGGCTTGGGTGTTTCTGACATGATGCATCAAGTCGTTGCGATTTCGGCAGGTGCTGGCTTTGGTTCTTTATGCATGATGGGCGGTGTTATTTTATGGAAACGCCGTATGTATAATTCACGCGTTCGTGCTAACAGCCGTTTCATGGATATCTTTATTTTGAACTGGATACTGGTAACTTTAGGGATCGGTTTATTAACTATTCCTGTCTCTATTTATCATGCCTTTGGTGGCGATGCTTCGGTGATGATTGCTTTAGCAGACTGGATACAAGGCATGTTGTTATTAAATGCAAATCCTGAGGTTTTAGATGGCGTTGATTTTATCTATAAATTACATTTATTCTTAGGGATGACAGTGTTTTTACTTTTTCCTTTCACGCGTTTAGTGCATGTTTGGAGCGCGCCATTTAGTTATGTTTGGCGACCTTACCAGTTGGTACGAACTAAGTTTGTGAAAAGAAGGTAAGAGTTTTTCGTGAGAATGAGGATGCTTGATTCTCATTCTCGTGAATATCAGAGAGTCTGTATTTTCTCATTCCCAAGTTCTACTTGGGAATGCCTACCGTTAAGCTCAGCTTAACGCTTAACAATATCTAAGGCATTGAATTAATATGGGTCGTAGTCGCTATAAAATATTAGATGAAGGCTATCCTTACTTTCACACATCGACTATTTCAGGTTGGCAACCAGTTTTTACTCGAAAAGAAAGTGTGCAGATACTTCTTGATAGTTTTACATGGCTACAACAAAATACAGATTTTAAGCTTCATGCGTATGTAGTTTTAGAGAATCACTTGCATTTTATTGCTAGCGGTAGTGAGAATAGCAAGCGTATTCAACAATTTAAATCTTTTACAGCAAGGCAACTTATTGATGTATTAGAGCTGCGAGGAGCAAGCACTTTACTTAAATATTTTGCATACTACAAGCGTAAGTATAAAACTGAAAGTAAATATCAATTTTGGCAAGAAGGCTCGCACCCAGAAGAGTTGAGTAACGAGTTTATGTTTAAACAGCGTTTAGCCTATATCCATAATAATCCTGTTGAACGGGGTTATGTTGATTTACCAGAACATTGGCGATATTCAAGCGCAAGATCTTATATGGGAGAAGCCTCTTTATTAGCTATTGTTTTGTTGGATTAAATCATCAAGCAGAGTTTGAGGGTAGGCATTCCCAAGCTAGAGCTTGGGAACGAGAAAAAAGATAATTAAAGTACTAGATAGGCAGTCCTAAAACAGCTTATATCTTTTTTAGGAGTAATTATTTTACTTACTGATGTTACGCACCCTAATGATATTTCCATTAAAATAGTAGGCTATGAAAACACCTGATATTTTTGACTTATACACCGATTACCTGATCACTTCATTTAGCTATACAACAGCGACAGGCTTGT
>JAJJBE010000031.1 GCA_020996635.1 Bathymodiolus brooksi methanotrophic gill symbiont
GGGATAACTACTTGCCTCCCGAGCGAACTGACCAGTTCACTTCGGATTGGCGAATTTCCCTGTCGCCTACTGCGGACTAAAAATCATCACTTCGCTGCGCTCCGTTTCCCTGATTTTCAGCGTTTGTTCTCTATATTCAGTTTCTGAGACTAATTGAAAGCCTTCAGCAGCAATGACTGCAGTACTCGCACTCATAAAAATAGCTATCACTATTAATTTAATTTTGTTCATCGCATTCTCCAATCTAAATTCAAAGTAAATAAGGCAATACTGCCTGTACATTTGATTCTTTAATAAATACATCAGCTTGTTCTTGTACCAGTGGCCTTGCAACTACGCCACCAAAACCAATACAAAATGCCCCTACCGCTTTTGCTTCCATATCGGTTTTACCATCACCAATCATCGCTAACTTTAGCTGTTTAGGGTTTAACTGCGAACATACAGTTGCTTTCCCACCATTTTTTGCTAAAGGGCATTGCTCATCAAATGAGCTATATTCTCCTAATTTATTCCACGATAAATCAACCGCATGAACTTGGTTGGCGGGAATATTTAATTGTGCAGCCATCGGTAAAATAGCAGGTTTCAATCCACCACTAATAATATGTATTGCAATACCAGCTGCATGTAATTGCTCAAAAACTTCTTTAACACCTGCTACCCTATTTTCTATGTAAACACCTGCAAGCCAATCAATTTCTGCCTTATTTGGTCTAATTAAATTAAGCCGTTGCGCATAAACCTCTTCTAAAGCAACTTCACCATTCATTGCAGCATTGGTTAAAGCTGCCATTTCTACACCACAGCCCGCTTTTTCAGCCAAGGCATCAATACCTTCTATCGCACTTAAGGTGCTATCAAAATCAAAACAAACAATATCAAATTTCATCACATCATTTCCTTGCCTATATCTTCATACCATAAAGCGGGATTATTTTTTATAAATGATTCCATTAGCTGCTGACATTCTAAATTATGTAACAATTCAAGTTGAACCCCACGGGATTTTAAATACGCTTCAGGCCCCGAAAAAGTCTTATTTTCACCCACCACGATTTTAGGTATACCATAAAGCAAAGCAGCACCGCTACACATATCACAAGGCGATAAGGTTGTGTACAAGGTTGCTTGCTGATAATCAGCAGCCGTTAACCTTCCAGCATTATTCAAGCAATCCATTTCTGCATGCAAAATAGCACTGCCTTTTTGAACTCGCTGATTATGTCCACGAGCAACAATTTCACCACCAATAACAAGTACTGAGCCAATGGGTATACCACCGGCTGCTAAACCTTTTTTAGCTTCATCAATAGCTGCTGCTAAAATAAATCCATTACATTTCTATTTGGCGCGCTGATGTTACTGCACTAATTTCGGCAACTTGTTGCAATAATTCATCATTAATTTTTTCAGAAATACTAATAACAGCCATTGCCTGTAGTCCATCTTCTGAAACACCTACTTGCATACGTGAAATATTAACCTGCGCACCACTTAATAATTGAGTAATAGCAGCAATTACACCCGGCTTATCATTATGCTGAGTGACTAATAAAATACCCTCAGGAATCACTTCAATTTCAAAATGATTAATTCCAACAAGGCGCGGATGCTTATCCCCTAATAAGGTTCCCGTTACACTTAAAGTCTCATCACCACAAACCACACTGACTTCTACTAGTGCAACATAACCCTCACTTTTTTCACTTTGTGATTCTGTTAATGCAATACCTTGACGTTTTGCAAGACCTTCAGCATTCACACTATTAACTGGGCTTGAAACTTTACCTGACAACACCCCCACTAAAGCAGCTACTGAAACTGGACGTGCACTTGCTTCAGCGGCTTTACCTAATAAGGAAACTTTCAACTCTTCTATCGGTTGTGTAGCCAATCCTGATAAAACTTTAGACAAGCTCGTTGCTAAGCTCATATAAGGTTCTGATTTTTTCAGCTGCTCTGCAGACAAGCGCGGAACATTCAGTGCATTAATTGCTTCACCTGTTTTTAAATAAGTAACCGCTTGACGAGCAATTTCTACACTGACTGCAACTTGGGCTTCACGAGTAGACGCTCCTAAATGTGGTGTAAAAACAATATTATCTAACTCTAACAAGGGTGAATCTTTAGGTGGCTCTTGCTCAAATACATCTAAAGCAGCCCCTGCGATTTCACCTGATTTTAGAGTATCATAAAGAGCGGTTTCATCAATTAAACCACCACGTGCGCAATTAATAAGCATTGCTGATTTTTTCATGTTTTTAAGTTGCTCAGCACCGATAATGCCGCGTGTTTTATCCATCATAGGGCAATGTAAGCTCAAGTAATCAGCTTGTTTAACTAACTCTTCCAAGCTAACTGATTCTGCTCCACAGTCCTCAAAAATATCCGGTGCAACAAACGGATCATAAGCAATGACACGCATATCTAAACCATTAGCTTTACGCGCAACAATTCGTCCAATGGTACCAAAACCTAAAATAGCCAAGGTTTTATGGGTCACTTCTGCACCCACTAATTTTGAACGCTCCCACTTTCCATCCCGTAAAGATTTATTAGCTGTCGGTAAATTACGACTTAAAGAAAATATATGGGCGATGGCTAATTCTGCTGTCGTCGTTGCATTGGCATCCGGTGTATTCATAACAATAACACCTTGCTCACTGGCAGCAGGTATATCAATATTATCAACCCCAATTCCTGCACGCCCGATCACTTTAAGGTTTTTACCGGCACGAATCACATCCGCTGTTGCTTTAGTATCACTACGTATTAACAAGGCATCATAGTCACCAATAATCTCACAAAGCTGTTCAGGGTTCATACCCGTATCTATATGAATTTGAATTCCTTCTTGTTCATTTAAATAGTTAATACCAGCATCAGCCAATTTATCGGAAATTAGTATTTTTTTCATAAAAGCATTGTCTCAAGTTAAAGCTATACTTCACTCACTATTTGCAAAGTATAAATAGTCTAAAATTATGTCAATTTTGCTATAATTTCATCTATTAAGGAAATTAAATATTACTTTATTTAAATTTTAATTAATTCTCTCTTGTTATCTTCAATTTATAAACCACCTAATATATGAATGAGTATAGAAAATCTTTTTTTTCTTTTACCTCTTGGAAGCAACGATTTGTCTTTTGGATAGGGGCAATTTTAATTGGCCTACTGATTTCCAGCATGACTTTATTAAGCGAATGGGCTGGGCAAAGCTATCGCTCGATCTCTTTAGCTTATCCCTGGTTTAATTTTATTATTGCCCCCTTTGGTTTAGCGCTGACCGCATGGATTAGTACGCAATTTTTCCCAGGCACTCAAGGCAGTGGGATTCCACAAGTAAAAATCGCTTTAGAACAAGATACTGAAGCAAGCCGCGCTCAATTCACCTCTTTACGTATTACTATAGGTAAAATATTTTTACCGATTATGGGGCTGCTTTCAGGTGCTTCTGTCGGTTTCGGAGGACCAGCAACACATGTTGGCGCATCATTAATGGCTTCATTAGGGAAAATAATAAAATTTCCTTCCCATTACACAGCAAGAGGCTTGTTACTTGCAGGCAGTGCAGCAGGATTTGCTGCAATGTTTAGCGCACCTTTAGCCGGTATTATTTTTGCGATTGAAGAAATGGGCCGCACTTTGGATGATCGCATTAGCAGCTTGGTATTAACTGCCATAATTTTATCAGGTGTCACTGCCTACTCAATTTTAAACCATACCTTCTTTTTTACCGATGAGCTCTTAATTCTTCCCATGGGTAAACAATGGTTTGCTATTCCCTTCTGTGGAATTATTGGCGGTTTTTTCGGTGCTGTTTTCAGTAAAGTTATCGTACGCGGCCAGCGCTATATACATAAACTTAATCAACCCATTATTTTAATCGCCTTTGTATGTGGGTTATTGATTGCAATTTTAGGATACTTATCGGATGGCGAGAGTTTTGGTACAGGCTATCAATTAACACGTAATATTATTGAACATGATGCCACCATCGACCCGCTATTTCCGCTCTATAAAATGCTTGCCACTTGCGCTACTTTTTTAAGTGGTATTCCTAGTGGTATCTTTGTACCTGCCATTGCAACGGGGGCTGGCTTAGGTGCTAATTTAGCTGACTGGTTTCCTATCGCTCCAACTTCTATCATGATTTTATTAACGGTGACTGCTTATTTCTCTGGTATGTTGCAGTCACCTTTCACAGCCTTTGTTGTGGTATTAGAAATGACTCATAGTCATGAAATTTCTATCCCTATCATCGCCGCCGCCTTTTTAGCAACAGGAACAGCGCGATTAATTAACCAAAAACCCTTATATAACGCACTGTGTGATAATTATCATGCAATACAAAAAAGTAAAACCGCCCATGAAGATTAAAACACTCATTGCACTACTCGTCGTTGCGTTATTCGCCTCTCAAGCCTTTGCTAACCCAGCCCCCAATATAAGTTTTAAAACCATTCGTAATACGGATATACAATTACAAAATTTACAGGGAAAAGTCGTTTTAATTACATTTTGGGCAAGCAACTGCAAAAGCTGTCTAGCAGAAATTGAAGATTTAAAATCACTGTATCAGGATTATCATGAACAAGGCTTAGAGTTATTTGCCATTTCTATGTACTACGATCGCCCTAATTATGTCGTTGCTGCCAGTAAATACCACAAAATCCCTTATGATATTGTTTTAGACCTACGCGGTGGTATCGCAAAAGCATTTGGACAAGTACAATTAATTCCAACAACATTTTTAATTGATACGACTGGCGACATTGTTTACCAAACCACTGGCGTATTTAATTTAGCTGAAATGCAAACACGCATTCAGTCTCTACTTAACTTACCAAAAGGTTAATTATGCTTTGGTTAAAAGCCCTACATCTTATTTTTATGGTTACTTGGTTCGCGGGGCTTTTTTACCTTCCTCGCCTCTACGTTTATCACGCACAAAGTGATGATGAAATTAGTAATGCCCGCTTTAAGATAATGGAGCGCAAATTATTTTATGGCATTATGACCCCTGGCATGATTATTACCTTTATCTTCGGATTTTGGATGCTAGGTGATTATGCTTGGGCAATGTATGCAGGAATGGGTTGGATACATGCAAAATTGGCATTATTAGCAGGTTTAGTTGTGTACCATTATTATTGTTACCGCTTTTTAAATGATTTGAAATTTGATACTAACCAACGGTCACATATCTTTTACCGTTGGTTTAATGAAGTCCCAGTGTTATTTTTAGCTTTAATTATTATTTTAGCCGTCGTTAAGCCTTTTTAATAGGTATGTGGAATCAAGATAAGTATATTCAAGCATAGAACTATGCACCCAAAATGCATATCGGACAATTAGTTCCTGGAACAGAAATCCCTTATATCAATCATCTCGCTAATGTAGCAATGGAAGCAATGAGTGCTATTGCACTCAGTCATAATATAAAGCAGCCTGACTTATTGGTACAGTGCGCACTTTTACACGACACCATAGAGGATACTGCCTGCTCCTATGAGGATATCAAATTAACATTCGGAACTGATATTGCTGATGGCGTTGCTGCACTCAGCAAAAATAAAGCACTAGCAACTAAAGAAGAACAAATGCAGGATAGCCTGCAAAGAATTCAGCAGCAAGCTATTGAAATATCTATGGTCAAATTGTGTGATCGCATTACTAACTTGCAACCACCTCCAAGCTACTGGAAGCAAGAAAAAATTGCACAATATCAAAAAGAAGCAATTTTAATTCTTAATACCTTAGCTTATGCTAGTACATCACTTACACAACGTTTGCAGGTAAAAATCAACCATTATAAGCAATACTTATAAAGTAGCTTCAACATCTAGTATTTAATTTTACTTCTTATAAAATATTCAGCCTTTATACAAATAAAACTCACCAACAATGGCTTGCACCAGAAGCATGTCCTTGTATATCACTATGCGTTAACGTACCACAAGCATCGCTTGTTTGGACACTTTTTGGTGCTGCCGAAAGAGTAAAGGTAGTCTTAGTAACATTACTTGCTGAAAAAGTGTAGTAATCAGAAGCACTAGGAGTAGAGTACCCCACATAGGTACCCGCCTCAGTTTGCTGGCGCACCATCATTGCAGCAAACTTAACTAGCCCAGCTTTCGCATCTGTACGTCGTGATTTAACAACACTATCGAGGTAACTTGGGTAAGCGATACCCGCTAAAATACCAATAATAGCAACGGTTACCATTAACTCAACCAAAGTAAATGCTTTTTGTATATTTTTCATTATTTTTAAACTCTTTTTAAAATTTATCCCAGATAATTTTTAAAAATCATTAATTTGCTTGATTATATTCACTCAAAGAAACAATCGATAAAGAAATGAGCCTTGCATTATCTTTAACTTCATATTTTACGGGTGTATTTTCAACTAATGAAGAATAAACCTTATTAAGGTTTATTCTTGAACCACTTTTATTTTTTAACTGGCTAAATAAACCATATTTATACTCATATCCATCAACTTCTATCATCTGAGTTTTAACAAACGCTGAAAATCAGGGAAACGGAGCGCAGCGAAGTGAACTGGTCAGTTCGCTCGGGAGGCAAGTAGTTATCCCGACAGCCGTCAAGTCATTTGAGGTAGACTTAACGAAGCAGTGTTTTTTGCGTAGTTGAGTTGGACACAGGACGAACTGGGGCTCCCATAAATCGCTCCGTGCTGAATGAAGATTGGCGATAGGACATCCCAATGTTTCATGAAGTAGGAATGGCGCGCCTAAACCATTCCGTAAGCTGTTCTGCTTTCAGCAACCGCTACATAAGTTGTTAGCAGGGATAATACGGCCAAAATAAACTTCTTTTTTTTAAACATTTTCGGTCTCCATTTAGCAAAGATATTTTAGGAAGACTCCAACAAAGAATCTACCCATCTTGCTGGTCTTTTTATTGCGAGTTTCCTTAAAGAAAAATCTGCACCCAGGATTTACGTGTCCCCTCATCAACACTAGCCCCTCTCATACGAACTCTCTGATATTTTTCTGTGGTATTAATATAAGCTTCAGACTCACCACTTGGGTTATCTAAAATAAGAGGCGCTGCAGGAATTCCATCCACATGAATTCCTGAGATTGGATTATTATTAACATCATCAGTCTTATTAAAGTCACCATCTCCATTAATATCAAACAAAGTATTCTTCGGTGCCGTTCCATACTCTAAGTCTAAGGCCATTAATACACCTTCACCCCCAGCATCACATGCCTTACCTTCACTTGGGATTATGGTAGTAAAAACAATCTCTTTATTTCTAACGATAGACTCACTAATAACACGTTCAGCAGCTATCGTAGAAAAATCAAAATACCACCCCTTTTCTACCGAGCCATCATTGCCCCCCCAGTCAACGTATCCTCCGCCATCTGACTCGTCATCAGTTAGCGCACTTGTAACACGCGCAGTAAAACCAGCCCCTGAAACGCTGGTTTTATCTGATAAAATTTTACGTTGCCTTAACTCTGTTTTAAGTACTTCACTATTACTTTTATCATCCCAAATACCATAATAACTCTGGACAGTTACATCACTATTATCTGTCGCTTCTATATATTTTCCTGTTCCAAAAAACACCAAATTTCCTGCTTGCGTGGGGTGTTTAATTGCCTGCGGCTGTGCTGTAATCACTTGTCCTGTGTCAGCTGTAAAAAGAAAATGATGTGGATACACTATTTAGGACACAAAAACTAAGATTTACCCCCTCAATATAGAGTACCCAAAATGACTAAGAAAAAGCTAAATACTTACACGCTCGAATTTAAAGAATCTGCTATTAAATTAGCCTGAGATTCTGATGAATCTATCCCTCAAATCGCTAAAAATTTGGGCGTTAATTCCAACACTCTTTATACTTGGGTTCATAACGCTTCAAAACCCAAGGGTAATACTAACGTGGCTAGCAACGAGTCGAATGAAAATGAAATAAAACGATTGAAAAAACAAGTCCTTAGATTGAC
>JAJJBE010000222.1 GCA_020996635.1 Bathymodiolus brooksi methanotrophic gill symbiont
ATTCTCAGTGCCCAGCAAGGGCTGAACAAGTTCGCTTTAAAATCGAAACTTTATATTTATGCTATTCGACAAGCTTTTGATGAATTGCAACAATTAAAGTCGGCTACTGCGTAACATCAGTTAGTAATAACAGCTGGAGGAACTAAATTTGATATTCTTGCGCCTGCTGGTTATACAGGCCTACTATCTTTAGACCCTATGGGGAGTTTAGGATTTTCAGACAGTGAAAATTATACTTATCTTGCAGGAAGCTCTGCTGCAACGCCAGTTGTTAGTTCTGTCATTGCATTATTACTAGAAAAGAACTTTAATTTAACAAGTTCAGAAATTACAACTATATTACATGATAGTGTCGAAAAAATCGGCTCTGAACCTTATATCAATGGCCGTAATAACAAATATGGCTATGGTAAAGTTCATTTAACAAATGCATTAACTCTAGTACCATAACCCTCGGTAACAACACAGCGACTAAGTTTTAACAATCCCATCCCAAGCAGATGACCAAGCATCGTTCTGATAAAAATCAGCTTTTTTAGTTAAAGTTCCTGTTAAAACTTGCTTCAAAGTATTTTCAATAATGCCAAAAAAACTACAATAAGCACGCTGGGAATCTGCAGCTTTAATTTCACCTGCTTTAATTCCCCCATGTAGCACTCTTAAAATTTTAATAAATGCTTGGCTTTCCATGATTGGCTTTTCATCAGGGAGAAATTCATTGATATTAAGCACTAAAATAAAACGCATAACCTCAGGTGCATAATCGGTTAACCGAAAGAACAGATCAACAATTTCACGTAATTGATCGGAAGATTTTCTATTGCGTCGACGAATATCATCGATAGAAATACTAAGGCTATTCACAATCCATTCGTACAAAGCACTGGCTATTTCTTGTTTATTTTTAAAGTGTTTATAAATTCCAGCGGCTGTTTTAGCGCCTGAGGCTTCAGCAATATCAGCTAAAGAGGTATTAAAATAACCTTTTTCTGTAAATAACTTTAAAGCCGCCCTTAGAATATCATCCCGCGCCTTTTCTTTTTCTTGTTCTTGTTCTTTTTTTGTTTCCTTATCCATTTTATCCCTGCTGTACTTTCTTTCTATTATTTTAAGTTAATCAGCCATTGTTTTAAATGCTGCTCTTAAATAGCTCATCATCGACCATATTGTTAAAACTGCGGCAATATACAACATTACTAAACCTAACAATTGCATAGAAAAGCCAAAAAAATCTTCACGGTATAATAAACAAGCGATTGCTAACATTTGCGCGGAAGTTTTCCACTTACCAATTTGCGATACTTTTACCGTTGCACGTTGACCTACCTCTGCCATCCATTCTCGCAACGATGAAATGGTAATTTCTCTACCGATAATAATTGCCGCCGGAATTGTCATCCAAATGCTTGCTTCAGCTTCTACTAAAAGCACCAAAATAAAGGCAACCATTATTTTATCGGCAACAGGATCTAGAAATGCACCAAATTTAGTTTCCATGCCCATTCTTCGGGCTAAATAACCATCTAACCAGTCAGTTACACCTGCAATAAAAAAGATAAAGGTAGTTGCAACATTGGCATATTCCCAAGGTAAATAGAAAAAAACCGCTAAAACAGGAATCAGTGCGACACGTAAAAGTGTTAGTATTGTAGGTATATTTAATTTCTTAATCATCTTGATGATGGAATGTGTCGTATATCCGTTGCGCTAGTTGGCGGCTAATTCCATTTACGCTTGAAAGCCCCTCTACGCCTGCGCGTGAGATCCCTTGTAATCCGCCAAATTGCTTTAATAAAATCTGTCGCCTTTTAGACCCTAGTCCTGTGATTGCTTCTAAAGGTGATTCTTTCTTTGCTTTACCGCGCCGCCCTCGGTGGCCAGTAATTGCAAATCGATGTGCCTCATCTCTAATGTGCTGAATTAATAATAATCCACTCGCATTAGGATTGGTATCTATAGGCTGTTCCTGCCCAGGTAAAATCATTTTTTCCATGCCGGCCTTCCTATCAGCCCCCTTAGAAACACCCACTATTATAACATCATTTACCTGCAATTCCTCTAATGCCTTTTCAGCTTGGTGAACTTGCCCTTTGCCACCATCAATAAATAAAATATCTGGCGCTTCATGCTCGCCTTTTACTAAGCGCTTAAATCGTCTAGACACCGCTTGGTAAATTGCGGCGTAATCATCTCCCGGCGTAATGCCTTCGATATTAAAACGTCGATAGGCTGACTTTACAGGACCTTCTCTATCAAACACCACACAAGAAGCCACGGTAAAATCACCTTGTGTGTGGCTAATATCAAAGCACTCTAAACGCTTTGGTAACTCTTTACAGCCCAACTCTTCCTGCAAGCTTAAATAACGCGCATAAACGCCCTGTTTATCTGCTAATTTCGTTGCTAAAGCATTCTCTGCATTCATCTGTACCATTTGCAGCCACTTTGCCCTGTCACTACGTACATTGGTAGAAATAACCACTCCATGCCCTGTATGTAATGCAAGTACATCACTGAGTAATGCCATTTCCTCTGGTTCATGGCTAACAATTAATTCATTGGGAATATTTTTATCTAAATAATATTGTGTAATAAAGGCATATAAAATGCTTTCTGGCGTAAATTCACTATTTATTTTTGGAAAAAAGGTTTTATTACCTAAGTTTTGCCCATTACGAATAAAAAATATTTGCACACAGGCAACACCTGCTTTAGTTGCACAAGCAATAATATCGACATCACCTTTATTACCGCTAACATAATTTTTTTCCAAAATAGTGCGCAACTGGCTGATTCTATCGCGTACAACCGCCGCTTGTTCAAACTCTAATTGTTCGGCTAACTGATCCATCTCTTCAATCAGCTTATTGATTAATAAATCACTTTTCCCCGCCAAAAACAGTTCGGTGTTTTTTACATCTTCACGATATTGCTCCGCCTCAATTAAGCCAACACAAGGCGCAGTACAGCGTTCTATTTGATGCTGCAAACACGGTCGTGAGCGGTTATTATAATAAGAGTCCTCACATTGCCTGACTGGAAAGATTTTTTGCAGCAATTTTAAAGTTTCACGCACCGCACCGGCGCTGGGATAGGGGCCGTAATAACTGCCTTTTTTCTTTTTAGCCCCTCGGTGCGAGGTAATTTGCGGAAATTTTTGTTCTGAGGAAATATAAATATAAGGATAAGACTTATCATCCCGCAAACAAATATTGTAGCGCGGCTTATGCTTTTTAATCAGCTGACTTTCAAGCAGCAAAGCTTCCGCTTCGGTATGCGTTACCGCAATCTCAAGACTAACAATCTTAGCCACCATCACCTGCTGTTTTGGTGATGCCGCGCCTTTTCTAAAATAACTTGATACCCGATTTTTTAAATTCTTCGCCTTGCCGATATAAATAATATCGCCCTTCTCATTGAGCATTTTGTAAATGCCCGGGAGGCGCGTGAGATTTTTTAAAAATTCAGCTATATCAAATTGCAGCTGAGTGTCGTCAACAATATCCATTGTGTATTTTTAATCGTGTATTTTGGCTGAAATAGTTGGGTTACAAAAAGCGCCAACTAAGCTGCGGTGCGCTATAACTATCATTGAAGCAAGAAAAATAAAAAAAGAAAAATCACTGTCCGGAACGCACTAACCGCACACAACCGCTATTGTAACAAAAGCTGATATTGCTATAGCCGTTATTGAAGTAGACATGCTTCGCGATACTTGGATTGTACGCAAGAAGCGAGGACGACCACACATACGAGATAGTAGTCGCATTAGGAAAAACCTGCTGAGCTATCGTAGGTTTCTTATAGGCTTTACGACTATCACTTTGACACCCCAACCCACCTTCTGATTTTTTAGTGAAATTTTCGTTATACAAAACATTTTTCCCATTAGAGCAATACACTAAGCTCTGCAGTTCTTTTATTGTTGGTACACGCCAATCTGAATAGCTGGCATAGGAGATGGATTTTGCTTTATCTAATGCCGCTTGCCATTTATATGCTTTACTTTCCCCAGTACAAGTTCGCCCTATCCATGTTTGCCCTAGCTCACAACGCATCCATTGCAAGCCTGTTTGGTTATCTATAACAGTACCATTACCTTGGTCAATAAAATCACCTTTTACACTTGAATCCAACATATCATTTGTAATCTTTTTAGGCTTAATTTTATATTTTGGAGTCGTTGTTAAACTTGCCACTTTAGCGGCTAACGGCTTATTAAGTGCCACATAATAATACTGATTATCTTGGCTTAATTGAAATTTTCTGGTTTGTTTTTTATACCCGGCTGCACTGACTTCTACGGTATATCTGCCCGCTTTCAGTAACATACCTAACTGATATTTAGGTGCTATATTTAAAATACGTACGCGTGCGTTACTGGGTGTTGTTTTAATGGTGAAAGGTATTTTCGGGTTTAAAACAATAGCAGGAACGGTATATTGCTTAAGTTTTAACTGTGCCAGTGATATGTAACTGCCTTGTGGATATTGTTGCAGGTAGCTTGCAAAATACGCGGGGTTAGTTTGATCTTCTATGCTATTCCAAAAGGCGATTTCTGCTGAGTGGCTATTACTATTATTCGTCTTATAAACTGATGTTACGCAGTAGCCGACTTTAATTGTTGCAATTCATCAAAAGCTTGTCGAATAGCATTAATATAAAGTTTCGATTTTAAAGCGAACTTGTTCAGCCCTTGCTGGGCACTGAGAATCTCTAATCGAGCAGTCG
>JAJJBE010000045.1 GCA_020996635.1 Bathymodiolus brooksi methanotrophic gill symbiont
GTCAATCTAAGGACTTGTTTTTTCAATCGTTTTATTTCATTTTCATTCGACTCGTTGCTAGCCACGTTAGTATTACCCTTGGGTTTTGAAGCGTTATGAACCCAAGTATAAAGAGTGTTGGAATTAACGCCCAAATTTTTAGCGATTTGAGGGATAGATTCATCAGAATCTCAGGCTAATTTAATAGCAGATTCTTTAAATTCGAGCGTGTAAGTATTTAGCTTTTTCTTAGTCATTTTGGGTACTCTATATTGAGGGGGTAAATCTTAGTTTTTGTGTCCTAAATAGTGTATCCACATCAAACCTCGCTTAAAAGTAATTAAATATAAATTATTCATGTTGATGATTGTGGCCTTCATACAAAATGCCTTCTAATTGAATATCATGCGCAACACCATGCAAAGAAACAATTAAGGTTACGCCTGCCAAGATTAAAGCAATTTGCTGTAATGAAGTCTTAATATCCGTCTTTTTATGTAAAGAGGGAATTAAATCTGCAACGGCAATATAAATAAAACTAGAGGCTGCCATTGCTAAAAAATAAGGCAAACTATCTTGCAAGCCTTCTAAACTATAATAGGCTAAAACACCACCAATAACCGTACTAAGGCTTGCTAATACATTATACAGTAAAGCCTTTCTTTTAGAAAACCCACTATGTAATAAAATAGCAAAATCACCGACTTCTTGTGGTATTTCATGTGCGGCTACCGCTAAACTGGTCACTATACCTAATTTTACATCGGTTAAAAAAGCGGCGGCGATTAAAACACCATCAACAAAGTTATGCATGCCATCACCAATCAAAATCATGGTTCCCGCTGATTTATGGCCATGCCCATGGGAATCGTGACTGGTATCTTCTACCTCAACATGAACTTCACAGCTCCCTGAATGACAATGCCGCCAGATTAATAACTTTTCTAAAACAAAAAACAGTAATAAACCCAGCATAATCGCGCCAGATAAATGCTGAAATTCTGAGCGCTCCACTTGCTCAAAAGCATGAGGAATAAGCCCCCAAAAAGCGACGGCAAGTAATGCGCCAATCGCAAAGCTCACGCCATGCGGCAAAACTTTACTGCGTTTTTTTTCAGGTAATAATAAAAACAAAGAAGCCGCCAATACACTTAAAACGCCGCCTAGTGCAGTGAAAGCAATAATCAATAATAATAAATTCATGCAAATAAAAACTTCAAAATAGTAATAAGGGAAAGACTAAGCTTTCCAAATAAGTGTTGCCAGTCGCCCTGTTTTTCCTTCACGCCGGTAAGAAAAGTACCGTTCCGCCTCTGTTACCGTACAAAAATCACCACCATAAACCTGCTCTACACCCGCCTTATTTAAAATAAGCCGTGCCAGACAATAAATATCAGCTAAGTATTTATTATTTTTTTGCAGTATAAATGCCTCAGAAAACATCGCTCCTTTATTAACAAAAGCATGTTTAACCTCACCCCCTACCTCAAAACACTGTGGCCCAATCGCAGGCCCTAACCACGCCATTAATTCAGTATTCGGTAACTTAGCGATACTATTTTCTATGATTCCATTTAATAAACCGCGCCAACCTCCATGTATCGCGGCAATCACCTTACCTTGGGTATCACATAATAATATCGGCAAACAATCCGCCGTTAATACCACACAGACACATTGCTCTTTTTCGGTATAGCTTGCATCAGCATCAACTAAACCTTTTAATTGATCGGCACAAACAATATCAGAGCTATGAGTTTGGTTTAACCAGCTAGGCTCATGACTTAAAGAAAACTGCTCTCTTAACCGTTTGCGATTAATTGCAACATGCTCAAGTTTATCACCCACATGTTCAGCTAAATTAAAGCTATGATAATCACCGATACTCACTCCCCCTGTTCTGAGGGTTGTTAAGGCATGAATATTAGCCGGGGCAGGCCAATCAGGCGATATCCAGTTCATCATGATGCGCTAAGGCATCAAGTAACTGTTGCATATCTTCAGGAACAGGCAACTGCCATTCAATATACTCACCTGTTTTAGGGTGCTCTAAGCCTAATTTTTCGGCATGCAAAGCTTGGCGTTTAAAACTGCGCAAAACAGCTTCCAACTCAGCGCCACAGTCTTTTGGCATTTGAAACCGTCCACCGTACGTAGGATCGCCAACTAAAGGCATACGCAAATGCGCCATATGTACTCTAATTTGATGAGTACGCCCTGTTTCTAACTTAACTTGAATCAGGGTATTGCGTTTAAATCGTTCCAGTACTCGATAGTGTGTTATTGCCATTTTACCATCATCTCTTACCGTCTGTCGCTTACGATCAGTCGGATGCCTGCCTAATGGCTCATCAACCGTACCACCACCCGTCATTCGTCCAATAGTGACAGCTAAATATTCTCTATGAATAGTACGCGCTTGCAACTGTTCAACTAAACTATGGTGTGCCATTAAAGTTTTGGCTACCATTAATAAACCACTAGTATCCTTATCTAATCGATGCACAATACCCGAACGTGGAACACTGGCAGCATTCGGCAAATAAAATAACAATCCATTTTGTAATGTACCGGTCCAGTTTCCAGCACCAGGATGCACGACTAGCCCTGCGGGTTTATTGACAATTAAAATCTCGTCATCTTCATAAATAATATCTAAGGGGATATCTTCAGGTAAATACTCTGTGACCTCCTCCTCTTCCGCATCTAAAATAATCGCTTCGCCGCCTTCTAAACGATCTTTTGCTTTGATATTTTCTCCGTTAACAGAGACCCGCCCTGCTTTAATCCAGAGCTGTAATTTGTTTCTGGAATAGTCCGAAAACATCTCAACCAAAATTTGGTCTAAACGCTTTCCTGCTAATTCAAAAGGGACTTCGGCTTCTAATATTGCCATACAATTAATGCTTTCCTAATAACGCTTTTATTAAATTCTTTGTAACTATCATCTAACAACTATATTTATCTCTATAGAATTATTTTACAATAAAGAAAAATTTATCAATCTTACAACGTGTTGTTGCTACCATGCCATTATTTTTCAATAAATTTCTACTTATTTTATGTTTCTGCTTACTTTTACCTGCTTGCAGCTCTTTTTCGAACGAAAAAAAAGGGAATTTTGAAGACTGGACAGTAGAACAATTTGTTAATGCCAGTAAAGAAGCAATTGAGGATGAAAAATACAAAAAAGCGATTAAAATCTTAGAGCAACTAGATTCTCGCTATCCTTTTGGTGATCACTCATCACAAGCTCAATTAGACCTGAGTTATGCTTATTACAAAAATAATGATACTGAAGCCGCAACAGCCTCTGCGCAACGATTTATAAAAACCCATCCGCGCCATGAAAATATAGACTACGCTTACTATTTAAAAGGCTTAGTTAATTTTAACCATAACTTAGGTTTTATAGATCGCTATATTCCTTCCGATGCAACACAACGTGACACGGTATTTATCCAAAGTTCTTATTTAAACTTTCAAGAGCTCGTACGCCGCTTTCCTAACAGTAAATATGCTGCCGATGCCAAACAGCGTATGATTTACTTAGACAATGCTCTGGCGCGCCATGAACTGCATATTGCACGATTTTATATGGATAGAGAAGCCTTTTTAGCGGCAATAAACCGAGTTAACTATATTTTAGAGCACCATAAAAAAGCGCCTGCTGTTCCTTACGCTTTAAAACTGCAAATTAAAGCTTATAAAATATTAGACTTAACTGACCTAGCTGCAAATTCTCAAAAAATTTACGATTACAACTACCCCAATGGGCCAACCCTCCCTGAGGAAGCTCCCACTAAAGTTGTTGTCATCCCTTTTATTTGGGATGTACTTGGTTTTGATGATTAGAATTAATATTGTTCTCCTTGCAAAGTCACCACAATATGTCGACTTGCAGCATAATTTCTATGCTCGCATAAGTAGATCCCCTCCCATACGCCTAAATTTAAACGCCCATTAGCAATAGGTATATTTAGGCTGCCACCCAATAAACTTGCTTTCAAATGTGCAGGCATATCATCGCTACCTTCATCAGTATGCTGATAATAAGGCTCACCTTCTGGAACTGCTTTATTAAAATAGCTTTCGAAATCACTCAATACAGTAGAATCGGCATTTTCATTAAGCGTCAAGGAGGCTGAGGTATGCTTTATAAACACATTCATCATGCCGATTTTAATCGCTTGCAATTCAGGTAGCTGACTAAGTACTTCTTCAGTAATTAAATAAAAACCTCTGGCACGCTGCTTTAATTTTATTTCTTTTTGTGACCACATTTTGTTTTACCCTTGTTAAGGTTACCAATGCATGATGATGATTGTGTCATTAATGGGCAACTGCCCTTACAAAACGTTAAATTAAATATTCGGAACCACTTAACACTATAGACTCCTGCGTGAAAACTGCTTATGCCCAGAGAATGTAACAGCAGATTTTCTAAGTTCTTCCAACCCAGCCTGCCGCCGGTCCCCTTTACGCATATTTTCTGATTGATCACTCAGTTCGCTATGATTAATCCTCGGTGCATTACGCCATGAGCGCAAATAATATTTACGTACAATGACTAATAGGCGCGCCATTCCTACTTCATGAAACATTGGGATGTCCTATCGCCAATCTTCATTCAGCACGGAGCGATTTATGGGAGCCCCAGTTCGTCCTGCATCCAACTCAACTACGCAAAAAACACTGCTT
>JAJJBE010000133.1 GCA_020996635.1 Bathymodiolus brooksi methanotrophic gill symbiont
CGACTGCTCGATTAGAGATTCTCAGTGCCCAGCAAGGGCTGAACAAGTTCGCTTTAAAATCGAAACTTTATATTAATGCTATTCGACAAGCTTTTGATGAATTGCAACAATTAAAGTCGGCTACTGCGTAACATCAGTTAAATAATAGTTCTAATTTAAAAGCTAATAATAAAGTCATTATTGTTAACTATAATGACACTAAATAATAACGCTAAAATGGTTTTACACTTATGAGCATGTCCGAAAAATCTGTCCATTCATCACTGCATCAAATTGAGCAGCAATTAGCTGATAAAAACCCTGCTTTATTGCAAGCTTTCAGGCTTTATCATGAACTCGATCAAGTCGCTTATGAAATGGGGCTGATTGGCATGGATGATTCATTAGCTAATAAAACATCTTGGTCGCCTATTATTACCGTTATTGGTGAGCCATCTTCAGGAAAAAATGAATTTATTAATCAGTATTTAGAAGGATCTAGTGCATTAGCTAATTCAGATAATATTGGTGCTCAATTTAGTGTTTTAACTCATCGTAATTCTGAGTCTAGTATGATATTACCGGGAACCGCAGTTGATGGTGACCCACGCTTTCCTTTCTTCCATATCAGTGATCGTTTAGAACAGTTAGAAAAAGGCGAAGGCCGTAATATTAATATCTATCTGGACTTAAAAACATCCAATAGCCCAAAATTACAAGATAAAACTATTATTACTGCACCTGGATTTTCCTTACACGATCATCAAGAAGGCATCACTTTATTACGCAATCATGCGAGTGATTTATCTGACCTTGTATTTATATTCTTTGATGCAAACCAGTTTACTATTGATGACTTTAAAGTCACTCTGCCTGCATTTCTTAAACATGCAGCAAATAGCCATAACCCAAGCAAATTTATTTACATTATTACTGAAAATAACGCACAAGCCTCAGCAGAAACCATTGCAAATTGGAAACACCAACTGACTAAACTGGGCTTACAAGCTGGGCAATTTATCAGTTTATCGTCTGATTCAGACTCTACACCCCAAGAATCATTAGAACAAAGGCTATCTAATATAGATATTGAAAGTGCTTACCGAATACTTAGCACCTTAGAAGAGCATATTACAGATTTTGAAGAAGTGATTATCTATGAAGTTAAAAAAGGGATTATACTCTGGAAAGAACGCACTCACTTTACACTAACACTATTACTTAGTTTTATCGCCTTAACATTGGTTGCAGGTGAAATTCAATTTGGCCTTGTTGCAATGTTACTTGATCCTTTTATTGCATCAACAGGGCTATTTATCTTATTAATTTCTCTTGTTCCTTTTCATTTATCGAGTAGTAAATTTCATGCAAAATTTATCATCAAAAATCTGGAAAAAAGACAAAATGAACTCGGTTTAACTGAAAATTTACCTGCTCTTTTTGAACAAAATCTTACTTTTTGGCGCATGATTCTACCTACAACAACACCTGTTGCATGGACTAAAGAAGTGCAGGAAACACTCGGTATGCTTTTAACGAGAGCTAAAGGTTTAGTTCAATCTTTAAATAATAGTTTCAACACACAATCCACTAGCTCAATAACGAGTGGTGAAACTTTTTTAAATTTATAACCCCTCTCTTTTACATTGAAAAAGAATTCCCAAGGATTTACCTTAATTGAATTATTAGTTGTTATGGTAATCGTGGGCATTCTTTTTTCTTTTGCCGCACTAAGCTTAAACTCTCGCCCCTCTCCTGCAAAACTAACTGCTTATAAAATCCAACAATTACTAAAACTAGCATCAGATGATGCTATTTTACGTTGCCAAATTATGGGCTGGCATTTAGGAGAACAATCACACACCTTTCTGCGTTATAAACAACAAAAATGGCAAATTTTAAAAAATGATAATTTATTACGCCATTCTGCTACCAAGAAACTACTTGAGTATCATTTAACCATTGATAACCTGCCTGCTAACTTTAAAAAAGAATTAGAGCCTCAAGTTATTTTTATGCCTGATGGCAGCTTTAGTCATTTCAGTTTAAGTATTCAATTAAAAGATTCAGAAGAAATTTATACGATTTATAGTGATGCCAATAAGATTTTACTTTCTGTTAGCGATACTGATGAATATTAAAAATGTAGGTTTCACTTTAATTGAAGTAATGGTTGCTTTAGCGGTTGTTGCGATTGGTTTATTAGCCACACTAAATGCGGCTAATCAAGAAACTAAATCTGCTATTATGAGCCAAAATAAAATGACCGCATTTTGGTTGATGAAAAATAAAATCACTAAAATTCGTATTAATGAACCTTGGCCAACAACACAACAAAAAAAAGATAGTGTGAAAATTTTTGAGCAACAATGGTATTGGCAAAGTACGGGGGAAAAAACAGCAAACCCACTGATTCGTAAAGTGACTGTTAAGTTTTCTCAATCAGTAGCTGAAACAGAATCAGATCCCATACTTGAACAGACTATTTATTTAGGTAAACCCAAATGATTAAAACAGGATTTACCTTAATTGAACTACTTATTTCCATTAGCATCTTAGCTATTTTATTAACTTTATCGTATGCAGGGCTTAATTCGGTACTAAAAAATCATAGCCTTTTATCTGAGCAGCAAGTTAAATTCGAACAATTTAATTCTCTATTTACACGTTTACATACCGAATTACAACACATAATACCTCGGCCAGTGACAACAAACTCCAATACTAAAGTCGCCGCTTTACTGATTAAATATCAATCACTCAGTTTTACTCGATTGGGCCGTGCCAACCCTACAGGATTATCACGTAGTTCCTTACAGCGTATTGATTATTTTCTAGAAGATAACACTTTAATAAAACGTGTTTGGTTAGCACCCGATAACTCAGACATGGATAATTACACAGAAGAAACCTTATTAGAAGAGGTGACTGAACTAACCTTTGAGGCATTAGCTGATAACAAGCGCTGGTTTAGTACATGGCCACCAGTAGGGGCTACAATTGAGCTAAACCAACAAAACATGACTTTATTGCCTCGCGCTATTAAAGTAACACTAAGCAGAGAAGGTTTAGATGATTTTACTCAATTAGTTGAGTTTCCACGATGAAAAATAAGAACCAAAAAGGTATCGCACTCATTTCTGCAATGCTTGTAGTCGCCTTAACATCTATCGTCGCAACACAAATCTTCTACCAACAACAGATTAACCTTAGGCGCACTTTTAATCACTTGCAAGCCGAAAAAATCTACCAATCTTTTATCAATATAGAAGTCTTTGTCAAAGCGATGTTACAAGCAGATTTAAAAGACAATCAATACGACTCATCTGAGCAAGTCGCTAGGGCTAATGAACTATTAGCCGTGGCAATTGCTGACTACAGTGCAACAGAAGTAGGATCATTTCAAGCTAAAATCATTGATAAACAAGCCTGCTTTAACCTGAATAACCTGGTTATTTCAGGGGCAGTACAAAATAAACAAATCATCATTTTAAGAAATTTATTAGCACAGCAAGCCATTGATAATAACTTAATTGACAAGCTTCTTTGGAGCTTAGTTGATTGGCTGGATAACGATAATGAGCCTAACGCGCAAGGTGCAGAGTGGGAGACCTATAGCCAACTATCCCCTCCCTACCAAGCTGCTAATCAAGCTTTATTTGAATTAAGTGAATTATATGCAGTAGAGTCTTGGAAGCAAATACAACCACTCAAGCTAACGGATCTGTGCGTACTACCTAACCCACCTCAATTTACAGAGCTTGGCCGATATAGCTCAGCACAAACCGAATTAACCCCCATAAATATCAATACCGCGAGTCCTTTACTGTTAAAATCACTCTCAGATAAAATGCGTAATGCAGATCTTACTGGTATTTTACAACAACAGTTAGAAGAAAAAGGCTTTGCATCTACCGAGGATTTTCTAAGCAAACTAGATGCAGATAATGCAGTTAATGAAGGTGAAGAAAAACTAAGTGCTTCGATTGATACCGATACAATCAGTATTGCTAGCCAATTTTTTATACTGCGTTACACTGGCATCATCGATAATTTAGAGCAACAGTATAAAAGTTACCTCTACCGACAATCCGAGCAGCATATAGATACTTTATATCGCTCTCAATTCTATTAAAATTATAACTTCATAAATTTATGGAAGCTTTACTTTTTATAGCCATACCTGCTGCTCAAGAAATTGATGAAAATATTCAGTTAAACTGGTTTCATCAGTCAGAAGAAAAAAATACTTATGGTTGTGATACAGCGAGTGATTTAAAAGAGCGATTCCCAAACACCCTTTATATCGGTGTTTTACCAGCTGAGCGAGTCTTTGAAACGCAATCAGAATTACGCATTAAAAGTCGTAAACAACTAGAGCAAGCACTTAGTTATGATTTAGAAGATCAACTAGCTGTCGAGGTTGATAGCTTACATTTTGCTTATCAAAAAAACTCAGATAAAAATTTAGATATTTGTGTGATTGATAAAACTTATTTAGAGCAGCTTATTCAATTTTTTGCTGACCACAATTTGTTATTGCAGCAGCTTATTAGTGAAACTACCTTACTATCTCAAGCACCTGAAGAATGGCTAATTATTCATAATAATCAACATTGTTTATTAAAAGCAGGCAAATATAGCTACGCCATAGAAACTGAAAACCTAATTTTAAGCTTAGAATTATTACCCGATGAGCTAGAAATTCCTGAATCTATCCCGGTCTATACAAGCAGCTCATTCAATTTAGAATCCCCCTTAACAACATTCTCTACTGAAACCAGCAATCATTACTTTGCACAAATCTGCCAATACTATCCTACAGCACCCCTGCTAAATTTACTACAAGGGCCCTATCAGATTAAAACGACACAAGCCTGGCGTTTAATTTTTACAGTTGGTATTGCGGGAATTCTGCTATTTAGTAGTTTATGTTTTTATCAGCTATATCAGAACTACCAACTACAGCAACAAGAATCTAATTTAGAGCATAAAATCACCTCAATTTATAAAAAAAGCTTCCCTAAAGCAAGACGGATTATTAACCCTACTAGCCAAATGCGCTCTAAACTTAAAAAGTTAGAAGGTAAGCAAGTTAAAAATGGAGATTTCACGCCATTACTCGCTAATTTAGCGCGTATTATTCACCAACAAAGTACTTTTGAGCTTAAGCAGTTAGACTGTCAAAAACAGACATTGAGTATTAACTTTTCTGTTCCCTCCTTAGAAAAATTAGAACATTTCAAAAATGATTTAATTCAACTTGGCTTACAGGCAGATGTTACTTCCATCAATAAAGAAGAAAATCAAATTAATGCCAATATAACAATGACTGGGGGCCGCTTATGAAAGATTGGTTTTTACAAAAAACAGCTAAGGAACAAAAAATATTAGTGATAGGTGGGGTTTTCTCTTGCCTACTACTCAGCTATGCCTTTATCTACTTACCAGCAGCGCGCAATACCGCAACCTTAGAAAAACGTATTACTAGCCAACAAAACGACTTACTTTTAATGCAATCTATGGCAGCAAAAGTGAAACAATTGAGCGGTAATAAAGCAGTCACTACAACTGATAGCACCCAAATTATGACCTTAATTGAAAAAACAGCTAAGCAACATAATTTAAAAATATCTAAAATTAATCCCCTTAGCAAACAACGTTTATTAATTAGCTTTGAAAAAGTCATGTTCAATGATGCCGTACGCTGGCTAGATAGCTTACAAACTAAACATTCAATTTCCGTAGAAAAACTCAATGCACAAAATAATAAAAATTCAATTAACATACAAATAACATTAAGCTATTGAATATTTTTTTTTATAAAAAAACACTTTTAAGCTATCTATTACTCTGCAGTATTAGCTTTACCCTTTTCTTTGTCCTGTTAACTCCAAGCCAAATCATTCAGGATATGTTTTTACCTAGTGCACAAATTAAGCATTTTAAATTATCTCAATTAACGGGCAATATTTGGCAAGGCTCTTTAAACGTTTCTTTCCACAATAAATTAAACACCAAAGTCCAATGGACGATTAATCTTAGCTATTTATTAACTGAAAAATCAGTCACTAAGATTACCCTTTCAACAGCTCAATCACAATTACAGCTACTATCAAATTTTCAAGGACTTTCCCCAGTATTTAAACTGCACGGAAAATTAAATAGTAAAGAAATTAGTTCGCAGCTTAATTTAGCTAAGCAAGCTAAAATGGTAGGAGTAGTTCATATACATAAGCTACGTTTAAAAAACAACCCTCCTTATTATTTTGATAACTTCAATATTCACTGGGATGGCGGGTACGTTTCAGCTGATAATAATACTAATAAGCTTCCTGCATTAAATATTCAATCTTCACAAGAGAATAAAGCGCTAGTAATTAATATTACTGAAGCTATCAATAAACAGGTTTTATTAAAAATAATCGCAACAGCTAATAAACAAGCCGAAATAAAAATGACTCAACGACTATTAACTTTAACTAAACAAGGTAAATTATCTGATGATGAAAATGAGTTTGTTATTCGCTTCACTGAAAAACTAAAATTCTAATTTCTTATGATGAAAATACTTCACTATAAAAAATATTTACACATTATCGCTGCTATTATTTGTATCATAGCTATGGGCTTTTTAGCTGCATGGGTATGGCAAAAAATAGAACCACAAAAACCAGAAGCTTTTGCAAAAAAAGTATTAAAAAGCTCCCCTAAACCGGTACTAATAACGCCCCGTACTGTCAATCATGACCTACGCGACATTTTAAGTGCAAACATATTCAAGCAACATAAAGTCATTTCTGAAGTTGCAATTGAACAAAAGAAAATCCCCAAAACACGCCAGCAGCTATTTTTACATGGTGTTATCAGCTCATCTGAGCCCACACATTCAATTGCATTAATTTCCAACCGAAAAAATAAATCACCTTTACCCTATCAACAAGGTGATAAATTACCAAGTAATGCAGGTACCGTTCACTTCATTCTTAGCGCCTACGTACAAATTAAACGTAATGGCCGTTTAGAAAAACTTGAATTAATGAACACAAAAAATAGTAAACCTTTAATTAGAGGCTCAGTTAAACGCACAACAGTGAATAATAAAATATCCAGTCTTGCTGATATTAAAAGCCATTATAAAAATAACAAATCACAGCTCTTTTCTCAATTCGGATTAATCCATACCAATAAGGGCATTAAATTATCCACAAAAAAAGGCAGACTTCCACCTGGTTTACGTGATGGTGATGTTATTACATCCATGAATGGCTATTCTATGATGGATTTAGATAATGATTTAAATCTCTTAGATACCATTTTAGAAAGTGAAAAAATTGAAGCCACCCTAGAAAGAAATGGCCGAATCATACACTTTAATATTCCTAAAAAAATACTTGAGCAATGGAAATGAAGTCAAATACCTCCGGCAAAGCCGGAGGCTTGAAAACCGTGAACCGCTCAAAGCGGGCTTATTTATTTACCACCTAAAGGTGGGGGGAACTAAAATAGATCAAGTTGCTCTATTCGCTTATCTTCACTTTCCTGATGCTTGATATAATTTCGTACCGTTTCCTCATCTCTTCCGACTGTTGAAACATAATAGCCTCTTGCCCAAAAACTTTGCCCCGTAAAATTCTTTCTTCGTCCCATGTAGGTTCTGGCTATCGATATTGCACTTTTACCTTTTATAAAACCAACCACCTGAGAGACTGAGTACTTAGGAGGAATTGAGATTAAAATATGGACATGATCAGGCATTAAATGCCCTTCTTCAATTTTACATTCTTTTTGAAGAGCTAAATCTTTTAGCGTTACACCAAGGTATTCACGCAAATCTTTATAAATACTCTTCTTTCGATATTTCGGTATCCAAACTATATGGTATTTACATTCCCATTTCGTATGGTTTAAACTATTTTCTGGTTTCATTGTTTTTT
>JAJJBE010000196.1 GCA_020996635.1 Bathymodiolus brooksi methanotrophic gill symbiont
TTTTTGGGCAAGAGGGTATTATGTTTCAACAGTAGGAAGAGATGAAGAAACTGTGAGAAATTACATAAAACATCAAGAAAGTGAAGATAAGCGAATAGAGCAGCTTAACCTGTTTTAGTTACCCTTGCACCCTTGGGTGCTCAATGAATCAGCCCGCTTTGAGCGGTTCACGGTTTTCAAGCCTCCGGCTTTGCCGGAGGTATTTGACTCTGCAGGCTGTAACGCAGGCATCAATACTTCTAATGCACCTACTTTTTCCATTTCTTTACGCGTCATTGCCTCTACTTTACGCAATACACGTAAACCTAAGGGCAACCAAGTATAAAGCCCTGAAGAAGGAAAAACGACCATTTTAGCAGTTTACTTAAGCCGATAGAAGTGTAGCCTGTATGAAGCTTGCGTAATACAGGAAGTTTGACACAGTCATTTCCTATATTTCACTATGTTGCATGCAGACTACAGAAGGCTAATTAACCACTAAAAATTTCAGATAGAAAATTCTGCATACTTAACCAAGCACGTCGCTCGGCAGTCGCATCATAAATCAGCCCTAATTTAGGATCATTGGCTTGCGGGTTAGTAAACGCATGTTGAGTATTACCATAACACTGTAATTGCCAATCGACTTTTAAGGTGGTCATTTCATCAGCAAATTCAGTTAATAAAGCAGGAGGGGTCATCGGATCATCATAACCGTGCAGTACCAACACTTTTGCTGATATAGCTTTATCAGCCGTAAATTCAGGTTTATTTAATAAGCCATGAAAGCTGACGGCACCTTTAATATTCGCAGCAGAGCGAGCCAAATCTAAAGCACAAAGTCCGCCAAAGCAAAAACCAATCACAGCAATATTTTTATCATCAACCCACGGCAATAAAGTGACTGCATATAAAGCCGCATTAATACGTTTGTGCAATAAAGCCCGGTCATCCATAAAGGGCTGCATCAGAGCCATGTTTTCTTCATTCGTTGAGCCGGTTTCGCCTTCACCATACATATCTAAAGCAAAGGCAAAGTAGCCCATTTTGGCTAATTTCTCAGCTTTCTGCTTAACAAAATCATCACGCCCACCCCAAGCATGAGCAATTAATACCGCTGGTCGCCTATCTGAAAAACTATCATTGTAGGCAAAAAAACCTTCTAACAGCGTATCGCCATCAACATAATTAATAGTATTAGAAACCAAAGCCACTATTGGCCACCAAAGTTATAAACAACAATACGGTTAACTAAAGGCTTTAATTTACTGTGCAACATTTCCTTATGTTGCTTACTTTTCATATATTTTTTTAATGCTTGTTTATTTTCAAAAGTAACAGTGACCGCAACATCAAAAGTATCATCCACTTTAGGGCGGTCGCTAGAAATAACCGCGCTTACATGGCGAGATACAACACCCGGTAAAGTTTCTAATTGACGACTCGCGGCAATAAATTTTTCGCGCATTTGTAAGTTACCTGGTTCTTTTAACCAGACTACAACCACATGACTAACACGTTTATCCTCAGCTGCATCGCTAGTAAAAGATGTGATTAATAAACTAAAAATAAAAAAACTTTTTAATAATGATTTCATACTATTTTTCCTTCAGATTGTAGCGAGTTAAAAAAACCAGTAGAGGCTTCTTCGATTAAATCCAATACCGTTTCAAAGCCATATTTGCCACCATAATAAGGGTCAGGAACTTCATTGGTTTTCAAATGCGGTGCATAGTCTAAAAATAAAGCCACTTTATGCTTGTATTCCGCAGGACAAGACTGCATTAAGATAGCAAGGTTTTCATTATCCATTGCCAGTAAATAATCAAAATCCTCAAAGTCACCCATAATCACCTTACGCGCGCGCTGATTACTAAGGTCAATGCCACGGTCTTTCGCCGCTTTTTGCGAACGTAAATCGGGTGCTTCATCTATATGATAAGCATGTGTTCCTGCCGACTCGATAGAAAATGAATTTTGTAGCTGTTTATTATTGATTAAATCTCTAAAAACACCTTCTGCACTAGGTGAACGACAGATATTTCCCATGCAAATAAATAGTACTTTTATTGGTCTATTATTGTTCATAACTGTTTGATATATATTATGTATATTGCTGTATTATGTTATACAGGGTTGTTTCATGCTGAATTGTACACAAACATTGTACACAAATTCAATATTATGTATTCTGCAATGGTTTCTTCGTTAGGTGTTTGTATTTTATTTATCTCATCAATTGCATGTAAATCTTTTGCCATTTCACAGATAGTGTCTTTAACGCTATTCATTTAAAGCTCCTCTTTGGGATGTAGAAAAAACAAAGTATCCTTAAGGGATGAGTATTGATAATCAACAAGGTGTTGGACCGATAATGGAGAATACCCCGTGAAAAATCATTATCAATTGCTAATTATTGGCGCTGGCCCCGCAGGGCTTGCCGCGGCAACTGTTGCGGCTAAAGAAGGTATTTCTTGCGCCGTTTTAGACGAGCAAGCTACGCTGGGCGGTCAAATATATCGGTCAATAGAAGCGGTTCCTGATCAACGTGCGCAAAAATGAGGCTTTGAATATTTACGTGGCAAAAAGTTAGCGGCAGCTTTTAGGGAAATCGATGCAAAGTATCATCCTCATACTAAAGTATGGTCAGTTAATAAGGAGCGTGAAGTAGGGTTATTACAGAATAATAAAGCCAGTATCATCACCGCTGATCAAATTATTATTGCTAGTGGTGCGATAGAAAGGCCCGTTCCATTTCCTGGCTGGACATTACCGGGTGTAATGCAAGCTGGAGCTGGACAGATTCTTTATAAATCAGCAGGAATTGTACCCGATAATGAGGTTGTACTTGCAGGCTCTGGGCCACTTTTATTATTACTTGCCTGCCTGGCAGTATTTGCATGCAGGAGTGGAAGTAAAAGCATTGCTGGATGTGACCCCACTAGGGAATCATATAATCGCATTACCTAAATTTCCTCGTGCATTACTTGCGCATCACTATTTAACTAAAGGTATTGCTTACCAAATAGAATTAAAACGTGCAGGCATCCCGATGTTATTTGGGGTGAGTGATCTACGAGCCGAAGGTGAAGATCAGTGCCAATGAGTCTGTTTTAAACATTCAGGTCAACAAAAAACGATTGAATCTGAATTATTGCTCACTCATTTTGGCGTTATTCCTCATATCTGGTTAACGCAATCGGCTAATTGTAAGCATCAATGGGATGATAGTCAGCAATGCTGGCGACCCGAACATGATGAATGGGGTAACACCAGTATTAACGTGATTATAGTTGCAGGGGATGGTGCGGGTATTAATGGTGCGCGCTCAGCTGAACATGCAGGACGGTTAGCTGGGCTAGAAGCGCTTAATGCCTTAGATATTATCAGTCAAACAGAACGTGATAATCGAGCGATTAAAGATCGTAAACGGATGCGAGATGAGCGTCATATTCGTCCATTTCTAGAAAAATATTATCAAATACCTAAAAAACTATTAGCAACCCCAGATAATGAAACCATTGTTTGCCGTTGTGAAGAAATCACTGCAGGCGAGGTAAGGCAAGCCGTAAGAGATGGGCATAATAATACCAATCAAGTTAAGTTTTTTACTCGTTGCGGTATGGGTCCATGTCAAGGCCGGCAATGTAGTAATGCAGTCGCGCATATTGTGGCTGATGAAAGTGGCAAAGCAGTTAAAGATATGGGCCATTTTCGAGGCAGGCCTTCAGTAGCCCCCTGAACATTAGAGCAATTAGCTTCTTTAAAAAAGGAGGCTGTCTAATGAATTCTGATGTATTAATTATTGGGGGTGGATTGATCGGCTCATCTATTGCATTGCAATTAGCGATGCGAGGATGTCATTGTACCGTGATTGAAAAGGCCAGCCCAGGCAGACATTCCTCAGGTGTTAATGCTGGGGGCTTACGCTTATTAAATCGTGATCCTGCTGAAATTCCATTATCAGTAGAAGCCTCTAAAATGTGGCGAGATATAGAGTCGCTAGTTGATTCAGATTGTGATGCGAGATTTCCTGGACAAATTCGAGTGGCTGAAAATAAAGCCGATATGGAAAAACTGGAGCAACGTGCAGCCATGGTTCGATTACTTGGCTATCAACATGAAGAAATCATAGGCAAGAAAGAGTTATACCAATTAGTCCCCGCATTAGGTGAAGGTTGTATTGGTGCCTTAATTAATCGAACCGATGGCTATGCTCGCCCTTATCATGCTTTAACCGCATTTCGCCGTAAAGCAGAGTCATTGGGTGTTAAATACTATTCATCCACAGAAGTTTATAATATCGAAAAAGAAGGGGAGAACTGGAAGCTTAAAACCTCTGAAGGCATCTTTAGCAGTTCTATTTTAGTTAATTGTGCAGGGGCTTGGGCTAACAAGTTTGCCACTTTATTGGATGAACCGGTTCCCTTAACAGCCAAAGCTCTCATGTTAATGGTAACAGAGCGTTTACCGCATTTTGTTGACCCAGTGATGGGAGCGGCAAGCCGTAAATTATCATTTAAACAAATGCAAAATGGCAGTTTAATTATTGGTGGGGCACTGGTCGCTAAGCTAAATTTTGAGAAGGAAAAAACAGATATAGATTGGGCCCAATTGGCCGAAAGTCCCGATACGGTTGTTAGTTTTTTTCCGCAATTAAAAGATGTGCGTATTGTACGAGCATGGGCGGGTATTGAAGGTTTTATGCCCGATAATATCCCTGTGATTAGTCAATCTCAAACACACAGTAATGGCTATCATGCCTTTGGCTTTTCTGCACATGGCTTTCAGCTATCTCCCGTTATTGGCAAGCTTATGGCACAGCTAATCCTAGATGGAAAATCTGAATTACCGATAGCAGCATTTAATATTAATCGTTTTAATTAACTAAGGGAAAATCATGAGCATTACCCGAATAGGAACCGAACGTAGACGAATGAGTAAAATCGTTATTCATAATGATACGATTTATTTATGTGGACAAGTCGCTAAAGATTCAGATGCAGGTATTAAACAAAAAACTAGCAGCATGCTAGATAAAGTTGATGATCTATTGCAACAAGCAGGGAGTGATCGAGAGCATATTTTATCAGCAACCATCTATGTTAAAGATATGAAATATTTTGCTGAGATGAATGAAGTCTGGGGTGCCTGGGTTGTAGAAGGTGCATCACCAGCACGCGCATGTGTTGCTGCTAGTATGGCAAGGCCTGAGCTTTTGGTTGAAATTTCTGTGGTGGCTGCGGTTATAAAAATAAAATAAGCACTAACTAAAATGGGAAATGTAATACTACTAAGAGTAGTGCTCGCATCATAAAAAAATGCAACTCGAATTAGGCCGTAACTGAAATGGAAATTGATTTAGAATTATGAGCTTACGTTATCAAATAAATGTACGTGTTTTTTTATCTGCGCTTTGCATTTTAATCCTCGGTAGTTTTTTAACGGTTTGGCAAGCTAGAGATGCGGTGAATAAAGAGGTTGAATCATCGATTAATTTAGCCGTTCAGTTAGTTGAGCTGAGTTTAAGCCAGAATAAATCACATAAGCAGCAAGCATTAAATTGGTTGCCGCAATTAGCAATTTTAAAAGCCACTCGGCATTTAAATATTCAGCTAAAACAAGCGACAGGAAATATTACCCAGTTAACTCAAGTTCCGCACAAAGTAGTTGATTCTGAATTGCCACCAGAATGGTTTATTAATGGAGTGGGGCGCTCATACCCTAAAGTAGAATATCCATTAGTTAATTTTGATGGTAGCCAATTGCTATTAATTATTCAGGCAAACCCTTTAGATGAAATTACTGAAGTTTGGCAGGAAAGCTTGATCTTTTTTAGTTCTTTGCTGGGCTTTACTTTATTAACATTTATTGCGGTTAACTTAACCTTTCAGCAATCATTAATCTCAATTAATAAAATTGTTGCTGGCCTGCGTATTTTAGAAGTGGGTCGCTATGATTATAAGTTACCAAAATTTAAGGTGCGGGAATACAGCGATATTGCCGTTGCTATTAATCAAATGTCTAGCAAATTGCAATTAGCACAATCTGAAAATAGTGAGTTAACAAGACATTCTTTACAGGTGCAAGAAGAGCAGCGTCAACACTTATCACAGGAGTTACATGATGAGTTAGGGCAGTCATTAACCGCTATTAAGGTGATGGCGGTAACGGCAGGAAACCCGAAATCAAATACATTAAAAATTACGACGTCGATTGTAGAGATTTGTGATCACTTAATGCAAGTTGTACGAGGCATGATGTATCAATTACATCCTCTGGTATTAACGGAACTGGGTTTAAAGGCAACTTTAGATGATATGTTAATGCATTGGCATGTAAGAAATCCTGACCTAGAAATTAGTTTGCAGTGTGATGAGTGTGTTGCAACACTTCCTGCCGCAACGTCTATTCAAGTATTCAGAATTATCCAAGAATGTTTAACCAATATTGTGCGCCATGCTAATGCAGATAAGGTTGATATTAACCTTAATATAAAGGGGCAGCAGTTGTTTTTAAGTATTAAAGATAATGGTCAGGGCTGTGATTTTCAGCAAGTTAAAACTGGTTTTGGCTTGCGAGGAATGCAAGAACGAGTGAATAGTTTAGGTGGAACGATGCAATTAGAATCACCAGAAGGTAAAGGTGTTTTAGTGACTGTTATTATTTTGGCGATATAGCGATGACGATAAAAGTAATTTTAGTAGATGACCATGCTGTGGTACGTGCAGGATTTAACATGCTGCTTTCAATGGAGGATAGTATAGAAATTATCGCCGAAGCAGAAACAGGCGAGCAAGCCATCAGTACATATCAAGAAAAGCACCCTGATGTATTGGTAATGGATTTATCCATGCCAGGAATGGGTGGTTTAGAGGCGATAAAGCGTATTATTGCACGGGATAGCAATGCCAAAATATTAGTGTTTAGCGTTAATGATGAGCCTGTGTTTATTGATAGGGCAATGGCAGCTGGGGCAAAGGGGTTTATCAGTAAAAATAGCGCGGCTTCTGATTTAGCCAGTGCGATTAAAACAGTAGCACAAGGGAATGTTTATTTAGAAAATAAACCTGAATTTAATGAATATTATCCTGAAGGCGCTGATAAACAACAGGTTATTAAGGGATTTTCACCAAGAGAGTTTGATGTATTTTTGTTGTTAGCAAAAGGAAAAACAGCCAAAATTATCGCAGATGACTTAAGTTTGGGCTATAAAACAATTGCTAATTACAGTACACAAATAAAGAAAAAATTAGCTGTAAATAGCGTTGCAGAGTTAGCACATATTGCTGTATTGTACGGCATGGTTAATCATTAAATACTTATATAGGGCTTGAGTTATGAATATAAAACCTGTTTTTATGTTATTACTGCTATTTTTAGTTTCAAACGTCACTTTTGCTGCAAAAAATGAACTGAAATGGACACAAGTTTTACAGCCACAATATTTCCCGGGAAAAGTAATTCAAGATGGCAGTAATATGATTCGTTTAAAATCTCCAGTGCGTGCTGAAGATCCTGCTCTTGTTCCTGTTAAAGTCACTGCCAATATAAAGCAAACTAAAGAGCGATATATTAAGCGACTTTTATTATTGATTGATAATAATCCAGTACCATTTGTGGGTGAGTTTGAATTTACACCAGAGAGTGGCAAAGCGGATATTGCCATGCGTGTACGGGTGAATAGCTATAGTTATATACGCGCGATTGCAGAAATGAATAACGGTGATTTATATATGGTGAAGAACTATGTTAAAGCCAGTGGTGGTTGTTCAGCACCGGTTGGGGCTGATTAGGCGCGCCATTCCTACTTCATGAAACATTGGGATGTCCTATCGCCAATCTTCATTCAGCACGGAGCGATTTATGGGAGCCCCAGTTCGTCCTGCGTCCAACTCAACTACGCAAAAAACACTGCTT
>JAJJBE010000013.1 GCA_020996635.1 Bathymodiolus brooksi methanotrophic gill symbiont
TGAGTTCAATTTTCGAGATGCCAAACAGTATTGGGGGTTGGAAGATTTCATGAATATTAAAGAAACACAAGTGACCAATATGGCGAACTTTTCATTATTTATGGTCACATTTTCACAACTGTTGTTGCCTCAAATAAAGGCATTAGAGAGTAAAAGCATATAGGTGAGCCACGCGGCGAATCAATAATGCCCCAATACGCCCTGCGTTCGGATCAACTTCGCACAAAAGCTGCTTCGTTAATCCTACCTCAAATGGCTCTACGGCTCTCCGGGATAAAATTTTTACCTCCTGAGCGAACTTACAGTTCACTTCAGATTGGTAACAACCCTTCGCCTATTGCGGACTAAAAATCATCCCTGATTTTCAGCGTTAGATTTGAAAACCACGTTCAGGGCACGTAAGTTCACGCGTCGGATTATTAATTCGCTCAGCTTAAATGCAAAGGCGTTTGTAATAACCGATAAGGTTTTTCAAGCCGCAGAAATTGGTAAAATTCATGCTACTGCAACCTGATTTTTGGCGAAGGTATTGTTCGCTGCGCTCCGTTTCCCTGATTTTCAGCGATTGTGAGTCGCACAGACCAGAGAAAACTCGCCAGCCACTTTTTCTTTTCCTCGAACACTAAATCCACGAAAACCTGAGTTTTTCATATGATCAAAGACGGACTCAACAATCACTTTGCGTTTTTTGTAGATGGCTTTTGGTGCCTCTTTTTCCATCTTGGTGTTCATTTTGTTGGCGTAGTGATTCTTTGTCGTCTGTTGTGAAGTACGGGCTTTACCTTTATTTGATTGGCAACAACGCCTTTTATAAGAGCAGGCATGACATGTATCAATATCACCTTGAAGATTTGGCTGCCATCTTTTCCTTGCTTGACTACGACGAGCTTTTGTTGACCTCGAGAGGTAAAGCTATCCGTCTCTTCATCGTAGTTAAAGTCTGCTTTTACCAGTTTACGCTCTGTGTTATCTAACGAGACTTTATTTTTCTTTTCACCTTTGTCTGTTGCAATGTAGGCGCGCCAACCTACCTCGTGAAATATTGGGATGTCCTATTGCCAACATTCACTCGCCTACGGAGCGAATTATGGGTGCCCCAGTTCGTCCTGCGTCCGATTCAACTACGCACAAAAGCCGCTTCGTTAAATCTACCTCATTGACTTGACGGCTGTCGGGATAACTACTTGCCTCCCGAGCGAACTTACAGTTCACTTCGGATTGGCGAATTTCCCTGTCGCCTACTGCGGACTAAAAATCATCACTTCGCTACGCTCCGTTTCCCTGATTTTCAGCATTTGAATAGGAAGAAGCAATAATTCAAAAATAATTCAATCACTGTTTAGAAAAGAATCTGTTTTTAATTTCTAAAGTAACTTTTTCAGCGCCATAAAACAAATGTGAGGAGTCTCCGAAATTTTCATTTTCTAAATAATATAATTTATTCAGAACAGTCATGTTATATCGATCCCCCAATAATTTTATATACTTATTATAATTATTTTTGAAACTACTATTCATTTTGTCAAAGGAAGATTTATTAAATGGCATTGTATAATAGTAAATTTTTATATTGTTCTTTTTTCCTAATTCCAAGAGTTTATCTAAATATAAACTTAATAAAATTGACGGTGTAAATTTCGCCATCTTTACCTCTGCATTAAGTCCATTGGAAAGGTTTAATTTACCAAAATAATGATGTCCATTTGATTTTTCTAGATTATTTATTGTATCAAAATACTGCCCCCACCTTTTCTCTAATATTCCTATCACAAACTCCCTCATATATTTTCCTGTATAAATATAGTAGTCCAATACTTTATCTTTACTGCCTAATGTTGCATTACTAACTTCGATTTCACTTGAAGCATTAATAATTTCATTTAATTTTTTAATATCTAAAAAATTAAATCTTACAGTTCTATGCCAAAAAACATCTTGTTTGGCCAAATGGAATGGAGAGTAGCTTAATATTATATATTTAGGGGTAATATTGTTTTTTAAATATTCTTTTAAAGTATAATAACCCTCGATGGGAGTTCCACCACCAAGAGCTAGGTTTACTGATTTAATATGTTCCTTATTGAATAAGTTAGGTATAAATCCAGCCTTAGCTCGACTATCACCAATATATAATACATTGTAATTATTTTTGTTGTTGTTGCTGATAACACTTTTCACATTATCCCACATAGGGTATTCTATATTCATATACATATATTTATAGTTCAGAACTATGTAAGAATATACTCCATATAAAGTAAAAAACAATATTAAATACAAAAAAACAAACTTTCTATTATTGATAGAAACCACTAGCTTGACCTTAAAAATTAAAATATAAAAACTCTGACTCTTTATAAAGAGCTAATATTGAGATCAATGATACTAGATCCATGAATACTAAAATTGATAAATTAAATTTTAATTTATCAATTTTTTCCATACTATTCTTAAATAAAAGAATTAGTATAAATCCAAATAATATCCATATTTGGGTATAGATATCACTTCTAATATGTTCAACAAACCCACCAAATTCAACACCATAATGAGATAAAAATGCTAATTTATTTGATAGCATAGTTGGTAATACAACTCCACTCCCCCCAAACATTCCTTTCAATACCTTAATTGCATCTTCCCATTCTTTTGCTCTAAAGAAAACCCAAGATATATTCACAAAATTAAAGGTTATAATCCAACCAATGATTGAGTTTAGTTTGAACCCTAACTGATTCCAAATATGATGAACGACCAATGCCAATCCATGCCCCCCCCCCCAGAATATAAATGTCCATCCAGATCCGTGCCAAATACCACCAATAATAAAGGTCGCCATTAAATTACTTATTGTTCTAAAATTCCCTTTTCTATTTCCGCCTAATGGAATATAGACATAATCCCTTAGAAAACGGCTTAATGTAATGTGCCACCTTCTCCAAAAATCTTGAATATCAGTTGCTTTATAAGGGGAATTAAAATTGATTGGTAATTTTATATTGAATAAAAGTGCCGCACCAATTGCCATATCTGTATAACCACTGAAGTCAAAATACAGTTGAAATGTATATGAAAGCGATGTAGCCCAAGCTTCAAATAAAGTCAGTATTTCTGCGTTATCAAATCCATTTGTTGCCCATACTGAAAAGGCATCTGCTATGACAACTTTTTTAAATAATCCAATTGAAAAAATAAACAATCCAAGTGCAATATTTTTATAGTTGATTACTTTGTTTCTTACATTTTCAAATTGATGCATCATCTCTTTGTGATGAACAATTGGTCCCGCAATTAGCTGTGGAAAAAATGTTACAAATACAACATAATTTAAAAAATCATATTCTTTAGTTTCTCCCTTATATGAATCGACTAAATATGCAATCTGTTGGAAAGTAAAAAATGAAATCGCTAAGGGGAGAGCTAAATTAAGTAGTGGTATGTCACTCCCAACTAAAAAGTTTACATTACTTATAAAGAAATCTGAATATTTAAAGTACCCTAATAATCCAACATTAGCAATTACTCCAATGGTAAGTAATTTTTTTTTGGATACTTTTTTATGTTCTTTATCTTTTGTAAGTGATGCACCTATGCCATAGTTAAACACCATTGACACCAATATCAATGGCAGATAGGAAATATTCCACCAACTATAAAAGAATAGTGACGATAAAACTAAAAAGCCTTTTGATACTTCAGTCAGCCTTTTTTTATTAAGATAAAAATAAATAAAAAATGTTATTGGCAAAAACAAAAAAATAAATTCATAACTGTTAAATAACAATTTTTACTCCTAATACGCAAAATTAATCGGATAAATATACGTTCTTTACTATAAAGGTATTAGCTTTTTTGCATCTTCTTCAACTAATAAACTACCCCGCCGCAAGCGAGCGGGGTATTAAAAGAGAGATAACTGATGTGCTTCGTGCAGTTTCTCATATTGTTGACCTTGATTCTTAACATACTTTCCAATCATATCTTCATTACCGTGCTTTCCAACAGTACTTGCAAAATAACCATCAGACCAAAACTCACCCCCCCATAATTTGCTTTTTACTTGAGGACATCGTTTGAACACTTCTCTCGCTGTAAGACTTTTTATCATTGTCACCCTTTTAGTGACACGATAAGTCGGAACAGATTGCACTAAAAAATGTACATGATCTTCATCTCGCTTTTCGATATCCAAGCAAACTTCTTTTAGCACAACATCAACATTCTCATCAATGACTGTACGCCTATACTTTGCAGGAAAGACCAAGTGGTATATCAGTACTGTGACATTATGACTTTTATGAATATATTTGCTCATGCCAGTATTTTACGCCGCAAGCGGCGGGGAATAAAACCCAAAGGGATTTAACTGATATTACAGCCTTTACCTTCTTGCTCAAAATAAATATCAAATGTTTCTTTGGAAATATCAATACCGACAAATTTGTTCATCTTAAGTCTCCTAATTTAATATTGAGATCTTAGCTCGCAATCCTAAATACAGGTTCATTATGACCTTTCGAACTGTTCAGCTTAACTCTCTTAAATAAAGGCAGGTACTTACATTTGAGACGGTGTTTTATCACGCATGACTTTTTATAGTGTGTCCTGCCTTTGTGCTAGAATTCTTAATTGTAACCTAGCGACTATAAGCATAGGATG
>JAJJBE010000250.1 GCA_020996635.1 Bathymodiolus brooksi methanotrophic gill symbiont
CGACTGCTCGATTAGAGATTCTCAGTGCCCAGCAAGGGCTGAACAAGTTCGCTTTAAAATCGAAACTTTATATTAATGCTATTCGACAAGCTTTTGATGAATTGCAACAATTAAAGTCGGCTACTGCGTAACATCAGTTATTAACTGTCAACAGAAAATTAAATTAGCCCAAGCCGAAGCCCAGCAGCAATTAAATCATACTAAAAAAATTAACGATCAACAGATAGAGCAAGAAAGTAATCATCAAAAAATAATAACTGAGCGGCAAGGCTATTTCTCAGGAAAATCAGTTGCACTTAGAGATTAAGACACAACAACATTCAGTAGAACATTGGCAAACAGAAACCACACGCAGAGAAAAAAATCACACTGCAACAGCCAAACAGTTAAGCATTTCATTACAGCAGTTAAGTATTAGTTTAGAAATATTACACAGCCATTTAAGTAAAACAGCTGAATGGATCAGCGCAGAAAAAAACCAACAAGAATTATTGCTTAAAGAAAAACAAGAAACTCAGGCACTATTAAATGCAAAACAGGGTGCCATAAAAACACACCAAACAAAGCAAGCCGAACAAGAAAAATCAGAATTACTAAACAACTTACAACAGCAGCAAACAGAACATAAACAAATACAAGAATCAAAAGAAAGCTGCATTTTTAAATTACGTACCGATGATGAAAAAATTATCGCAGGGCAACACTTAGCTAAGGCCATAAAAAAACAAACACACATTTGGGAGCAATGGGAAAGCTTAAATGATTTGATTGGCTCTAAAAATGGTCAAAAATTTCGCATCTTTACCCAAGGCTTAACCTTAGAAACATTACTCACCTATACCAATCTACATTTACAATAGTTTGCCAAGCGTTATTCATTAGAGCGCGTCAATGGTAGTGATTTAGAATTACAAGTGATAGACCGTGATATGGCAGATGAAATTCGTAGCGTGCATAGTTTATCGGGCGGTGAAAGTTCCTTAGTTTCTTTGGCGCTCGCTTTAGGCTTGGCTTCTTTATCATCTAATAGAATCCAAGTTGAATCCTTATTTATAGATGAGGGTTTTGGCAGCCTAGATCCTGAAACACTCGATATCGCAATTGCTAGCTTAGATACCTTACAGTCACTTGGGCGAAAAGTTGCGGTTATCTCTCATGTACCTGCTTTAGTCGAGCGTATCGGCACACAAGTTAAAGTGGAGAAACTAGGCGGTGGGCATAGCGTTGTTAGAGTAATCTCTAATAACTGATTAAATTCACAGTCTAGCAAAACAACCCTATATAGTGGTTTTATTTTATTAACGACACTAGATGTTGTGTTAAAATAGATTTCAAATCACAAACACACACTCTCATAGCCTAGTGTATGCACTATAGGACTCAGCATGACAGATAAGCCACAAATAGAAATTCCTCTACAAGATGCCTCCGTTGATATTTGGGATACTAAATACCGCTTAAAAACAAAAACAGGCGAAGCGGTTGATAGCAATATTGATGACACTTTTCAACGCGTTGCTAAAGCACTATCAGCAGTAGAAAAAGGTAAAACTAAACAAGACAAATACTATAAAGAATTTCTATGGGCTTTACGCCAAGGTGTTATTCCAGCTGGACGTATTATTTCTAATGCCGGTGCGCAAGATCATAAACCTGCAACATCAACTATTAACTGTACTGTTTCTGGCTCTATCTCAGATTCAATGAATGATATTTTAGGCAAAGTACATGAAGCAGGGCTTACTTTAAAAGCTGGCTGTGGCATTGGTTATGAATTTTCTACACTACGCCCAAAAGATGCTTATGTTTCTGGTGCCGGTGCTTATACATCAGGCCCACTATCCTTTATGGATATCTACGACAAAATGTGTTTCACCGTTTCTTCTGCAGGCGGAAGACGTGGCGCACAAATGGCTACCTTTGATATTGGCCATCCTGATGTTATCGACTTTATACGAGTAAAACGTGAAGATGGACGCTTGCGCCAATTTAACCTTTCTTTACTGATTACCGCTGAGTTTGTCGAAGCAGTAAAAGCAGATAAGCCTTGGTCACTTTCATTCCCAATTATGCAACGGGAATTAGAAGAAGATAACCTAGACCTGAATGATAGCTCTGTTATTTTATGGCGTGATTTACCCCATGCAGAAGGTTATGTAGAAAACAAAGATGGTTTAGTCGCTTGTCGTATTTCTAAAACGATTCCTGCACAACGCCTCTGGGACATCATTATGTCCTCTACCTACGATTATGCAGAACCCGGTTTTATTCTTATCGACAAAGTAAACGAGATGAATAACAACTGGTTTTGTGAAGATATTAGGGCAACGAACCCGTGCGGTGAACAACCACTTCCCCCTTATGGTTCATGCCTTCTAGGCTCTATCAACCTAACACGTTTTATCGATAAGCCATTCACTGCACAAGCGGTATTTAACTGGGATGCTTACCGTAAAACCATTCGTATTTTTACCCGTATGTTAGATAACGTGGTAGAAATTAACGGCCTACCCTTAGACAAACAGCGTGAAGAAATTGAATCTAAACGCCGTCATGGGATGGGCTATTTAGGTTTAGGGTCTACTTTAACCATGTTAGGCATGCAATATGGTGATGATAAATCACTCAGCTTTACCGATGAAGTGACCAAAGTATTATCCATAGAAGGCTGGAAAGAAGCTTTAGACTTAGCCAAAGAAAAAGGCGTTGCACCTGCACTGAGCAAAAAATACACAGTCACAGGATCGATGTTACATAAACGTCCTGAAATGCTAAACGATGGTTATAAAGTGGGCGACGAAATAGCAGGTAAAGTATTGCATTCAAAATACAGCCGCTATATGCAGAAAATTGCACAAGTAGAACCTGAATTAGTCGCTGCTTTAATAGAACAAGGCGCACGATTTACTCACCATAGTTCTATTGCCCCAACAGGCACCATTTCACTATCACTAGCAAATAATGCCAGTAACGGTATCGAACCAAGCTTTGCTCATCATTACTCTCGCAATATTATTCGTGAAGGTAAAAAGACCAAAGAAAAGGTTAACGTTTTCTCTTATGAGTTACTTGCTTACCGCGCTTTAATCAATGATAAGGCCATGCCTTACAGTGAAGAAGTAAATGAGCAATTACCTGATTACTTTATTACCGCTGATGCCATTACACCAAAACAGCATGTCGATATACAAGCTGCCGCACAAGTTTGGATTGATTCTTCTATTTCTAAAACTGCCAATGTACCAACCGATTTCCCGTATGAGGAGTTTAAAGACATCTACCAATACGCTTACGAAAAAGGTTTAAAAGGTTGTACGACGTTCCGTTTTAACCCAGAAGTCTTTCAAGGTGTCCTAGTTAAAGAGTCTGATTTAGAAAACACCAAGTATCAATTTACCTTAGAAGACGGCCATGTCGTCGAATTAAAAGGTAATGAAGAAGTTGAATACGATGGTGAAATGCATACCGCCGCTAATTTATTTGATGCTTTAAAAGAAGGCTATTACGGTAAATTCTAATTTAATCAGAGGGAAAGATTATGACTATAAAAATTGAAAAGAAAATTGTTAGCTACAAAGTTATCAAACCAGAAGATGAGAAAACCACAGTAGAAGAGGTGGCAGAACTGAATATTGAGCGCATGAATGAAAGTGTCGCGCGCCCAGAACTATTATTAGGCTCTACCTATAAAATAAAAACACCGCAATCAGAACATGCCTTGTACATTACCATCAATGACATGATTCTAAACGAAGGCACCGAGCACGAGGAGCGCCGTCCTTATGAAGTGTTTATTAACTCTAAAAACATGGAGCATTTCCAATGGGTTTTAGCCTTAACACGGGTTATCTCAGCGGTATTTCGTAAAGGCGGTGATATTACCTTTATGGTGGAAGAGTTAAAAGCGGTGTTTGATCCTAAAGGCGGCTACTTTAAAAAAGGCGGTGTTTATATGCCATCCTTAGTTGCAGAAATAGGGCATGCGATTGAGCAACACATGAAACAAATTGGCATGTTAAAAAGCCTAGAATTTGATGCCCATCAAAAACAATTCTTAGCGGATAAACGCGCTGAATTTGAAGCCATGCACAGTGAAAATACCGCTGAAAATAGCGACTTTCCAGAACAAGCGCAACTTTGTACTAAATGCCAGACTAAAGCCTTAGTCTTAATGGATGGCTGTATGACGTGTTTGAACTGTGGCGATAGTAAGTGTGGCTAGTATTTTTTCTTAATGACTTGTGGAGAATGTGTGGGCTTTACCTATAAGCTGCACCTGCTATTTTCTTTTCCAGCTATAATCCGAGTGCTATATACCCATTACACTTGAAGGTGCTTATTTTATATTACGTCATCCCCGAAGTCTTTTATCGGGGATCTAGCACTGAATCATGAATCCCTGCTAAAAGCTTGCAGGGATAACGGGGGGAAAAATAACTGCACCTTCAAGTAGCATAGGTATATACCCAAAATCATTGAAGATGCTTGATAAATGAGAAAAATCAAGTCAAGCTATACAAAATATGAAAATTACACTCACCTCCGAACAAAAAAAGGCATTAGAATTGCGGCATAATAAAGTCCGTGATGTACATGAGTGCGATCGAATTAAAGCCATATTACTCAGCTCAGAAGGCTGGTCAATCACACAAATTGCCC
>JAJJBE010000085.1 GCA_020996635.1 Bathymodiolus brooksi methanotrophic gill symbiont
TTATCAACTAAGCCTGACAAGCCTGTCGCTGTTGTATAGCTAAATGAAGTGATCAGGTAATCGGTGTATAAGTCAAAAATATCAGGTGTTTTCATAGCCTACTATTTTAATGGAAATATCATTAGGGGGCGTAACATCAGTTATTAGTATATTCAGTTAAATTAGCATTGCATAGTAAGTAATTCTACGTGCTTGATTCACATTGTTACATTTTGTTACAAACGCGGTTTTTGCGACATATTTTAGATGCACCTGTTCTTTATACTTGAGATGTAATTCATAGATACTGCAATGCGGTATTAGACGTGAAAGTTTTAATATTTAAAGGGGCAGGAAGGCAATGAAAAAAATTCTAATAGGACTTTGTATAGTAGGTGCTGTCAGTTATAACGTTAGCGCGATAGCGGCTGGTAAGATGCATCAGCATAAATTTAATAAGCATTTAGATAAGGCGTTAAGGCCGATAGTTAGCTCGCTAGGCTTAACGGGAGACCCTTTACTAAACAGGGACGTACCGGACATTAGTAGTCCGCAAGCACAACTTGGTATGGAATTGTTCTTTTCTAAATCGCTAGGAGGAGATCGTGACTCCGCTTGTGTCACTTGTCATCACCCTTTATTAGGTGGCGGTGATCGATTGTCCTTACCGATTGGTGTGGAGTCTGATACGCCTGATTTATTAGGTCAAGGGCGAACTAATGCAGATGCTGAGAATCATGCTGGTTTTCCGCCGGTACCAAGAAATGCGCCAACAACTTTTAATGTTATCGCTTGGGATAAGTTTCAGTTTCATGATGGTCGTGTAGAAAGCCTAAACCCACAGCAAGGTGCAAATGGTAAGGCCGGTGGTATTCGTACGCCTAATTCGGCATTTGGTGATGCAGATCCGTTAGCCGGTGGTAATTTAGTGCAAGCGCAGGCGCGTTTTCCCGTTACATCAAGGGAAGAGATGAAATCATTTTCACATAACTCTTATAGTGATCAAGATATTAGAGAGTTTTTAGCTGCAAGGTTAGCAGGTTATGAAGGGCCGCAAATTGTTGATGAAAATGGTAATAATGTTACTGATACCGTGCCATTGCCTGAAACAGCGCATTGGATAGAAAAGTTTCGTCGTGTCTTTAATGAGCCTGATACACAATTAGAAGCATTGGTTACTGAGCAAAGAGTATCTATGTTAATTGGTGAATACGAACGCTCTCAAGCTTTTGGTAATACGCCGTGGAAACGTTATGTTGAAGGTGATAATAGGGCAATCTCTGCAGATGCAAAAAGAGGTGCGATATTATTTTACACTTCAGACATGCAGGGTGGAGCGAACTGCTCTAGTTGTCATAGTGGAGATTTCTTTACTGATGAAAGCTTTCATAACCTAGCGATGCCACAAGTGGGCGAGGGTAAAGGTAATGGTGATGATGGATCTAAAGATTTTGGTCGTGCAAGGGAAACAGTTTTAGAGCAAGATAAATTTGCATTTAGAACGCCATCATTAGTTAATGTTGAAGTCACAGGGCCTTGGTCACATGCGGGTGCTTATGATTCATTAGAGGCAGTTATTAAGCATCACTCAAATGCAGCGCATGCAATTGATAGTTTTGATGAAAGTCAGCTACTTGTTGAAAATGTCACTAACTTAGATAAAATGCGTGCAAATACTTTAGAGGCTCTAAATGCACCTAATTTTGAATTGGAAGCGCTTAATTTAAGTGATATGCAAGTAGGATTCTTAGTGGAATTTATACAGTCTTTAACAGATCCTTGTGTTAAAGATCGTGACTGTTTAGCGCAGTGGATTCCAGCAAATGATGACGACTTAAATGGAGATCAACTCAATGCTATTGGCGAGGACTTACGCTGAAAATCAGGGATGATTTTTAGTCCGCGATAGGCGAAGGGTTGTTACCAATCTGAAGTGAACTGTAAGTTCGCTCAGGCGGTAAAAATTTTATCCCGGAGAGCCATTTGAGGTAGGATTAACGAAGCAGCTTTTGTGCGTAGTTGATCCGAACGCAGGGCGTATCGGGGCATTATTGATTCGCCGCGTGGTGGCGCGCCCATTACCTTTGTAAGGTAGTGAATGGTATTTAGTAAGAGAGAAGGGCGCATAATGCGCCCTTTTTTGTGCTTATCGCTTTATTGAGTTTCGACCGACAATAAGTGGCATTGGAGCCTGCTAAAGTATAATTATTAACTGATGTTACGCAAAGGGTTGAAAAAACTTATGCCTCCCCCTTTCACTCATAACATCAAGTAGCCCGTATGAAGCTTGCGAAATACGGGGGGTTGACGCGCTGTTTATCCCGTATTCCGTGCCTCTATACGGGTTACGATAACAACTGCTTAGCTTATTTTAGTACCTGTAAATTTCTTTACGCCGTATTAGAGAGTGGAGAGCTTAGGGTTAATTATATGCATAACATCAGTTATTAGTTTTGATAGGCGAGTGCTGTCATTATTGTTTACAACATAGAATGTTGTAGCAATTGCCGCTTACTGTTTCAGATAAAACTTTAAACCCACTATTAACAATTTTTTGTCGAATGGCGGCTTGTTCATAAGGCGTATAGAGTATCCCTTTTCTGATGCCCCAGTTATTAATGCGCTCAGCAAAGCCGTTGAACGGCCAGGGTGTGCGTGGATAAAGCAATACATTTGCGGCCAAGGTACCTCCGGGTTTAAGAGTTCGGTGTATATCAAGCAAAGCGCCGTCAACATCAGGGAAGCAATGAATTGAATTGGCGATATTTGCTGTATCAAAAGTATTGTCTGCGAATGGGAGTGCTGCTGCATCTGCGTGCTGAAGATCCACTGATGTTTCTTTTGAAAAACGCTTTATAGCGCCAGCCAGCATTGATTCAGCATAATCAATTCCAGTGATTTGTGACTCGGGTAGTTTTTTCCAACGGCGCCAGCGTAGTACTAACTCAAGCATGGTTCCTGTTCCACAAGCAACTTCAAGATGCTTTTCACCGAAATTGGGACTGAAGAAACGTAACTGAGATGTTAATGTGCTGTTGTAAGCAAAGGTAAGAATGAAAAAACCGCGTAGGTCGTACCACCAGGGTTCAGATATATAAGCTGAGGCGATTTCATCTCGTGTTTTAGGTTTTAACATATTTATATATCCTCTTAAATTCTCAGATTAACATAGCGTTCATGAGTATGGGTATTGCAACGATTTTTTGCAAATTATTTTAGTTTTGCCGGTTTATTTATGGTGCGGAATCTTGTTAACTAAAGGCGGTGGCGTGGTTTTTTACTGATTTTTGTTTGATGTTGTATAATACCGAAAAAATATAGATCTGTTTAATGAGTTTTAGATGAGTTTTAGATGAGTTTAAAGCTGTTATTTTGAGTAACTTTCAAATATAGAAGGAAGGGATAGAATGCATCCAGTAGTAGATAAGGTCACCCAACAGATTATCGAGCGTAGCCAAGTTGTTAGGGCTGCTTATTTAAAGCATATAGATGAAGCGGCAGGGCAAGGTACTCAGCGATCAACGCTTGCTTGCGGGAACTTAGCGCATGCATTTGCTGCCTGTGGTACGGGTGAAAAAGCAGATTTAACAGGTGATAAGAAAGCCAATATTGCTATTATCTCTTCTTATAATGATATGTTATCTGCACATGAACCTTACAAAGATGCACCTGCATTAATTAAAGAAGCAATTAAGCAAGCGGGTGGTGTTGCTCAGTTTGCAGGTGGCGTACCTGCCATGTGTGACGGTGTGACTCAGGGTCAGCCTGGTATGGAGTTATCACTGTTTAGTCGTGATGTAATTGCGATGTCTACGGCGATCAGCTTAAGTCATAATGTGTTTGATGGTGGGTTATATTTAGGGGTTTGTGACAAAATTGTTCCTGGTTTATTACTGGGTGCTTTAAGTTTTGGTCATTTACCAGCGGTTTTTGTTCCTTCAGGTCCAATGACGAGTGGTATTACCAATAAAGAAAAAGCGGAAACACGTCAACTTTATGCGGAAGGTAAAATCGGTCGTAAAGAGTTATTAGAGTCAGAGTCAAAATCATATCATGGGCCAGGTACTTGTACTTTCTACGGTACGGCAAACAGCAATCAAATGATGGTTGAGATTATGGGTTTGCACCTTCCTGGTAGCTCATTTATTAACCCTTACACACCATTGCGTGATGAACTAACTAAAGAAGCCGCTAGACAGGTCTTAAAATTCACTGTATTAGGTGATGATTATCGTCCTTTAGGTAAGGTCATTGATGAAAAAGCGATTGTGAATGCAATTGTGGGGCTTTTAGCAACAGGTGGATCAACAAATCATACAATGCATTTAGTGGCTATTGCTCGTGCAGCAGGAATTACTATTAACTGGGATGATTTTGATGCGCTATCGCGTGTTGTGCCATCACTGACAAAAATTTACCCGAATGGCCAAGCAGATATTAATCACTTTCAAGCCGCTGGTGGTATGGGTGTGTTGATTGCTGAGTTATTAAAAGGTGGCTTTTTACATGAAGATGTTCTAACCATCTCGGATAAACCTGGAATGAATAGCTACACGGAAGAGCCTAAATTAGAAAATGATAAATTAATTTGGACGGCAGTTCCTGAAACTTCTTTAGATAAAGAAGTTATTTCTACTGTTGAAGAGCCATTTGCACCGAGCGGTGGGTTGCATGTAATGCACGGTAATTTAGGGCGTGGTGTGTCTAAAGTTTCTGCGGTGGCTAAAGAGCATCAAGTTGTAGAAGCTCCTGCTTTAGTGTTTGATGACCAAGATGATGTGGTTAAAGCATTTCATAATGGTAAACTAGAAAGAGACTTTATTATTGTCTTGCGTTTCCAAGGCCCTAAGTCTAATGGAATGCCTGAATTGCACAAATTAACGCCATTGTTAGGTTTATTACAAGATAAAGGCTATAAAGTCGCAATTGTTACTGACGGCCGTATGTCGGGGGCATCAGGAAAAATACCTTCAGCCATTCATATGTGCCCTGAAAGTGAAGACGGTGGGCCGTTATCTAAAGTACAAGATGGCGATATTATTAGCCTAAATACGCAATCGGGTGATGTAAATGCCTTGATTGATGCCGATGAATTTGCAGCACGTACAGCAGCGCCAAATAGTGCTAAAGGGCATCATTGGGGTATGGGGCGTGAAATGTTTGGTGCATTCCGTGTGGGAGTATCAACAGCTGAAACAGGCGCATCAAACCTATTTAGTGAAAAAGATCTTTTTTGCCTGCTAAAAAAATAAATCATAAGAACTAAGGTTGTTCAAATGGGCGACCTTGGTTATCTTTAACTCAATAAAAAAATAAGTGATTAAACATGTCTATTAATAACTGGAAAGTTCAACCTAGTGAAGTTTTAAACGCATCTCCTGTTATGCCAGTAATGGTGATTGAAGATGCAGAAAATGCCGTGCCTTTAGCGCGTGCTTTAATGGCAGGCGGTATTAAAGTATTAGAAATTACTTTACGTACAGAAGTTGCAATGGCCTCTATTAAAGCCATTAGTGAACAGGTTGAAGGTGCGCTAGTTGGCGCAGGAACGATTACTACGCCTGAGCAATTACAAGCAGTTGCTGATGCTGGTGCAGTATTTGCAATTAGCCCAGGCTTAACACCTAAGCTTTTAGAAGCAGCGAATAAAAGTTCGATTGCTTTAATTCCAGGTATTTCTTCTGTTTCAGAATTAATGACAGGTATGGAATACGGTTTAGATCATTTTAAATTCTTTCCAGCAGCAGCGGCTGGTGGCATCCCAATGTTAAAAGGTATTGCGGGGCCTATTCCACAAATTACTTTTTGCCCAACTGGGGGTATTTCACCAAGTAATTACAATGATTACCTAGCACTTAAAAATGTAGCGTGTGTGGGTGGTTCTTGGTTGGTACCTGCTGATGCAGTTAAAAATAAAGATTGGGATGCGGTAACAGCATTAGCAAAAGAAGCGGTTGCTAACGCAAAAAGATAGATAGGTTATTTTTAGCATTGGATTAAACCGCTGCTTTAAGTAAGGAACGAGCATGGAATAACATCCCGAAGTTAGAAATCGGGAGCTTGTTTCATGCTCGTTGCTAAGTACAGGTACATTTGATATGTAGGGTGGGTAGAGCATTTTGCGAAACCCATCATTGTGTACTTAGTCAAAATAGCAAGTCTTTGAATAAAGACAGCGCATAATAGTTGTATTTAAGGAGTATGGAATGAGTAATGGTTTGAATGCCAATAAGTTGAATCAGGTCGATATTGATCCAGAAGAAACGCAAGAATGGTTGGAGTCACTGGCTGCTATTCAAGCGCAAGATGGTGCGGATCGTGTTCACTTTATTATCGAACAATTGGTCGAGCAGGCAAGACAATCAGGTTCTGATATTCCATACAGTGCTAATACAGCGTATATCAATACAATTACAACCGAGCAACAGCCTAAATTTCCAGGTATGACTACGATTGAGCGAAAGATTCGTTCGTATGTACGCTGGAATGCCATGATGATGGTGTTAAGAGCCAATAGAAATACTAATGTAGGCGGGCATATTGCCAGCTTCGCTTCTTCTGCAACTTTATACGATATCGGGCATAACCATTTTTGGCGCGCACCTACTGCAGAACGCGGTGGTGATATGGTATTTGTTCAAGGACATTCTTGTCCGGGGGATTATGCGCGTGCGTATTTATTAAGCCGTTTCTCTGATGAGAAAATGGATAACTTTCGTCAAGAAGTCGGCGGCAATGGTTTATCGTCTTACCCTCACCCTTGGTTAATGCCTGATTTTTGGCAGTTCCCTACGGTTTCTATGGGGCTAGGACCCATTATGGCGATTTATCAGGCGCGTTTTATGCGTTATATGCAAAGCCGTGGACTGGCGCAAACAGAAGGGCGTAAAGTTTGGGCATTTTTAGGCGATGGTGAAACGGATGAGCCTGAAACCTTAGGTGCTATTAGCATGGCTGGGCGTGAACAGCTAGATAACCTAATCTTTGTGGTCAATTGTAATTTACAGCGATTAGATGGTCCGGTACGTGGTAACGGTAAAATCATTCAAGAGCTGGAAGGTAGTTTCCGTGGTGCTGGCTGGAATGTAATTAAAGTTATTTGGGGTAGACGTTGGGATGCCTTATTAGCGAAAGATAAAGACGGTATCATTATGAAACGCATGATGGAGTGCGTAGATGGTGATTATCAAACATTTAAATCAAAAGATGGCGCGTATGTACGTGAGTTTTTCTTTAATACGCCTGAGTTGCAAGCAATAGTTGCAGAGTATACCGATAAAGATATTTGGGACTTAAATCGTGGCGGACATGATCCTATCAAGGTTTTTGCGGCTTACAATGCGGCAGTTAACACCAAAGATCAACCTACAGTGATTTTAGCCAAAACCATTAAAGGGTATGGTATGGGTGAGTCAGGTGAAGCGCAAAATACCAGTCACCAACAAAAGAAAATGAGCATGAATTCAATTAATGATATTCGTGATCGCTGGCAGTTACCTGTGACGGATGCAGAAATTGCAGACTTTCCATATATTAAGTTTGAAGAAGGCTCAGAAGAGCTAAACTACATGAAGCAGCGCCGTGCAGACTTAGGCGGTAATATTCCTGTTAGGCGTGAGAAATCAGACGCTTTAGAAATTCCTGAGTTAAGTGCTTTTCAGGCCATTTTAGATGGTACAAAAGCAGGTCGTGGTATTTCAACTACAATGGCGTTTGTTAGAATTTTAAATATTTTGGTTAAAGATAAAAAAATCGGCGAACGTATCGTACCGATTGTGCCAGATGAATCGCGTACCTTTGGAATGGAAGGTATGTTCCGTCAACTAGGTATTTGGTCGCAAAAAGGGCAATTATATACGCCGCAAGATGCTGACCAGTTAATGTATTACAAAGAAGATAAAGCCGGCCAAGTTTTACAGGAAGGCATTAACGAAGCAGGTGGCTTATGTGATTGGATCGCGGCGGGAACGGCGTACTCTACTTACGGAGTGCCGATGATTCCATTCTTTATTTATTATTCGATGTTTGGTTTTCAGCGCATAGGAGATTTGATTTGGGCGGCGGCTGACCAACGAACACGCGGATTTTTATTAGGAGGTACAGCAGGGCGTACCACTTTAAATGGTGAAGGTTTACAGCATGAAGATGGCCATAGTCATTTAATGTCTGCAACGGTTCCTAACTGTGTTTCTTATGACCCGACTTATGGCTATGAGTTAGCCGTTATCGTTCATGATGGCTTACGTCGTATGTACGCTGAGCAAGAAGATGTGTTTTATTACATCACGGTGATGAATGAAAACTATGACCAACCACCAATGCAAGAAGGGACTGAGCAAGACATCCTAAAAGGAATGTACTTGTTTGAGTCGGGTATTAGTCGTAAAAAATCACCCAAAGTGAACTTATTAGGTTCGGGTGTGATTTTCTGTGAAGTGGTTCAAGCGGCAAAATTATTGCGTGAAGACTGGGGTGTAGAGGCTGATTTATGGAGCTGCCCAAGTTTTACAGAATTAGCGCGTAATGGCCAAGCAACTACGCGTTGGAATCGTTTACACCCAACAGAAAAAGCTAAATTATCGCACGTTGAAAAATGTCTGACTAAGGCAGATATTCCTGTAATTGCGACCACTGATTATATGCGTGTTTTTGCTGAGCAAATCTCGCCGTATGTTAATGCTGACTACACAGTATTGGGGACTGATGGTTTTGGTCGTTCAGATACACGTGAAAACTTACGTAGTTTCTTTGAAGTAGATCGTTACCATGTCGTTATTGCCGCTTTAAAAGCCTTGGCTGATAAAGGTGAGTTTGATGCGAAGAAAATTGATGAGGCGATTGCTAAATACAATATCAATGCTGATGTCGTTGCGCCTTGGTTAATTTAACAGGTAAAAATATGAGCGAATTAATAGAAATAAAAGTACCTGATTTGGGTGATGTATCTGAAGTTGACGTGATTGAGATTTCCGTTAGCATTGGGGATGTGATTGAGCTAGAACAAACTTTAGCCGTGCTAGAAACGGATAAAGCCAGCATGGATTTACCTGCGAGTGCAGCCGGTAAAGTCACAGCGGTACATTTAAAAGAGGGCGGCACTGCGTCGGTGGGGGATTTAATCGTAACGGTTGAAAGCCTTGATGCAGTATCGGTACCTGCTGATGACGTTGTGCGAAAAGAACCTAAGCTTGAAGAGCCAGTGCTTGAAAGTTCAAAGGAGGCTGAAGTTGAAACAGTTGATGTCGCAACAGCTACCAGCGAAAATATTGCTGTGAATGTTCCAGATTTAGGGGATGTCAGTGATGTTGATATTATTGAAGTATCGGTACAGGTTGGGGATACAGTAGAAAAAGAGCAAACACTCGCGGTATTGGAAACCGATAAAGCCAGTATGGATTTACCAGCAACTCATGCTGGTGTGGTAACAGAAGTCGCTATTAGTGTCGGTAGCAAAGTATCAGAAGGTGATTTAATTATTCGCTTAGATACTCAGGTAATGGCAGAGGTGAAACCTGTTGCGGTGGCTGCTCCTGCAGAAAAAGTAGAAAAAACAGTGTCTGTGGCTATAACAGCCCCTGTGAAACATTCTGGGCTTGCGCCTCATGCAACACCTAGTGTACGTTTATTTGCGCGTGAATTAGGGGTAGATATTACCCTGGTTACTCAGGCGAGTGGCCGTAAAGGGCGTATCTTAAAAGATGATATTAAAAACTTTGTTAAACAAGCCTTAGCATCAGGAGCGGGTTCTACCGCAAATCAAGGTGCGGGTATTCCTCCGATTCCTGCCGTCGATTTTTCTCAATTTGGTGAAATCGAAGAGCAAAAACTTAGTAAAATTAAGCGCTTAACAGGTCAGCATTTAACGCGTGTGTGGTTGAACTTGCCGCTAGTGACTTATCATGATGAAGCGGATATTACAGAGTTAGAAGCTTTCCGTAAGGCATTGAATTCAGATAAGAACGCAGATATAAAAGTAACGGGCTTAATTTTTATTGTTAAAGCTTTAGCTGCAGCAATGAAAGAATTTCCAAGTTTTAATAGTTCATTATCTGCGGACGGTGAAAGCTTAATCCTGAAAAAATATTTTAATATTGGTATTGCGGTGGATACACCGAATGGCTTAGTCGTGCCTGTGTTAAAAGATGTGGATAAAAAAGGCATTGCAGAATTGACCCGTGATTTATCGGCACTTAGTGAAAAAGCTCGCAACGGAAAATTACTACCTGCAGATATGAGTGGCGGTTGTATGACTATTTCTAGCTTAGGCGGTATTGGCGGTAAAGCATTTACACCGATTGTAAACGCGCCTGAAGTGGCTATTTTAGGATTAACACGTGCTTCCATGCAGCCTGTATGGAATGGCTCAGAGTTTGAACCTAAATTAATGCAGCCTTTAGATTTAACCTATGACCATCGTGTGATAGATGGAGCGGAAGGCGCGCGTTTTACAGCGACTTTAATTAAATACCTTGGCGATATACGTCGCTTATTAATGTAATCGAGGATAACAAGATGACTGATGTATTAAACGCCGAAGTTCTCGTTTTAGGCGGTGGCCCAGGTGGCTATACGGCTGCTTTTCGTGCCGCAGATTTAGGCAAGCAAGTAGTTTTAGTAGAAAAATATTCTGTTTTAGGGGGGGTTTGCCTGAATGTGGGCTGTATTCCTTCTAAAGCGCTATTGCATATTGCACAAATTGTGCATGAAGCGGATGCTTTTGGTAGCCATGGCGTTAGTTTTAGTCAGCCAGAGTTTGATTTAGATAAAATCAGAGAATGGAAAGAAAGTATTACCAATAGCTTAACCGGAGGCTTAGCTAAATTGGCTAAGCAGCGCAAAGTAACGGTTGTGAATGGCTATGGAAAATTTACTTCTGCCAATGAATTGGCTGTTGAAACGGATGATGGCATACAGACAATTAAATTTGAGCAAGCGATTGTTGCAGCAGGTTCACGAGTTAGCGAAATCCCAGTATTTCCAAATGATGATCCACGCTTAATGGATTCAACGGATGCTTTAGAAATTACTGACGTACCTAAAAAGCTATTAATTGTTGGTGGCGGTATTATTGGTCTAGAAATGGCGACGGTTTATCATGCGCTCGGTTCTGAGATTAGCGTAGTGGAATTGATGGATCAAATCATTCCTGGTTGTGATAAAGATTTAGTGACACCGTTACAGCGACGTATTAAAAAGCAATATAAAAACATTTGGCTAAAAACGCGTGTGCAGGGTATAGAGGCACAAGATGACGGCTTAAAAGTGAGTTTTGAAGGGGCGAAAGCACCTGAGTCAGAAGTGTTCGATAAAGTTCTGGTGGCTGTTGGTCGTAAACCAAATGGCTTAATGATTGATGCCGATAAAGCGGGAATCAATGTTGATGAGTGGGGTTTTATTGCGGTTGATAAACAGCAAAAAACCAATGTGCCACATATCTTTGCAATTGGCGATATCGTCGGTCAGCCTATGCTAGCGCATAAAGCGGTGTATGAAGGTAAGATTGCAGCAGAAGTTTCAGCAGGACACAAATCAGGCTTTGATGCTTTAACTATTCCTTCTGTTGCTTATACAGACCCTGAAATTGCATGGATGGGTTTGACGGAAAACGAAGCCAAAGAAAAAGGCATCGCTTATGAAAAAGGTGCATTTCCATGGGCGGCTAGTGGTCGATCATTAAGCCTTAGTCGTAGCGAAGGTATTACTAAAGTCTTATGTGATCCTGAATCAGGGCGTATTTTGGGTGCGGGCATGGTAGGACCAAATGCAGGCGAGTTAATTGCTGAAGCAGTATTGGCTTTAGAAATGGGCGCAGATGCAGAAGATGTGGGTTTAACCATTCATGCGCATCCAACCTTATCGGAAACCTTTGCCTTTGCCAATGAAATGGTAACGGGAACGATTACTGATTTGTATGTTAAAAAGAAATAAGTAACTATTTTTAGTTTTAACGTTTTATGTAGGATGGGTAGAGCGCCTTTTGCGAAACCCATCATTTTGATCGTGTTAATGGCTTTCTTTCGGGCTTATACCTAAACCACTTAAAGTTTTCCTTTTCGTCACTCCCGAAGTCTTTTGTCGAGAGTCTACGTCATACAACAAAATCCCTGCTAGAAGCATGCGGGGGATGACGTGGTGAGCAATTCAAGTAGCTTGGGTATAAGGCTTGTGCATAGTTATTTTAACATTTTGGTATTACGGATTTTCGTAGGATGGGTAGAGCGCCCTTTGTGAAACCCATCATTCTGGTTAGGTTGATGGGTTTCACTACGCGCCTAAAAAATAGGCACTTCACTCTACCCACCTTGCAAAATGTTAAATTAAATTTTGTGACTTATGTGGGCTGTGGGTTAAAGTTTACGCTCCGTTAAACTATTATTTTAGTGATAAAAATAATGAAAAAATTAGTTTTAGCCTTGCTTTTAGCAAGTTCAATAGGGTTTTCTCAAGCTGAAATAAAAGAAACCGTGGCATTAAATGTGTTTATTAGCAAAATGGCTAAACAGCATGCGTTTAATAAAACTGAATTAGAGAGCTTGTTTCAATCTGTAGAAACAAAAGATAGCATTATTAAAGCAATCACTCGCCCAGCAGAAGGTATGCCTTGGTATAAATACCGACAAATTTTTATGCGTGAATCACGTATTAATGGCGGTGTTAAGTTTTGGCAAGAAAACCAAAATGTGCTGCAAGCAATGCGCGAGCAATATGGTATTCCAGAAGAGATAATGGTTGCTATTATTGGTGTCGAAACTTTATATGGTGAACGCACGGGGGGATACCGTGTGATTGATGCATTAGCAACACTGGGTTTTTCATACCCTAAACGAAGTAAATTCTTTTTAGGCGAATTAGAACAGTTTTTAATTTTATGCCGTGAAGAAAATATGAACCCTATAGAACCCGTTGGTTCTTATGCCGGTGCAATGGGGTTGCCGCAATTTATGCCGAGTAGTTATCGTCATTATGCCACTGATTTTGAAGGAGATAAACAGCGTGATATTTGGGGGAACCCTGCGGATGCAATTGCGAGTGTTGCCAATTACTTTAGTAAGCACCATTGGCAAGCAGGTAAAGTGATTGCCTATTCTGTAAAAGCAGAAGGAAATGACTATAAAAAAGCACTGACTAAAGGCTTAAAGCCCGATACAACAGCTAAAAAACTAGCACAATTGGGTATTAGTTTACCTCGGTTAGATTCTAAAGAGCCTTTGAAATTATTAAGCTTTGAGCAAAAATCTGGCCATGATTTATGGGTGGGCTTAACAAATTTTTATGTGATTACTCGTTATAATCATAGTGCGCTTTATGCACTGGCTGTTTTTCAATTAAGTGAAGCGATTAAAAAAGCGCATGATAGGGTAGAGAGTAAATAAGTACATGAACAAAGTTATGTTATTATTACTGAGTGTAGCCATACTTAGCTGTACAGTTATTCAGGAGCCTGAAGAGCTTATTATTGAAGAGGTAGATGGTTGGCCAGATAGGAATGAAATGCAACTGGATCTTGCTGGTATTCCTGATGCGATACCGCAGTATGAACCTTGGTCTCCAAGCATTAACCCCGTGTCTTATACTGTGTTAGGCAAAGACTATCAGGTTTTAAAAACCAATAAAGGCTATCAGCAGCAAGGTATTGCATCGTGGTATGGTACTAAATTTCACGAAAAAAAGACGGCGACTGGTGAAGATTATGACATGTTTGCTATGACGGCGGCGCATAAAACCTTACCTATTCCGAGTTATGTACGAGTCACTAATTTAGATAATCAAGTGAGTATTATTGTAAAAATAAATGATCGTGGCCCTTTCCATGAGCATAGGATTATTGATTTATCATATATTGCTGCTATTAAGCTAGGGATAGAGCAAGCAGGAACAGGCTTTGTGGAGGTTACTGCCGTTCATCCGGGTGAAACAGGCGTACCACGAGGGACTCTAAAAGCTAAGCAAGTGTACATACAAATAGGTGCATTTGGCGAGCAAGCGAATGCGCTTAAGTTACAGCAAAGGTTAGCATCAGAAATTTCATTAACAGCGAGTCGAATTAAAAAACAAGTCACTTCTGATAGAGCATTATATCGAGTGCAAGTTGGACCTATTTCATCGGTTGTTGAGGCAGATGAAATAACACAAAAATTGAACAGTATTGCAATCACACGGACGCAGTTTATATCTGAGTAATTGCACTCCCTTTCTCCAGTTAGATCAAATCCATTTTTGGTCGTAAATAATACATACAATATGTCTTCTAAAAAAATTATTATATTTTTATTCTTTTTAGTATTTTCTCCTTTTGTTCAAGCAGAATTTTCTGGAGAGATTGTTATACCCGCACCTCCAAGACTTGCAGCGAGTAGTTATATTTTGCAAGATTTTGATAGCGGGCAAATATTAGCAGAAAGGAATGCCGATAAAGTATTGCCACCAGCCAGCTTAACAAAAATAATGACAGCTTATGTTGCTTTTACGGAGTTAAAAGTAGGGCGATTAAGCTTAGAAGAGAAAGTGACTGTTAGTGAAAAAGCTTGGCGTACCCAAGGCTCTAAAATGTTTATTGAAGTCAATAAGCGAATCACCATTGAAGATTTGTTACAGGGTATCATTATTCAATCAGGAAATGATGCAAGTGTTGCTGTTGCTGAGCATATCGCAGGAAGTGAGCAAGCCTTTGCAGAAATGATGAACGAGCAAGCGCGACGATTAAAAATGAATAGTACGCATTTTATGAATGCGACAGGCTTACCAGTGCCTAGCCAACATTACACAACAGCGCGTGATTTAGCGATATTAACGCGTGCGGTTATTCGTGATTTTCCTGAGTACTATAAATGGGAGGCAGTAAAAGAATTTACTTTTAATAATATTACCCAAAAAAATAGAAACACATTGTTGTGGCGAGATGAGTCGGTAGATGGTGTGAAAACGGGACATACAGAAGAGGCTGGGTATTGCTTGGTTGCTTCAGCAAAAAGACAAAAAATGCGTTTAATCTCTGTTGTTTTAGGTACAAAAAGTAAAAGTGCCCGTGCTAATGAAAGCCAAACATTATTAAATTATGGATTTCGGTTTTATGAAACTCATAAATTATATGATGCCAATACGGTGCTAGCTTCCCCTAGAGTTTGGAAGGGAGCGACTGAAACTGTCGAACTAGGATTAGCTGAGGACTTATTTGTGACTATTTCTAGACGGCATTATGCCGAGATGAAAGCAACAACTGATGTTGATTATAAAATTATGGCGCCAATAGAAAAAGGGGATCAATTAGGGGCGGTTAATGTGATGTTGCATAATAAAATTGTTAGCTCTAAACCTTTAATTGCCTTAAATGCTGTTGCAATCGGGTCATTTTTTCAGCGTGCTTATGATTCTGCTTTAATGTTGATAAAATCAAATAATGGAAAATAAAAAAGTCTATTTAAATGGAGAATATTTGCCATTATCGGAAGCAAAGGTTTCTGTTTTAGATAGAGGTTTTTTATTTGGTGACGGTGTTTATGAGGTGATCCCGGCTTATTTTGGCAGATTATTTTGTTTTGATGCACATTTAGAACGTTTGAATAAAAGCTTGCAAGCGGTACGTATCGATTTAAAACTTAGTGCTGAGCAGTGGTTAGACATATTGCAACCCTTATTAATACAAGGTGATGTGCAGTATATTTATCTTCAAATTAGCCGAGGTGTTGCTAGTAAAAGAGATCATGCATTTCCTGAAAATTGTACGCCAACTATTTTTGCTATGTGCTCACCGATTACAGCTTTTCCAAAAGATGTTGGAGTTAAAGCCATTACATTAGATGATATGCGTTGGGAGCTTTGCAATATTAAAGCAACAACATTATTAGCCAATATTTTATTGCGCCAACAAGCCGTCGAAAAACAATGTGCCGAAGCGATATTAATTAAAAATGGCTATGCGACAGAAGGCGCGGCAAGCAATGTTTTTGCGGTGATTAATGATGTTTTAGTGACTCCCCCTAAAACGGATGATATTTTATTAGGCATCACACGTGATGTGGTGATTCGATTAGCCAAAGAAAATAACATGCAGCTTAAAGAGGAGCCTATTTCATTAGGCGCTTTGCAGGACGCAACAGAAATCTGGATGACAAGTTCTATGCGTGAGATTTTGCCCGTGATTAATTTAGATAATAAACCAGTAGGAACAGGACAGATTGGTGAATTTTGCTTAAGCATGCAAGCGTATTTTCAAGATTATAAAAGAGCGGTCTTATGAGTGAAGTAGAGCAAGAAACATTATTTGAATTTCCCTGTCAATTCCCCATTAAAGCAATGGGACGAAATATTCCCAATTTAGATGCTATTGTGGTTGAAATGGTACGCCGGTATGCGCCTGATTTAAAAGAATATTCGGTGAAAACTAGGGCAAGTAAGGGTGGAAAATTTATTGCTGTAACGATTCATCTAGAAGCGCAAAGTAAAGCACAGCTAGATGCAATTTATATGGATTTGACAGCATGCCCTGATATTATTATGACGCTTTAAGGTGCAGCAAAGAGCTATTGCGGTGAGTGCTTGTTTATTAGGCCATAAAGTTAGATATGATGGAGCAGACCAAAAGTTGTCGCTTATTTCCAATATACTTGCTGAACAATTTAAATTAATCGCAATTTGTCCAGAAATGGAAATAGGTTTAGGTGTTCCGCGTGAGAAAATAGAATTAATAATAAATGGCTTACAAACGCGCGTACAAAGTACCCAAGTACCTTTTGTTGATTTAACATCAAAAATACAAAACTATGCCAAGTCTTTTCTGGCTAATGAAATGATTTTTGGTTTTATTCTGAAAGATAAATCACCCAGTTGCGGTGTTAAAAATTGTAAAATTAAGAACCAACAGGGAGTAGTTAATAATAATGGCACGGGTATTTTTGCTGCCCAAATTATGTCTTTAAAACCTAATATGCCAATGATACAAAGTGATCGTGTGATTAATACACAAGCTTTAAAACTTTTTATACAGCAAGTAAATGTCTATGAATATTAAATGTCGTCAGCTAGGAGCGCAAGACTATACAAGCTGCTGGCAAGCGATGCAAGATTTCACTGTAGCAAGAGATGAGCAGACGGAAGATGAAATATGGATAGTAGAGCATCCTCCTGTCTTTACTTTAGGGCTTAATGGCAAGCCAGAGCATTTGTTACAAAGTTCCGAGATACCTTTAGTCAACACGGATAGAGGGGGACAAATTACCTATCATGCCCCGGGGCAGTTGGTGATTTATACTTTAATTGATATGAAGCGCCGTGGATTAGGTGTGCGCCAATTAGTGACAATTTTAGAACAAGCGATGATTGATGCTTTGGCACAATATGGATTAAAATCCAAAGCAAAATCAGATGCTCCAGGTGTTTATATCGATGGGAAAAAAATTGGTGCAGTTGGTTTGCGTATCAAAAAAGGCAGCAGCTATCATGGCTTAAGCTTAAATAATAATATGGACTTATCGCCCTTTAGCCTGATTAATCCCTGTGGTTATAAAGGCTTACAAGTGACACAATTAAGTGATTTTGATGTCAATATACGCACCAACGAACTTGCTGTGCCTGTCCTGCATGCGATTGTTAATGCTTTAAACACAATAGATTAATTACCCGAACTCTTTATTTATGTCATCAATTCAAGCTCCTTCGCGAACCAGTCCCGATACACATCAGCGTAATGCAGATAAATTATCGCGTATTCCCATAAAGGTAGAGCCTGCTGAAACAGTCTTACGCAAACCCGAGTGGATACGGGTGAAATTAAGCGCAAATCCTGATGTGGCGCGAATTAAAAAAACACTACGTGATAATAATTTGCATAGTGTTTGTGAAGAAGCCGCTTGCCCTAACTTGAGTGAATGTTTTAGTTTGGGTACGGCAACTTTTATGATTATGGGGGATTTGTGTACACGGCGTTGTCCTTTTTGTGATGTGGCTCATGGAAAGCCACAAGCTTTAGATGTTGATGAGCCGTTTAATATGGCTAAAACAATAAAAAAATTATCTTTAAATTATGTGGTTATTACTTCGGTTAATCGGGATGACCTAAAAGATGGTGGCGCTGGACATTTTTCTGCGTGTATTTCTGCTATCAGAAAGCAGTCACCTAAAACTAAAATAGAAGTACTAGTTCCTGATTTTAGAGGGCGTGTGGATATCGCATTAGCTATCTTAAAAGAATCACCTGTGGATGTTTTTAATCATAATTTAGAAACTATTCCGCGTTTATATAAACAAGCTCGCCCAGGGGCGAATTACCAAGAGTCTTTAGATTTACTTAAAGCTCATTATGAAATGTTACCTGCAGTACCAACTAAATCAGGTTTAATGCTAGGTATTGGTGAAACGCAAGAAGAAGTGCTAGCTGTTATGCGTGATTTACGTGCGCACCACGGTGCTATTTTAACCTTGGGGCAATACTTGCAACCGAGTGCAGACCATTTAGCCGTACAGAGATATATTACGCCTGATGAATTTGATGAATATGCCGTATTAGCGAAAGAAATGGGCTTTAAAAAAGTCGCGAGTGGCCCGATGGTACGCTCCTCTTATCACGCTGATGAACAAGTACGTGGATTACTGGAGAAATAAGATGAATAGTAGAAATACCCTGAAATACTCTTTTTTGTCGGTTTGTTTGCTGCTGCCTGTGCTTGCAAGTGCCTTTGATGATGCAACGCCTGAAGTACCTGAAATGCCATTGTCTGTGCAAGATGGTGAGCCAATGGAAGCTGATATCACCATTAGTAGGGAAGGTGATAAAGTGATTTATGAATATAAAGTGAATGGCAAAATTTATAAAATTAAAGTAATACCTGCGATAGGGCCTGCTTATTATTTTATTGATCCTGATGGCGATGGCGAAATGGAAGAAGTGACTGAAAGTGATTTAGTGAATGGTATGAGTGTTAACCAATGGACTATTCTTAGTTGGTAAGCATTTGGCTGTTTATACTTCATTAACATTAGAGCAAATCAAGCATTTTTTAAATGCCTACCAACTTCCTGAATTACTGTGCCATCGTGGCATTAGTGATGGCATAGAAAATACTAATTATTTAATAAAAACCAAGGATGGTGATTTTATTTTAACTGTGTACGAGCACTTTACTGCTCAGCAAGCTCTGCATTACCTTAGCTTATTGCAGCAGCTTGCGACATTGGAAAAATACTACCCAGAACCTATAAAGCCGATACAAGGCAATGTTTTACAGCAAATAAATAATAGACCAGCCGCATTATTCAAATGTTTACCTGGTAGTTCTGTTGATCAGGTATCGCCCCTACAAACTGCAGCGATTGCAAAAGCTTTGGCTCAGTTACATTTATCTGCTTCGCAATTAAACTTTTCACAAATAAATTCTAATGGCTTGGATTGGATTCAGCAGGTTGCAGAAAAAATACTACCGAGATTAAATAAGCAAGATGCAGTGCTATTAATGGATGAATGCCAATATCAGTCGCAGGTTAAATTAGGGCAACTTGAACAAGGTGTGATTCATGCTGATTTATTTAAAGATAATGTGCTCTTTTCTGGTGATAGCTTAACAGGATTTTTAGATTTTTATGCGGCTTGCAATGATGTTTTTTTATTAGATATAGCGATTGCCGCCAATGATTGGTGCGTTGATAAGTATGGCGTTTTTCAGAAAAATCAATATCAAATATTCATACAATCGTATCAACAACTTAAACCTTTAAGAGATAAGGAGTTAGTGTTTTTAGATGTCTTTTTACGGCGCGCATGTTTGCGTTTTTGGCTATCGCGTTTAGAACATCAATTTAACCCCAAAGCGGGTGAAATAACGTTGGAAAAATCACCTGAAAGGTTTAGAAATTTACTGTATGAGCATCGAAAAAGAGTGAGTGGCTAGCAATGCCTGAACCATTTAAGAATTTATTTAATGATGAGTTAAGCGTAGGCATAGCGAGGCATTTTAAAAGGCAATATGCTAAATTTGATAGCTTAGGGTTTATTAATGCTGCGGTGCAAGGCTTGGATAAGCTTGAGTTAAAAGAGCGTAGCCAACAAATTACTCAAGCCATGGTGGATTATTTGCCTGCTGATTTTGAGCAAGCGGGACAAATCATAAGAGCTTCTTTAGGTACACCTCTAGGAGATGATCTGCTATCACGAGCTATTGATGAGAAAGGCATTGCAGGTTGGGCTGCTATTATGCCAATAAGTGATTATGTGGGCTTGCAAGGGAGCGATCATTTTGAGTTATCGATGCTGCTGTTTAAAGAAATGACTCAACGTGGAAGTGCTGAATTTGGTATTCGATATTTTTTATTAAAACACCCAGAAAAAATACTAGCTGAATTAGAGAGCTGAATTAGAGAGTTGGGTTAATGATGAAAATCAACATGTACGGCGATTGATTTCAGAAGGAACAAGGCCGAGATTACCGTGGGCAATGGCTTTACCTAGCTTTAAAAAAGATCCGTTTGCCTTACTTAATTTACTGGAAAAATTAAAAGATGATAAAGCTGAGTATGTGCGGCGATCAGTTGCCAATAATTTAAATGATATAGCGAAAGACCATCCTGACCTTATTGCAAACATTGCTGAAGCTTGGTTAAAAAGTGCGAGTGAAGCACGTAGGAAATTAATTAAACATGCTTGTAGGACGTTGGTAAAACAAGGGCATCAACATACTTTACAAGTACTGGGTTATCAGTCCCCGCAAATCAAAGAGTTTCATACTGTAGTGCTGGATACAGCAGTCACCTTTGGTAATGCACTGCAATTTTCATTTTCTTTATGTTCAAGCTCTGATAAAGAACAAGCCTTGATGATTGATTATGTTATTCATCATCAGAAAGCAAATGGCACAACAAAGGCTAAGGTTTTTAAATGGCGCAATATCCATTTAGCAGCGCAGCAAAGTTTTCAAGCATCAAAAAAACACGCAATCAAGAAAATTAGTACACGACAATATTATGCCGGGTTGCATAGTTTGAAGGTTGTAGTGAATGGTGTTTCACAGGGTAGAGTGGATTTTCAGTTAATCATGTAAAGCTTGATTATGAAAGTGTGTATCTCCCACCTGCGCCGATGTAAGGCATCGTCCTTGAACCGAAAGGTTCAAGTGGGTGTCTATCCTGCACTTCAGGCTTTCCGCTAGCGGACATGCACACTAATACAAGAATCGACTCCCGAGGGTTTAATAGGTCCAAGGAACACCCACCTCGCTGTCGAACGCCGCAGGAGATACGCTGCGTATTCTAAACACTTTTAAGCGTAGTTTCGATTTTAAGACACATTTTATTAAGTTGTGCGCCCATTTGAGGTGATGCAGGTGGATGATTTTGTTTAACTTGCATCAATTCATGAGTTAAATTAAGTGCAGCAAGAACGGCAACACGTTCGGCACTAGATACCTTTCCTGTTAGCCGAATATCACGCATTTGATGATCTAGCTGTTTTGCCGACTCGGTTAATGTGTCTTGTTCGCCTTCTGCGCAAATGATTTTGTATTCTTTACCTAAAATGGTGAGAGATACAGGCTGTTGGGCTTCGCTCATTTATCTTGTTCCATATTTTTTAATCGGCTAATCATTGCTTCAACACGAGTACGAGCAAGGTTGGTTTTTTCGACTAGTTTAGCCCTTTCTTTAACCAGCGCATCTTGCTTGGTTTTTAAGGTGGTGTTTTCTGATTTTACGTCTGTATAGCGTTGAATTAATTCTTCTAATTTTTCTTCAAGATCTTTAATGTCAACGGATTGATTTTCTGTATTCATGCTTAGCTCACACGGGAATGATATGAATTCAAAACTACTCTATAGACTATGGTAGCATAAGGAGTTAGGTATTGAATAATGCCAGTTTTCTGAGTCTTTAAAAAACATCCTTAAATATTATCCTTATGAGCTATTTAATCGTTAATTCAACTATTTTACAACAAGAGGCCGCCGGCAGTGCTGCTGAGGTACACGGAATTGCAAGTGCATTGCTTTGTCTTGATGCAACATCGGGTGCAGGAGACTGGATGAATGAAGCAATTAGTCGTGATACTGATTTATTAGAAGATGATAAATTACTTCTCATTAACTTGTTTGAGCATACTCAAAGCTTGTTAGAAAGTGATGAATTTTTATTCGAGTTATTTTTGCCTGAAGATGATGAAGCAATAGAAGATAGAGCCATTGCAGTAACCCAGTGGTGCGAAGGCTTTCTATTTGGCATGGGCCGTATACAGTCCAGCAGTAAATTTCCTAAAGAAATTGATGAAATCTTAAGCGATATGGTTGAGCTAACAAAAATGGATACTGGGCTAACTGAAGATGAGGAGTCTGAAGAGGCACTCATGGAAGTTCAGGAGTATTTACGCGCAGCAGTGATGCTGATTTATATGGAGTTAAATACTAAAAAACCTGCTGTTACAGCAGGAGATAGTGACACGGTACATTAAATGAAGTCTAGTGAATTTACCGCTCGTCGGACACAATTAATGGCTGAAGTAGGGCAAGGAAATATCGCCTTAATAGCAAGTGCTAAAGTCCGCACGCGTAATAGAGATGTTGATTACACTTTTCGTCAAGATAGTGATTTTTATTATTTGACTGGATTTAACGAGCCAGATGCCGTCGCTGTTTTTATTCCAGGTCGAGAGCAAGGCGAGTATATTTTATTTTGCAAAGAATATGATGAGAAAAAAGCACTTTGGGAAGGTGCGCATGCAGGTTTAGAAGGTGCAACCACTGATTTTTCTGCGGATGATGCTTTCCCTATTGATGATTTAAGCGATATTTTACCGGGTTTATTAGAAAATAAAGCAAAAGTGTTTTACCCCATGGGCAGAGATGCAAGCTTTGATCATCAACTTATGGAGTGGATAACTCATATTCGCAGCCAAACACGTAGTGGTATTAATGCGCCAGGTGAGTTAGTTTCATTAGAACATTTAGTCCATGAAATGCGCTTGATTAAAAGTGATGCAGAAATTGAATTGATGCGTTTTGCGGCAGATATTTCAGGCAATGCACATATTAGAGCCATGCAGCAATGTAAGGTCGGCCGATATGAGTATCAAATTGAAGCTGAGTTAATTCACGAATTTATGGAAAATGGTTTACGCCATGTTGCTTACCCATCTATTGTTGCTGGGGGAAAAAATGCCTGTGTTTTACATTATGTGGAAAATAAATCTGTCTTAAATGATGGGGATTTATTATTGATTGATGCGGGTGCGGAATATGATCACTATGCAGCCGATATTACCCGTACTTTTCCTGTTAATGGACGATTTTCAGCAGAGCAAAAAGCACTTTATCAATTAGTTTTAGATGCGCAATTTGCGGCGATTGAGGAAATCAAACCTAATACGCCTTGGAATAATGCGCATGATGTATCCGTTGATGTTTTAACCTCGGGTTTAGTTGACTTGGGATTATTGACGGGCGATGTGACACAATTAATCAAAGATGAAGCCTATAAAGATTTTTATATGCACCGCATTGGACATTGGTTAGGGATGGATGTGCATGATGTGGGCGATTATAAAATCAATGATCAATGGTGTGTATTAGAGCCAGGTATGGTGCTTACGATTGAGCCGGGTTTATATATTCCAAAAAATTGTTTAAAAGTAGATAAGAAATGGCGCGGGATTGGCATTCGAATTGAAGACGATGTATTAGTGACAGAAACGGGTTATGAAGTACTCACGCAAGCAGCACCCAAAACAATTGCTGAGATTGAAGCCTTAATGAATTAAAACATTACGAATATTTAGGAACGTGCACGAAACAATCTCCCGATTTCTAACGAGTCTTTTTGCACCAGGAAAGCGGCTCTCATTCGTTGCGTAGAATAACTATGCGCCTCATGAGAGAGCAACCTTCCTGGTGCAAAAATCCTGCGTTATAACTTCGGGATGTTATTCCGTGCACGTTCCTTAGTACGGAATAAAATAGCGCACTACAGCGAGAGAAAAGATATGAAACAAGATTATGATGTATTAATTGTAGGGGGCGGCTTAGCAGGTAATTGTCTGGCTTTAGCTTTACAAGCAAGTCATTTAAAAATCGCTATTGTAGAGGCAAACACGCCGGAAGAATTACATACTTCACTTGCAGGAGATAGAGCACTTGCCCTAGCTAGCGGAACAGTGCGATTATTAGACATGCTAGGTGTTTGGCAGCAAGCAAAAAGCAAAGCGACTGCAATCAAAAAAATTCATATTTCAGATCAAGGTCATTTTGGAAAAACGCGGCTTTCTGCAGAAAAGGAAAAGGTAGCTGCTTTAGGCTATGTGATTACCGCGCGTGATTTAGAGGCGGTTGTATCTGATTGTGTTAAACAATCGACTGTTCAACTAATTAGTCCTGCGCGAGTTATGGGTATTGCTTCAGATGAGCACAGCGCACACCTGAGTTTAAAGCATAATAACGAGGCATTAAGTTTATCGGCAAAATTAGTGGTGGGTGCTGATGGTGGGCAATCGAGTATTAGAAAGCTTTTAGATATTCAGCAAAATATTACCGAATATCAGCAAACAGCTATTGTTACTACGATTAAAACTGAGCTTACTCATCAGAATACTGCTTTTGAGCGTTTTACTGCTTCAGGTCCTTTAGCGCTATTGCCATTAAAAGATGAATATGCGGTGGTTTGGACACGTAGTACGGAAGACGCAGAGCAGTTAGTCACTGATAGTGAAGATGAGTTTCTGCAAGAATTACACCGCTGTTTTGGTTATAAGTTAGGGCAGTTTTCCTTAAGCTCTGCACGACGTTCGTTTCCTTTGAGTTTAATTCGTGTGAATACGATGTATTCAGGACGTGCGGTGATTATTGGTAATGCTGCGCATCAATTACACCCTGTTGCAGGCCAAGGGTTCAATTTAGGCTTAAGAGATGTAGTGCAATTAGCAGAATGCATTTTAAATCAAGAAGCAAAAGGTGACGATATCGGTGCAGCTGAGATGTTGATTGATTATGCGGAGCAACGACAAAAAGACCATAATACAGTGATTAATTTTACTGATGGTATCGTTAAGCTTTTTTCTAATGAATGGTTATCTGCGGCTGCCGCTAGAAATGTAGGTCTAGCCGTATTAGATTTTGTACCGAGTTTAAAAAAACAATTAGCGCATTATGCAATGGGTTTAAATGCAAAAACACCTAAATTAGGCAGTCGGAGACAAGGATGAAACCACATTATTCAGTGATTGTTGTTGGTGGTGGTATTGTTGGAGCAACGGCAGCATGTGCATTAGCGGTTGAAGGCATTGATGTGGCTTTATTGGATGTTCATAATCCCGTTAGGCAATGGCCAGACGATGAGCGAGCAGATATTCGGGTTTCAGCCTTAACGCGGGCATCACAAAACATTCTAAAGGCAGTGGGTGTTTGGGATGCTATGGCAGAGCGCAATATTGAGCCTTATGATCAAATGCATGTTTGGGATGCAAGTAGTGCGGGACTATTACATTTTGATGCTGCTGATACAAAGTATGATGTTTTAGGGCATATTGTTGAAAACCGTGTAACCGTTGCTGCTTTGTGGGATCAGTTAGAATCATTACCCAGCGCAAGTCTACTTTGCCCCGCAAAAGTGACTGATTTAAGCTGTCATATAGATAAGGCAGAAATCACTTTAGAGGATGGCTCAGTATTAACAGCCGATGTTTTGATTGCTGCAGATGAGCGTGATTCAGTATTGCGGCAAATGGCGGGCATTCAAACAACAGGTTGGGAATATAAACAAGATGGTTTAGTTGCTACCATTAGTACGGAAAAGAGCCACCAAAATACAGCTTGGCAACGGTTTTTACCAGAAGGCCCCCTCGCTTTATTACCTTTGAAAAATGGTGACTGTTCTATTGTATGGACTTTAAAGCATGAAACAGCACAAGAATATATTACCTTAGCAGACGATGAGTTTTTGCAAAAACTAGAGCAGGCTTCTGAGGGTGTTTTAGGGGGAATGCTCAGTGTAGGGCCTCGAGGTGCATTTCCATTACGTTTTCAAACTGCGCAGCAATATACCGTAGAGCATTTTGTTTTAGTGGGCGATGCTGCACATGCCATGCATCCTTTGGCAGGGCAAGGTGCCAATGCTGGGTTGTTAGATGCCGCGGCAATTGCAGAAATAATCATAAAAACACAGCAAAAAGGTAGGCCGATTGGCAGCCGTAAATCATTACGAGAATATGAGCAATGGCGCAAAGGTGATAATTTAGCCATGATGAGTAGCATGGATGTCATTAATAAAATGTACACACAAGAAAATGAAGTTTTTAAGCAAGTGCGCGGACTGGGAATGCAGGTGATTAATCAAACCAATATTTTAAAAAACTATTTTAATCAATATGCCATGGGTTTGAGAGCTGATTTACCTGAGCTAGCGAATAAAGATTAAAACGGAGTTTAATAACATATCATGCAAGAGATTAAGTCCTTTAAAAACCAAATGCTAATAGCAGTGCCTAGTTTAAGAGATCCCAATTTTGATAAAGGGGTGATTTTTATGTGTCAGCATAATCATGAAGGAGGGTTAGGCTTGGTCATTAATCACCCCATCAATATGCGATTAAAAGGCTTACTTGATCAAATGGATATTGCGGTTGATGATGAAAATATCGCTAATCTTCCTGTTTATGCGGGAGGGCCTGTACAGCAAGATCGTGGTTTTATTTTGCATACTTCTGAAGCGATTAAATGGGAAACAACGGTCGATATTTCTGAAGAAGTGAGCTTAACCACATCACAAGATATATTAAAAGCAATTGCACGCGGAGAAGGTCCTCGACACTTTTTAATTGCTTTAGGTTATGCGGGCTGGAAAGAATCGCAATTAGAAGCAGAAATGAAAGAAAATTCCTGGTTAAGTACTGATTATGATGAGTCGGTTATTTTTAATACACCGATTAGCAAGCGCTGGGATGCTGCCGCTAAAAAAATGGGTGTTGATATACGTTTATTAAGTTCTCAGGTGGGACATGCCTAATTTGGATCCTGCTTTAGCAGGACTAAGCTCGGAAACTTATTTAGGTTTTGATTTTGGCAATAAGAAAATCGGTATGGCTGTCGGGCAGCTTGCGACTAAAACCGCAAGCCCACTAGAAACATTACGCTCATTAAACCAAGTGCCTAATTGGGAAAAGATAGGGCAGCTTATTGCTGAATGGCAACCTGATGGTTTGATTGTTGGTATTTCTCGAAAAGCAGATGGTAGCGATAATATTATTACTCCGCGTATGTTAAAGTTTTGTCGGCAATTAAATGGTCGATATAACTTACCGGTTTTTCAGGTGGACGAGGCCTATTCCACCTTTGAAGCAAAGCAAATGTTATATGATGAATTGCATGTTAGCGCGGCTAAGCTATGGGATGTACAAGACCAACTAGCGGCACAATTAATTTTACAATCTTGGTTAAATGAACAATAAGTATGGCGCAAAATCAAAATCAAAAGCAAATAGAAATTTCTAATTTATTGAATACCCTCGAAGCTTCTTTACACACAGAAGTTGATAAAAGAGCATTAAATAATCCTATTATGATTGGTATTCATACAGGGGGTGCGTGGGTAGCAGAAGAAATGCATCAACGTTTAGCCATTAAAGAACCGCTCGCTTTATTAGATATTTCTTTTTATCGGGATGATTTTTCTCAATTGGGCATGCACCCTAAAGTAAAACCAAGTAGCTTGCCATTAACCCTAGAAGGGCGAGATATTATTTTAGTTGATGATGTTTTTTATACGGGGCGAACGATTCGTGCCGCATTAAATGAAGTCTTTGATTATGGGCGACCTGAGCAAGTTTTATTAGCGGTATTAATCGAGCGAGATGGTCGACAAGTTCCTTTGCGTCCCGACTGTGTGGGTACAGATATGACTTTAGCTGCTGGGCATAGAATTAAATTAACGGGGCCAAAGCCTTTAGGGTGTGTTATTCAAAATGTAGGAGAAGTGGCTAATGCGTGAGATTGAGAATTTACAACTCAATGCACAGGGGCAGCTACAGCATTTTTTAAGTATAGAAGGATTGGATAAAGCTTTATTAACTGAAATCTTAGATACCGCTGAATCCTTTGCCGGTATATCATCGCAAAATGTAAAAAAAGTACCTTTATTACGTGGAAAAACCATTGTTAATTTGTTTTTTGAAAATAGCACGCGGACTCGCGCAACTTTTGAGCTAGCTGCCACACGCTTGTCAGCAGATATTTTGAGTATGAACATCGCGACATCAGCAACGTCAAAAGGCGAAAGCTTGCTGGATACTATCCATAATATTGAAGCGATGCAAGTGGATATGTTTGTTGTGCGACATTCTTTAAGTGGTGCCGCGCACTTTATTGCACAGCATGTAGCGCCACATGTGAGTGTTATTAATGCAGGGGATGGTCAGCATGAGCACCCGACCCAGGCAATGTTAGATATGTTTACCATTCGCCGAGTGAAAAAGCAGTTTACAGGCTTACGTGTTGCGATTGTGGGGGATATTTTACATTCACGTGTAGCGCGCTCGCAAATACAAGCTTTAAATAAGTTAGGTGCGGAAGAGGTGCGAGTCATTGCCCCTAAAACCTTATTACCAACGGATGTAGAAAGCCTTGGTGTGAGTGTTTATTACGATATGGAGGCAGGCTTAAAAGATGTTGATGTGGTGATTATGTTACGTTTGCAAAAAGAGCGTATGAGCAGTGCTTTATTGCCGAGTGAGAGTGAATATTTTAAGTGTTATGGTTTATCGGAAGATAAATTAAAATTAGCACATAAAGATGCGGTAGTTATGCATCCTGGACCCATTAATCGTGGTGTAGAGATTTCATCTAAAGTGGCAGATGGGACACAATCACTAATTTTACAACAGGTTAGTAATGGCATTGCAGTCAGGATGGCGGTTTTATCAATGACCATGCAGCATAGAAGGGAGTCTATTTAATGCGTATTGAAATTATTAATGGGCGACTTATTGATCCCGCTCAAAACATAGATAAACAAGGTTCTTTATATATAGAAAACGATAGAATTATTGCTTTATTTGATACGCCTGATCATTTTGTTGCAGACACTATTATTGACGCGCAAGGGCAAATTGTTTGCCCAGGATTTGTTGATTTAAGCACGCGACTACGTGAGCCAGGACAAACCAATAAAGGCACGATCAAATCAGAAACTAAAGCTGCTGCTAGTGCTGGCTTTACTAGTTTATGTGTTCCACCAGATAGCCAGCCAGTAATTGATAATGTTGAAGTAGTGGAGCTTTTAAAAGATAAAGCAGAAAAACAGGGCTATCCTCAGGTTTACCCAGTTGCGGCATTAACACAAAAATTAGCAGGTTCAGAGCTAAGCTCCCTTTATGCTTTGAAGAAGGCGGGCTGTATTGCCACTAGCCAAGCTAATCATCCGATACAAAACTTGTTAATACTGCGTCGCGCAATGGAGTATGCCGCAACACATGATTTACTATTAATGTTTTGTCCCCAAGAAAGCAGCCTAAGTAATGGTGGCTGTGCGCACGAAGGGGCGATGGCCAGTCGGTATGGTTTACCAAGTATTCCTTATGCTGCAGAAACAATTGCTTTAATGCAATGTATAGAATTAATCGGGCAAACAGAGTGCCGTGTTCACTTCAGAGGGATTAGTTGTGCGCGATCTGTTAGCTTAATTAGCAAAGCGAAATCAGCGGGTTTAGATGTGACAGCCGATGTTGCTATGCATCAACTACATTTAACCGATGAAGACATGCTGCCGTACGATAGCGCTTATCATGTGCAGCCACCTTTACGTAGTGTTGAGGACCGAGATGGATTATTAAAAGGTGTGCGAGCAGGTATTATTGATAGTATTTGCAGTGACCACCAGCCACATGATATTGATGCGAAATTAGGTGCATTCCCAGAAACAGAAGCGGGTATGTCGACATTAGAGACGACCTTACCTTTAATGATGCGCTTGGTTGATCTAGGCCATTTAAGTTTAAGCCAGGTCATTGCAAAGTTAACGATTGAGCCAGCAAAAATTTTGGGTCTTAATGTGGGCTCTTTAGCAGAAGGAAGCCCAGCGGATATTTGTGTGTTTGACCCGAAAAAATCATGGCAAATTAATGCTGAATCATGGCATAGCCAAGGGCGTAATACACCTTTTTGGCAAGAGCTAATGCAAGCAAAGGTGACACATACCATTCAAGCAGGTAAAGTCATCTATAAAGAGATTTAGTGAGGAGTTAGATATGTTTAAAAAAGTTAGTTTGTTATTGATAAGTGTTGGGTTGTTAAGTGCCTGTTCAAATGATTACACGCCTGAAAAAACAGCAACAGCAGAACAGATATATAAAGGAGCATGTGCGAGTTGCCATAGTGGTGAGTCTGCTGATTCAAGTAAATATTGGACGATAAATAAGAAAAATGCCAATAAGGCTTATGTGACTTATAAAGTAAAAAGCGGTAGTTTAACGATGCCTAAATTTAACAATATTAATGCAGAAGATTTAGAAAAAATCAGTGAATTTGTTTTAAAACATAGCATTATTAAATAGGAATTATTGTGCCAATATACACCATGACTCTGCAAGTATTATTGATGACTTAAAAGGTGATCAATCTTGGCGCATATTTCGTATTATTAGCGAATTTACCGAAGGTTTTGATCGCTTATCGGGAATTAAAGAAGGAATTTCTATTTTTGGTTCGGCGCGCTTAAAGCCTGATAGCCCTTATTATTTAAAAACAGTAGAAGTTGCTAAATTATTGGCTGAAAACAATTTCACCGTCATTACGGGTGGTGGCCCAGGGATTATGGAAGCGGCTAATAAAGGGGCGCATTTAGAAAATAAATGTAGTGTGGGCTTAAATATAGAATTACCGCAAGAGCAAACACCGAATCCTTATCAAAGTATCTCTCTCGATTTTAGGTACTTTTTTGTACGTAAAGTCATGTTTGTGCGCTATTCCATTGGTTATGTGGGGATGCCTGGCGGCTTTGGCACTATGGATGAATTATTTGAATCACTCATACTAATGCAAACCCATAAAATCTACCCGATGCCAGTGGTATTATTTGGAACTGAGTTTTGGAGTGGATTATTGGACTGGATACAAAATACCCTCATTAAATATCAGGTAATTTCAGAGGGAGATATTGATTACATTAAAGTGACAGATGATCCACAAGAAGTTTTAGATATAATGATAGAGCATAGAGAATGGAAAGTAGAGCAGAGACAAATTGGACAAAAGAATAATGATTTGATGATTTAATTCTGGCAGGCAAATTTATTGCCCTTTGAATATTTTAAAGAAATATACACACACTAAAGCAGACATATAAACGAGGCTCGCATGCGGAATTTAAAATTTTTACCCGCTTTAATAGGACTAACAGCGTTAGCTGTTGTTACCTACATTTTATTTTATTTCATTTTTGTCGATTTCTTTGTCGACTTATGGTGGTTTCGTTCACTAGAATTTGAAGGTTATTTCTGGTTAAGGCTGCTTTATCGCTTTATTTTTTCAGGCGGTGTTACGCTTATTTTCTTCAGTATATTCTTTTTTCATTTTTGGATTTCATCACGCTACTTAGGATTAAACCCACCCGATGAAGTGCTGGTAAATGCAGATAAAAGACAGAGATTTCAAACCTTTGCTGATCTTTTTATGTATGGTTCAGTTAGAATTTATACGCCACTATCATTTATTTTAGCTGTCGTTGTTGCTAGCCCTTTTTACCATCAGTGGGAAACGGCATTACTCTATTTCTTTGGTGGCAAGTCAGGGGTAACAGAGCCTGTTTTTGGCTTGGATGTGGGCTTTTATTTATTTTCATATCCACTGTATATGTTGATTCAGCAAGAATTAATGTATTCCTCTATTATTTTGTCAGTACTGGTTGCGGTTTTATATTGGTTGGAACATATTTTTGTACCGAATCAAAATAAAGAATACCCACTAGGCGCCAAAATTCATATCATCATTTTATTGGGCTTTACGGTTCTTTTTATCGTCTGGGGGTTCTTCCTAGATCGATTCTCATTGCTATATACTGACGTACATGAACCTGTTTTTTTTGGTCCAGGGTTTATTGAATTACGCTATGACTTACCTTTAATTTGGTTGAGTAGTATTTCAGTGATTGCAATGTTTGTTGCGGCAGTCATCTATATTTTTTCGCATAGACATCGTACTTCTATCCCTATCTTTGTTGCACTTGCTGGTTTTCTTGTAGCAACTGGTTTGCAAAATGTGGATTTCATTCCTAGTTTAGTCAAAACCTTTATCGTACAGCCGAATCCCGTACAAATGGAAGGGCGCTTTATGCAGAATAATGTAAAAGCTACACTGGATGCCTATGATTTAAATAATGTTAAAATCGTTGATTTCAAAGTTGATTTAGATGCAAGTAAAGATATTGAAACTTGGGGAATTAAGCGCCATTTTGAGAATATTCCTGTTTGGGATAGAGAGTTCTTAATCGATGGGTATAAACAATTACAAGGGATTCGCCCTTATTACAGCTTTCATAGTGTCGATGAAGATCGTTACTCCATTAATGGCCATATTCAGCAAGTAAATTTATCGGCGCGCGAGTTAAATATCGATAAGTTACCTGTAGAAGCTAAAAACTGGGAAAATACACATTTACGTTATACGCATGGCTATGGTGCTGTTATTACGCCAGCAGCTCAAGATGCAGGAAAGCCTATTTTATGGTATCTACGTGATTTAAACATGGTATCTAATGTCGGTTTTTCTATTAAGCAGCCTGACATCTATTATGGACAAGAAAAATACACCTATGCCATCGTACCTAATAGTTTAAATGTTGTTGGTTTATCCGGTTCAGATAAAGATATTCAGGGTGTTTATGAAGGCAAGGGAGGGGTTTTAATTCCTTCTTTTTTTAGAAAGTTATTGTTTGCATTTTATTATGGCGATGAAAAAATATTTTTCTCCTCTAATATCTCGAAAAAAAGTAAAGTTTTATTAAGGCGAAATATTGTTGATAGAATTAACGCTATCACTCCCTTTTTACATTTAGATAAAGACCCTTATTTAGTGGCCACAAAAGAGCGTTTTTATTGGATACAAGATGCTTATACATTGTCAGATAAGTACCCTGTTTCGAAAATGGCTAATGATACCTTTTTATCAGGGAATGAACGCTTTAACTATATACGCAATTCCGTAAAAATTGTGGTCAATGCGTATGATGGTTCAACGCAATATTATATTTCTGATCCTTCTGATCCTATTATTAATGCATATCGCATTGCTTATCCCGGTGTTTTTCAATCACTAGAAAAAATGCCGCTTGAATTGCGAGAACATTTGCGTTACCCACGTGAATTGTATTTTATGCAGATGAAGATTTACTCTAAATACCATCAAACACGTCCAGAATTGTTTTATGAGCAAGCGGAAACTTGGCAGTTTGCAACAGTTAATAGTGAGGCGATGATGCCTTATTATCAAACAATGGATTTTGGGCAATGTGACGATAGAGAAGAGATTGTTATGATTAATCCGATGACACCGATTAATCGTAGTAACTTAAGTATGATCGGTTTGGCTGGAACATTAGATCCTGGGAGCTGTTTAAATAGCAGTTACAAGCCTTATATTACAATTTATAAGTTTGGTAAAGATACGCAAGTCAATGGCCCAGCTCAAGTTGAAGCGCTTATTGATCAAAGTCCAGAAGTATCAGAGCAATTTACACTTTGGGATCAGCACGGTTCAAAAGTGGTAAAAGGGCGTATGGTTATTTTACCCATGGGTAAAAATTCAGTACTTTATGTACAGCCGATTTATATGATATCGACTAAAACAAGAATTCCTGAATTAACCCGAGTGATTGTCTCTATTGGTAATCAAGTGGTTATGGATAAAACACTTTGGTCTGCCTTTAACAAATTAAAAGCTAAGTTCAAACAGGGAGTGAAAGATGCTAAAGGGACGGGGACTTCGGGTTAGTCGTTATTTGAATTTAAATGAGTTTTTCGGAGAGTTTTTTAGGTTGTGGTGTTGACTTGAGTGGGGATACCCATTTCAAAATAATGACTGTCATAGTTGTCATTCCCGAAATTTTTAATCGAGAATCTAGCGCACATAAATTCTTGCTAAGGCTTGTGCTCATGCTTGACTGGGTAGCATGCAGGAATAACAGTTCTATAGTTCAAGTGTCAGTATTAGGATTGCTATAATTTTATATTTTGCGTAGTTTTTTGTGGTGGGTAGAGCATTTTTTGCGAACCCATTACTTTACGCAGAGTTGATGGGTTCTCAGCATAGCTAATTTATTTTTTAGGTTCTGTGAACTGTAAAGCATGTAGCGAGGCATAAGCGCCATGTTTAGCTAATAACTCTGCATGTGAACCACGCTCAAGAATTTCACCTTGTTCCATTACTAGAATTACATCAGCATTTTCGATAGTTGATAAGCGATGTGCAATAACGATAGTTGTTCTATTCGCCATTACGTGTTCCAGTGCTTTTTTAATATAGCGTTCAGAATGTGTGTCCAATGCAGAAGTCGCTTCATCCAAAATTAATAAGGGTGCATTTTTTAATAAAGCACGAGCGATCGCCAAACGTTGACGTTGACCACCTGATAATTGAATGCCATGCTCCCCAATCTCTGTTTGCATGCCATGAGATAAATTATTAATAAATTCGGTTGCATAAGCATCGTCAGCAGCTTTTAAAACATCTTTTTCGGCAATACCTTCTAAAGAGCCATAAGCAATATTGTTAAAAACAGTATCATTAAATAAAGTAATATTTTGTGTGACTAAAGCAATTTGTTCTCTTAAGGTTTCAAGTGTGTACTCAGTAATTTCAATACCATCTAATAAGATTTTTCCTTGGGCATAGTCATAAAAGCGTGGAATAAGGTTGGTGAGAGTTGTTTTTCCACTACCAGAAGCCCCAACAATCGCGATAGTTTGCCCAGATTTAATGTTCAGGTTAATGTTCTTGAGTGCTGGTTTCTCGGAGTTCGGATAATTAAAATTAAGGTTTTTAAATACTAATGCACCCTTACCTGATGTTGTGGTTCGAGTTCCTAAGTCTTTTTCAATTTCAATATCTAATACCTCAAAAATATCACTAGCAGCAGCAATACCTTTTTGGATGTCATTATTTGCATTAGCGAGTTGTTGAATCGATTTTGGCATCATAAAGGCAGCTAGCAAGTAAGAGACAAAAGAACCGGTACTTGCCCCTTGCATCAATTGTAAAGCAAGAAAAAGTAAGGTTGCTAAGGCAAACGCAACCAGTAGTTGAATAATAGGGTTCTGAACGGAGGTAAATAAACCAACTTTCAATGATTGTTGTTTATTAAACAGGCTATTTTCTTTAAAGCGTTGAATTTCATGTTGAGAACCACCAAAGCACTTAACTACGCGATTCCCGAGAACAAGTTCCGACGTAATATGGGTCATGTCGCCCATCGAGTTTTGGATGTTTTTACTTAATGCTCTCAGGCGTTTACTCACAAAGGTAACGAGAATGGCAATAATAGGGGCAATAGCCAAAAAAACGAGTGTTAACTGCCAATTGACCCATATTAAATAAGCAAGCAAGCCGATGGCAGTAAGGCCTTCGCGAACAAAAATTCGCACAGAATCTGTGACAGAGCGGGCTACTTCAGCAACGTTATAGGTAATTAAAGAAATTAAGTTACCACTATTCTGTGCATCAAAATACTCAGTTGATAACTGTGTGTAATGATTGAATAGTTCGCTGCGCAATTTATGCACAACATTGACTGACACCCTGATTAAAAAGTAGTTACCTAAAAAACTGCCCAAACTTCTAAAGCTGACTAAGGCAATAATATACAAAGGTAAATACTGTGTATCCGATTTGTTACCTTTTTCTAAAGTCTCAATAATTATTTTTATCATTTCAGCTAGCAGTGGCTGAGCGAGAGCGATCATTGCAAAGCCAATAATGCTGATAATGAAAAATTTAATAGATGGTAGGGTAAACTTTAAAAGTCGTTTGTAAATGCTAAAACTAGAAGCGGATGCGTTTTTTTTCATGGTACTTTATTGATATTGTTAACGGGTGATAATTTATTGTCCCAAAAAAACAGGGCAGTGATGAGAGTTAATACATAACCAGAAAGTTCGAATATTTCTTCTAAAAATACATAGTGAAGTATAGAGTGACTATGCTCAAAGAAGTGGCCTACATAGAGTAAAATAGCTGCCGGTATAATAATTTTACTGCCCCTAGATGAAAAAATACTTTGACTAATTTACGGTAGTACTCAAAATGAAAGATGGCGTATAGGGTCATTGAGCTAAACCCGATGATTAGCATTATATTACGGCCTATACCATGCCCGATAAAGATTAAAAAATAGGCTATATCTATTTCCTCAACATCCACCTCTCTTAATATAAAGCTAAAACAAAGAAATGAAAAAAACATTAACATTAACTTATCCGACCTGCTTTGACTAAAGACAGGGAAAATGAAGCTAACACAAGCTAAGAATAAAGTGATGACTTGTATATTTTCAAGTAGGCCATTTTCTAAATAAATGGAGGATTGATTAAGAGCATAAACTGCATAAGAAAAATAAAATAAAATTGTTATAAAAACAAATATAACGAGTATTATTTTTTTATTATTATCGAACTTCATATGGGTACCAAATCATAAGGGTAATAAAAAAATGTAAAATTATACTAATACTAGAAAAAAGTATTATTCTACAAAATTGTTGGGGGGGGATGAATAGCAGTGCTTGCAGAGGCTAAAATAAAGACAAAAAAGGTATTCATAACTCCATGACCAAAAGCGAGGTTCGTTAAACCAAAAAAAGCATAGCCTGTTGATAATAATAAGACAATACTGGGTAAATAGTTGTTTTTAGTGTCTGGTAAATAAGGGTACATTAAAAATAAGGGGGCAATCAAGAGGGTTAATAAACTAATTAATCCTAAGACTCCTTTTCCGACTAATGTTGTTAAGTACTCATTATGGAAATGCCCAAATTGGTGCAATTTTTCTCTTAATTGAGTATCCTCGACGAACTCAGTGATGACTTGTTTAGTCTTATGTAAGCCAAACCCAGCGATAGGATGTGTTGGGATGGCTGTTATCGCTATATCCCATAACACTAACCTAGCTCCTACAGAGCTTAGTTTATTGGTTTCATAGTTGCTAATATCTGCTTTTATATGATTAATGCGAGATTGTGCTTGAGGAATTAAGTGAGTCGCACTCATGCTTATGATGCCAATAATGAGTAGTGTGGAGAGCTGCTTAAATGTAACCGTGTTTTGCTTGTACCATATCAAAAGTACAACCATAAGTAAAAAGGGTATGGTAACCCATGCCCCGCGTGATAATGAAAAGATAACAGCAGTACAGCCTAAAATAAAACTTATGAAGCTGAAAATTCTTGTGAGTTTTGATTCATTATGAATATTAATAATTGAAAAAAAACTAAGTAACAATGAAATATCGCCAAAAGGGATCGCATTGACTGAGCCATGAGCACGCTGGCCTAAGTAAAAAAATTGAAATAGGGCGACAATACCAGCTAAGGCTGCTCCTATTTTTATAGCCATACTCAATGTTTTTTTATTGATTTGTTGAGACAACAAAACGGCAAGCCAAGGAGCAAGTAAAAAATGAATGTTGGTACCTAAGCGTTTAAATGCATATAGCGATATATCTGAGGCTAAAATTGAAAAAAGTGCAGTTAGGAAGTAAGCCATACAAATAAAAGCGATAGCTGCTGTTTGTTTATTTGTAAAAGGGTTTATTTTTTGCTGGAAGCAATAATAGAGGCTATATAAAGCTAATAGACTAAAGGAAATTTCACCAGCAGCTGGAATTATCAAAATAAAAGCGGGAATAAAACCAGCTAAATAATTGACGGCGGTGTATTTGTTATCGGTCATGCTTGTGGGTTTAGAAATAAGTATTGAGAAGGGTATAAGTTTTTTCTGTTGCTCCAAAATTTAGCCTTAGAAACTCATGGCCATTTTTAATCAGTAAGTCGCTGTCAGCTTTATTAAGGTATAAGTGGTTTATTGCATTTATTAGATCATTTTCAGTATGACACTGGATGCTAGCTTTATGAATTAGTACGTTTTGAGAGATTTCTTTAAAGTTTAACATATGCGGGCCAAATAAGGTTGGCGTTCCTGCGGCTAGTGACTCTAAAATATTATGCCCCCCTACTGGTGTAAGACTGCCACAAACAAAACTAACATCAGCCGAGGCGTATAACATTTTTAATTCACCTAGCGTATCGGCTATATAGACATCCGTTTTTTTAGTGCATGCTTCATTATTACTACGCATTATCGTATTAAATTTTTTATTTTTTGCTAAAGCGTTTACTTCGATAAAACGGTCTGGGTGTCTAGGTACAATGATGAGCAATAACTCAGGAATCTCTTTTTTAAGCGCTTGGTAGCACTTTAAAAGAATAGCCTCTTCCCCTTTATGCGTACTCGCAGCGATCCAAACAAATCTTTGTTGAAAAAGTGTTTTATGTAATTGACGGCCTTCTCTGAGCAATTGTTTTGAAATAGAGGTATCGAATTTTAAATTTCCGAGTACTGAAATGTTATGTTTATTGACACCAATATCAATAAAATATTGCATATCCTCCTCAGTCTGAGCAAGTATCTTAGTCACCTTATTTAAGGTGGGTACTATAAGGTGAGGTATTTTTTTATAATTCTTAGCAGAAATACCTGATAGGCGAGCATTTATAATAAAGAGAGGCGTTTTTTGTTTATGACATTCTGAAAATAAATTAGGCCAAATTTCTTTCTCCATGATTACAGCCATTTTAGGCTTAAAATGATTGAAGAAGCGGTGTATCACATAAGGGATATCATAAGGTAAGTAAACATGGCTAACAGTACCACCCAAGGTCGTTTGAACTCTTTGTGAGCCTGTTGGTGTCGTAGTAGTGACGAGTATGGATAAGTGTGGGTATTTCTTTTGTATTAATTTAATTAAAGGAAACACTGCTTCTGCTTCGCCAACGGATACGGCATGAAACCATATACTCTGTTTAGAGTGCTGTTTATTATAAATGGCAAAACGCTCTTGCCAGCGCTGGTGATAAGCAGGAGCTTGAAAACCTTTAAGATAAAGGCGTAATAAAATAAAAGGGGTTAGTAATATAAAAAAAGTAGAGTAAAGGAAGTGCATTATTTTTTAAAAGCCCTTAAATTTAAAATTGCATTAATCCCATGTGCCGCTCTCTCTAGTTTATATAAGGATCGTAAGAAAAAAGATTTTTTATAGTCCTGATAAACAAAGGGCTTCATTATGCTTGTGTTAGAGGTCTCTAAGAAATCTTCGGCTATAGGCCAATTATGAATATCTCGGCTGGTAAAATGAAGGTTTTTTTCGTTTGAGAAAGTTAAGTATCTTGAAATAGTGCCCTTTAGTTTTTTTTGTACTAATTTGCTTGCTAGTAATAATTTTTTGTTTCTATAGCAAGGTACTTCGGGGCAATAAAAAATAAAGGTATCTGCCATGAAAGGCATATATTTAAAAATTTTAAGCGCGTTTATTTGATTTTCTCTTTCGTTGTCTGCAAATTGCCAAGACACTTTTTTTAGCTTAGTTGTATGGCATAGTCCAACATCACTGTAGGCATGAACAAAAGTTCCCTCTAAGAAGCTAGTTTTTGGGTAATAGGCGCGTACTGTAGTAGATGGTGATAATAACTCGGTATTGCGTTTGCCATCATCTAATTTCATAAATTGCGGCCTTAAAAAGGCAATATCAGGGTCATTAAAAATAGCTTGTATGGTGTTCATGTCATGATGATTGATTTTTCTAATTACCTGTAAGTCATCTTGAAGTAAGAGCAAAAATGGTTTAGAAGAGTGGTCTAGTGCTAACTGCATGTTTTTATAAAGATTTCCATGCCTTGAACCTTGTGTATTCGCACCTAATGCAACCTGGTCGCCAAGGCTATTAAGATAGTGAATCGTTTCTTCATCATCACTATAGTCATCAAAAATAGTTATTTTTACATTAGGTAAGTTTTCTCGTACTGAGTCAACGCAGTTTTTAAGGTACTTCCCTCTGTTATAAGAAAATATAGCGACTTCTAAGTTATTTAGCATTATTCTGTCCAATATTCCTTAATCCAAGGGGAAGGCTTAATATGGCGATACCATTTTCCGCTAATACCTTTCATCGCTTCAGGTGGATTAGGTAAGCCATGAAATAGAATTATTTTTGCTCCCTCTGGAATACTAGGTGCTTGAGTCCATGACTTTATCCAAGAAGGCGCACATTTATATTTAAAACTAGGCACCCAGTCATCAGGCCAAAAAGATAGTTTATTTAATTTATGCATTTCTCGTGATAAATAGGCTTGTTCATGACGTACTTCTTGCCGAATAGTTGAAAAGTTATCCACAAAAAAATCTAATATTTCTGGGTGTTGGCTGATTTCAAAGCGAAATACTGAAGAATTCCCTTCTAAACGTTTGGGGCGATACTTATCATGAGCAATGAGGAAATCACCAGAATAAGTAAAAAAAGCATCTATATTATCAACTATCACGATATCCAAATCTAAAAAAAGTGTTGTCCCCGTTAGGCCTCCAAAATTTTTTGCAAAAACGGATAGTTTTCTCCACCCCCTCTCTGGCAAGCCTTCAGGAATATGTAGTTCGGGTAAATCTTGAATTTCTACTTCTTCACGAATCCCTTCTGCATTATCGGTAAAACAAACAAAACGAAAAGGCGTTGTTATATTTCTAGCTACCATGCTGTATAAACGATTAACATAGAGTGCAGGAAATTTATCTCCCCATTTCATACAAATTATATTGACGCTTTTATTCATTTAGCACGACATTTTTTGATAAGTAATTGATGAATTTTACCATTATTAATGGCTTCTTTATATGCAATTTTAAGCTCTAAATATTACTCCGCGACTTATTAGCCAGTACTCGGGTAAAATAGGGTTAACTATTGGACTCTTCCCTCCTATTGAGAAAATGCCACAAGATTATATAAAAAAAATTCTCCGAGCTAAAGTCTATGATGTCGCCGAAGAAACACCGCTAGACTATGCGCCTACTTTATCTAAACGAAGTTCCAATCATATATTTCTAAAGCGAGAAGATTTGCAGCCCGTTTTTTCTTTTAAAATTCGTGGTGCTTATAATAAAATTGCTTTTTTAAGTGATGCGGAAAAACAGCAAGGTGTGATTGCTGCCTCTGCGGGAAATCATGCGCAAGGTGTTGCTTTATCCACCCAAAAACTGGGTATTAAAGCACTCATTGTTATGCCTAAAACAACGCCTGAAATCAAAGTGAACTCTGTTAAAGCATTGGGTGCAAAGGTAGTGTTGATTGGTGATGCATTTGATGATGCTTATCAACATGCTAAAACCTTAGCAAAAGAACAAAAAATGACCTTTGTTCACCCGTATGATGATGCAGATGTCATTGCAGGGCAGGGTACAGTGGCAATGGAAATATTTCGCCAAAAAACTGAACATATCGATGCTATTTTTGTTCCTGTAGGAGGAGGTGGCTTAATTGCAGGAATTGCTGTTTATGCTAAATTTGTACGCCCTGATATTAAAATTATAGGGGTTGAACCGAATGATTCTGATTGTTTGAACCGTGCATTAAAGGCAAATAAACGCGTAAGTTTAAATCAAGTGGGTTTATTTGCTGATGGTGTCGCCGTTAAGAAAATAGGCAAAGAAACATTTCGCTTAGCAAGGCTTTTTGTAGATGAAGTGATTACCGTTAATACGGATGAAATCTGTACGGCGATTAAAGATATTTTCGAAGATACGCGTTCCGTGGCGGAACCTGCAGGGGCTTTATCGGTAGCAGGATTAAAGAAATATGTAGAGCGTGAGCAGCTAATCGATAAGACTTTAATTGCAATAGAAAGTGGTGCCAATATTAATTTTGATCGCTTACGCTATGTGGCTGAACGTAGCCAAGTAGGCGAGCAAAAAGAAATTTTATTAGCGGTTACCATTCCAGAAAAAGCGGGTAGTTTTTTAACCTTTTGTAAACTCTTAGGACGACGTAATATCACGGAATTTAATTATCGTTATTTTAATGAGTGCCAAGCACAAATTTTTGCGGGTATTTCTAGTTCAGGCCTTGAAGGCGATAAAGTAGGTATTATTTCTCGACTTGAAGAGCATGGTTTTTTAGTGACAGATATGACGCAAAATGAACTTGCAAAAGAGCATGTGCGTTATATGGTCGGTGGGCATGCTCCTTGTGAATTGCATGAAATTATTTACAGCTTAGAATTTCCAGAAAGGCCTGCTGCATTACTCAAGTTTTTAACCTCATTAGGTAGTCAGTGGAATATTAGTTTATTTCATTACCGTAATCATGGTGCGGCGTTTGGTAAGGTATTGATTGGTGTACAGCTTAAGCCATCAGAAAAAAAGGCCTTACAGCTATGTTTTGAAGCCTTAGGGTTTCTTTATGTTGAAGAAACAAAAAATCCTGCCTATCAATTATTTAGCGGTGGGAAAAGTGAAGAGAATAACCATGAATAGTCTACAAATTGCTCGGCAAGTCATCAAAATAGAAGCAGAGCAAATCTCCAATTTATTAGATTCATTAGATGATAATTTTGAGCAAGCAGTGAATGTTATTTTAGGGTGCAAAGGTAAGTTGATTATTTCTGGTATGGGGAAATCAGGTATTATCGGTAAGAAAATTTGTGCGACTTTAGCCAGTACTGGTACACCAAGCTTTTATCTACACCCTGCGGAAGCCTATCATGGTGATTTAGGCATGATAGAACCGCAAGATATTGTGTTATTGATTTCTAATTCAGGGGAAACAGATGAAGTTTTAAAACTGATTCCTTTTTTAAAAGAGCAGGGCAATATCACCTTAGCAATGAGTGGCAATTCGCACTCTACCTTAGCAAAAAATACGCATTATCACCTAAGTATAGCTGTCACAGAAGAGGCGTGCCCTTTACAATTAGCACCGACTTGCTCCACAACAGCAACCTTAGTAATGGGGGATGCTCTCGCCGTTGCTTTAATGCAACTTAGGCAATTTAAAGATGAACATTTTGCACGCTTTCACCCAGGTGGTACTTTAGGGCGGCGGTTATTAATGACCGTGAAGGATGTCATGCAGACGCAAAATTTACCGCGCTGTTATAAAAATACAAAAGTTCATGATGTCGTGCATGCGATTACTCAAGGCAAGTGTGGCTTGGTAGTAGTATTGCAACATAATGATATTCTTGGCGTGGTCACTGATGGCGATATTCGTCGTGCAATGGAAACCCAAGAAAGCACCTTTTTTAGCTTAAGAGCTGCTGATTTAATGAGTGCTCAGCCTAAAATAATTCAGCAAACGGCTCGGTTGACTGACGTGAGTGAAGTTATGGAGCAACATAAAATTAATTCAGTTTTAGTGGTTGATGAACAACAAGCCTTTGTTGGTGTCGTGCAAATGTATGATTTAGGAATTTAAAATATGAAAACAATCGTCGTCATTCCCGCAAGATTAAATTCTAGCCGCCTGCCAAATAAAGTATTGCTGGATTTAAAGGGTAAAACGGTCGTGCAGCGTGTTTATGAGCAATCATTAAAGGCAAAAAATATAGACGAAGTGTATATTGCGACAGATAGCCAAGAGGTGCTTAAATCATGCCAAAGGTTTACTCAAAATATTATTTTGACAGAGACTAAGCACGAGTCTGGTACGGATAGAATTGCAGAAGCCGTGAGCCAAATTGACTGTGATAATGTTATCAATGTACAAGGTGATGAGCCTTTTATAGAGCCAGATTTAATTGGCCAAGTTGCCAGTGCTTTAACCAGTGATAATAGTATAAAAATGAGTAGTGCAATGCACCGCATAGAGCAGGTGAGTGATTTAAAAAATCCTAATGTGGTTAAAGTCACGGTAACAAAAAATAAGTCAGCACTTTATTTTTCAAGGTCGATTATTCCTCATCACCGCGATGAGTGGGAGTCGCTTTTAAACCATCATACAAAAATCCCCGATGCTTTAAATTTTTATCGTCACTTAGGTATTTATGGTTACAGCAAAGATTTTTTAATTGAATTTTCAAAAATGCAGCCGACTTATTTAGAGCGTTTAGAGAAATTAGAGCAATTACGTGCATTAGAAAATGGCTTTGCGATACAGATGATAGAAACGAGTTATAACTCAATTGGTATTGATACTCAGGTCGATTATGATAAAGCAGTAAAGTTTTTAAGCAGAAATTAATATGGACCACGATTACCTATTAAAACTGCGCCAACACTCAACATGGCGCTTACTTTGTACGGATAATGCCCCCTTAATTATCAGTTTCTTTCATCGTGTTTTTATTGTGCCTAACTGCCGCTCTATAAAGCAGCGAGAGTTAGCGGAAAAGCTTGAAGATACTTTATTCCACCTGCGTCAAATTCATAAAAACAAATACCCCAAATCAGCAAAAGCCTATTTAACTGATTGGGCGCATGGTGATAATGCCTTCTTGCGTAAATATTATGCAGAAAATAGTGATGAGCCAGAGTTTGATTTAACGCCAGCCAGTGAAAAAGCGATTGAGTGGCTACATAGTTTAGAGCAAAAACAATTTATAGGAACCGAGTCACGATTATTAACCGTCTTTGAGTTATTAGCGACCATTTTACAGACGACGCAAACAAACCCAGAGCAACGGATAACGGAATTAGAGGCGAAAAAGTATGAAATAGAGGCTGAAATTGCACGCTTACAGCAAGGCGAAGTGATTAGCTATGACCCTCGCCAAGTTAAAGAACGCTTTTATCAGTTAGAAGAAACGGCTCGCAGTTTATTAATGGATTTTCGCCAAGTAGAAGAGAATTTTCGTCAGCTTGATCGCAATACACGAGAAAAAATAGCCATAAGCAATAAAAACAAAGGTGATTTATTATTAGATGATATTTTTGGCGAACAGGATGATATAGGCGACTCCGATCAGGGTAAAAGTTTTCAGGCATTTTGGGGCTTGTTAATGTCGACTGCCAAACAAGAAGAGTTTAATGATTTAATTCAAAAGGTCTTAGCGTTAGAAGAGGTAAAAAGCTGTGAGCCTGATGAGTTGCTGCCTAAAATGAAATATCACTTACTTGAAGCAGGTGAAAAAGTACAGCGCACCAGTTCTAGTTTAGTCGAGCAGTTAAGGCGTTATTTAGATGATCAAGTTTGGTTAGAAAATAAACGCATCATGGAAATTATTCATGAGGTAGAAAAATCTGCGATTAGTATTAAGCAAACACCTCCTAAAGACAAAGACTTTGCTTATTTAGATGATACCAAAGCGGCGATTGATTTAGCCGTTTCGCGAACCTTATTTCGTCCGCCTAGCCGGCCGGTTATTGCAGATGAAAAACTAAGCACTGGCACCGCTAAATTTAGCAGTGACCTGTTATATAGCCAGCATTATGTTGATATTGAAATGCTAGAACGACGCATTAGCAAGGCCTTACAAAGCCAATCACAAATTACCTTGTTAGCCTTATGTAAAGAACACCCTTTAGAAAAGGGATTGAGTGAATTAATCGCTTATATAAACCTTGCCGGCCAAGATAATGCTAATGCTGTAATTGATACCAATAAAGAGGTAGAAATCTTTTGGCAGAGTTCGGAAGGCGTGGATAAATCGGTTAAAATGCCCAGTGTAATTTTTACGCGTTAGTTTCTGATTATCTTCAGTTTTGCGAGTAAAAACAGTAGGTTGGTCTGCCGTCTTTTTGGTATCCCAACATTCCTTAGCTTATTCTGGGAGCGCGATCTTTAGTCGCTGCAATCACATATCAAGCATTCCGCGACTAAAGATCGCGGTTCCATTAAGCGAGCATCTTCAAGTAGCTTGGGTATAGATACCATTTAAAATGGCAGTTTGTTGCGGTTCTTTTGCAAAAAAATGACGCTTTAAATGGTCATCTGGATTTTTTGGTTATGTTTTGTGTTAGCTACTTTATGAACTTCTGCCTATAAACTTTCATAAGGTATATTTAAGTTTTTATGTAAACACTTAATCATTTTTAAGCTTAAAGGGCGTTTACGGTTAAGGATTTCTGACACTCTTCCACTGCTTCCGGTATGTTCTTCTAAATCTCGAGCTTTTAAGCCTTGCTGTTCCATTCTAAATTTAATAGCATCAACAGGGTCAGGTGGTGTGATTGGGTAATGTTTGTTTTCATAAGCTTCAATTAAAGTAACTGAAATCTCCATATCATCAGCTTCTTTAGTACCAGATTTTGCTTGAAATACTTTCTCAAGCTGACGAAAGCTTTCTTGTAAATCACTTTCACTACGGATTGGTTTAATATTCATTTACATCCCCAACATTAATTTTATCGTATTGAGTATGCGTTCCAACGAACTTAACCCAAACAATATTTGCTTGATATTGAATTTCAACTATTAATCGGTATTTATTACCACCAATATTAAACACAACTCTATTATTTTTACAAATACTTGCATTTGCATATTGGTTTTTTATGGACTGAGGTGATTCCCAGTTTGCTTTTATAGCTTCTTCATACGCTGAAAATCAGGGAAATTCGCCAATCCGAAGTAAACTGGTAAGTTCGCTCGGGAGGCAAGAATTTTATCCCGACAGCCGTCAAGTCATCCTATGTTCAAAGTGCTTAGGAACGTGCACGAAGCAACCTCCTGATTTCTAAATAGTCTTTTTGTAGATATATTTTATCTTCACTGGGAGCGCGACCTTTAGTCACGCAACTTCATTATTCATTCAAAATGGGCTGCAATAACTAGCTGGTCGGCCCATTAATATCTTCAGGGTCGCCTTCGTATGGAGTGGCGTATTTACACTCTTTTTGCGGGCAAACTTTTTCAGGGCCGCGGCGTTTAGTTGTTTTTAACGTTAAAATGGGCCATTCACAAGCAGGGCAAGGGTCTTTAACCGGCACATTCCATAATGCATAATCGCATTTTGGGTAGTCGGAGCAAGAATAAAAAATCTTACCGTAACGTGACTTACGTTTTAAAATACTGCCTTTATTGCATTTAGGACACTCAACCCCTGTATCTAAAGGTTTCTCTAAAGGCTCGATATGCTTACATTTTGGGTAAGAGCTACAGCCAATAAAGTTACCATAGCGTCCTGTTTTAATGACTAAATCAGACTCGCAGCTAGGACATTTCCTGTCTGCTACAATTTCTGGATTATTTGCTTCTGTGCCATTATCATTTAAATTACGGGTGTATGAGCAAGTAGGGTAATCGGTACAACCTATAAAGCGACCATTACGACCTAAGCGGATAGATAGCTGTTTATCACATTCAGGGCACTTTTCATCAATGGCTTCTTGAGTGACATCTTTACGTTGCACCGACTCTTCTTTTTCATGGATTAGCTTGGTGAAAGGTTTCCAGAATGCACTCAGTAGTGGAACCCAATCTTTTTCGCCACGTGAGACCGCATCTAAGTTATCTTCCAGTTTAGCGGTAAAGTCGTAGTCTACATATTTTGTGAAATGATCGGTTAAAAATTTAGCAACAATACGACCCACATCGGTTGGGTAAAATCGCTTTTTATCTAAAGTAACGTATTCACGGTTTTGTAAAGTAGAAATAATTGAAGCATAAGTAGAAGGGCGACCAATACCGTGTTCTTCTAATGATTTAACTAAGCTTGCCTCGCTGTAGCGTGGTGGTGGTTCGGTGAAATGTTGATTAGTAACAATCGCATCTAAAGGAATCTTATCGCCTTTTTTCATTGCTGGTAAGAAGGTTTCTTTGTCATCTCCTGCTTTATTGTCATCCTTTCCTTCTAAATAAACCGCCATAAAGCCAGGTTTTGCGATCACAGAACCGGTTGCTCGGAATACATTTTTTTCGTTGCCACAATTCAAATCAACAGAAACTGTGTTGATAGTAGCGTGAATCATTTGGCAGGCAATGGTACGCTTCCAAATTAAATCATAGAGTTTAAATTGATCGCTAGATAGATACTTTTTTAAATCAGCAGGGGTTTGTTGTGCCAAAGTAGGGCGCACTGCTTCATGCGCTTCTTGTGCATTTTTAGATTTTGTTTTAAAGGAGCGAGGTTCTTTAGGAACTTGATCGGCCCCATATTTTTCGCTGATTAAAGCGCGAATATTTTCTAGCGCTTCTTCTGCTAAATTCACAGAGTCAGTACGCATATAGGTAATTAAACCACTGGTTTCGCCACCACCAATGTCAATTCCTTCATAAAGTTGCTGTGCAACCATCATGGTGCGTTTAGTGGTAAAACCTAATTTCCGTGCAGCTTCTTGTTGTAAGGTTGAGGTAATAAAAGGCGGAGATGGGTTGCGTTTGTGTTGTTTCTTTTCTAAGTTAGCAACGACTAGTTCGCCTTGAGCTGCTTTTTCAAGCTCTTCTTGTGCCGCAACAGCTTGTGCATCATTAGTAATACTAAATTGACTTAGTTTTTCACCTTTGTAGTGGGTTAGCTTGGCTTTGAAAGTTTGTTTTTCTTGGGTGAGCTTGGAGGTAATCGACCAATATTCTTTGGTTTTAAACGCTTCAATTTCAAGTTCGCGTTCTACAATCATTCGTAATGCAGGACTTTGTACCCGGCCAGCCGATAAGCCACGACGAATTTTTTTCCATAACAAGGGTGATAAGTTAAAGCCAACTAAGTAATCTAAAGCGCGGCGTGCCTGTTGGGCATCAACCAAGTTGGTATCAATTTCTCCTGGGTTATCAATGGCATGTGTCACCGCTTTTTTGGTGATTTCATGAAACACGACGCGATGAACTATTTTCTTTTTAAGCAGTTTTTTATCTTTAAGCATTTCTAATAAATGCCAAGAAATTGCCTCTCCCTCTCTATCAGGGTCAGTCGCGAGATATAAAGTATCTACACCCTTTAGGGCTTTGGTAATCGCTTGTAAATGACGTTGGTTGCGTTCTTGTACTTGGTACTTCATTGCAAAATCATTTTCTGGATCAACAGCGCCTTCTTTAGGGATTAAGTCACGCAGGTGGCCAAAGGAAGCAAGAACTTGAAAGTCTTTACCTAAGTATTTTTCTATGGTTTTTGATTTTGCAGGTGATTCTACAATAATTAAATTTTTGCTCATACGTCGGGTATCTTTAGTTTAATTTAAAAGAGCAGAAGCTTCTTGGTAGATGATATTTTCCATGTGTGCAATTGCAATTTCATCACCTGGCTGGCTTAGTAATACAATTAAAGAAATCCACTTTATTTCTTCAATAGAAATAAGCGACTCTTCAATTGCCATTGCACGATCGATAACTAGTTCTCGATTATTGGGAGTTAAAATGCTTAGGCGCTCTAGGAATAAAAGAAAATCCCGGCACTCTAAATCTAGTTTTTGAATTTCTTCTGCGCAAAAAATACGGAAATTTTTTGGAGATTTAAATTCAGATTCTTCCTGTAATGCGAGTGAATCTAACCAATCGAATGCTTTATTAATACAGCTATTGGTAAAGCCAGCTTGTTTAAGCTCGGATTTTAATTCATCAGAATTGGGGGTGGTTTCAACTTCACTATTCATATAGTTTTCAAATAGATATATTAAAATGTCAAAAATATCTTCATTCATTCTGTTATTGTCTTTTGCGGCAATTTAATAAGAGATGGCTATTTATTACGCTGGTAGCCACCACCGTGAGTGGGACTAATATACCCTTGTAATTCTAATATGAGCAAGTGTGAGCTGATTTTATCGACACTTAAATTTGTTGTTAGTACCAGTTGATCAATTAAAGTTGGTGAAAACTGTATATGATTTAATAGGTTTTGCTGTTCTTCAGAGAGTTCATTAGTTTTTATGGTTTTTGTAATTGCCTGTGGCAATGGCCTGTCATTAAGGTGCGGTGCGAGTTCTTCTAAAATATCTTGTGTTGTTTCAACTAGCTTGGCACCTTCACGAATTAAGGCGTTACAGCCACGAGCTAAAGGGTTGTAAATAGATCCAGGGATAGCAAAAACTTCTCTATTTTGCTCTAAAGCCATGCGTGCAGTAATAAGTGAACCACTTTTTTTTGCTGCTTCAACGACTAATAAACCCATGCATAAACCGCTAATAATGCGATTACGGCGTGGAAAGTGATTTGCTTTTGCGAGTGTACCCGGTGGAAATTCGGAAAGAATAACGCCAGTGGATGCGATGTCCGTTGCAAGATTTTTGTGGGCAGCTGGGTAAACGCGGTCTAAACCTGTTCCTGTGACGGCGATGGTGGCTCCTTGGATGCTTAAAGCGCCTTTGTGGCTTGCTGCGTCAACCCCTAGGGCTAAACCGCTGGTAATTGTAAATCCTGAGCTTGCAAGGCTTTGTGCAAATTCATAGGCTATTTGCAAACCATAATTGGAAGGATTGCGGCTACCGACGATAGCTATTTGAGGGAAGTGAATTAAATCTATATCGCCCCGAGCAAATAGAATGGGGGGAGGGTCTGCTATTTCTTTGAGTTGTTGAGGGTAGTTAGTATCTTCCCATAGAATAATATGGTTATTTTCTTGAGCTAACCAGTTTAAATCAGTTTCAATTAAATCCCAGCGTGGGTTTTTAAGGGCATCAATTATTTTAGCGCTCAAACCCAGTTGCAGTAATGCTTCACGGGGTGTTGAAAATAATGCTTCAGGGCTATAATGCTCTAAACATTTTAAAAAAGTTTTACTGCCTACACCGGGTGTACGCAAAAGCATAAGCCAGTGCTTTTGCGTTGTTATTTTAGAGTGATTATTCAGGTGTGCGTACCTTGTCTAAAAGCCGAATGTTTCTTAATGCATGCATAATTAAGCCATAACTTACCCGATCAAAAGTACGGAAAACAAGTAAAGACCCTGATTTTCTATTGGGAAGCTTAACAAGTTCGTGCCCTGTTTGATGGTATGGATCTTTAATGAGTTTACCTTTTTGCACAGTATCTAGGATATGTCCTGATTTAAGCCCATCTTTAGATCCTTTGTTGAGGACAATAATATCAAATTGACCAATTTCTTGAGAGTCTGCCATGCTGGCAATGATTGTTGCATCAATTTTATCTTTAGGAGCGATAGGGTAAAAGTTAAAATCAAGTTCAGCTTCTTCCGCTGGTATTAAGTGGTCACCTAAGCGTACTTCACGTAGCGCTCGAGTAGTGCTTAAAGTCGCGGGGTCGCCTAATGCAATAACGGTATTATCGGCAATATGTATTGCTTCGTAACCGAGTACTTCATCAGTATCTGGGTCTTTATAGGTCTCACCGACACGATAAGTGGTGTAGTGCATAAAGTCTCTTTTCAGTATTGAGCGTACATAGATATCGGCATTTGTCGCTGCAATAAGGTGTTCGTCCGCAAAGGCTACAATATAAGGTGCGTTGTTTAAGTCGTCTTCATTTAAAACTTTTGGAGAGCTTAAAAAAGGACGAATGGCACCCATTGGGATCATCGCAATGGCTTCAGGCTCGTGATCTTGGTAACGAATGCTAGGTTGAATGCGCCCACTTGAATTAACACAAAGCATAGGCTGGTTATTAATAAAGCAAAGCGTAATGATGTCACCAGGGTAGATGAGGTGAGGGTTTTTAATTTGAGTATTATGCCGCCAAATTTTTGGCCATTCCCAAGGGTTCTCTAAAAATTTAGCTGAGATATCCCAAAGTGTATCGCCTTTTACCACGACATGCTTTGTTGGGTGGTCAGAGTTGATTTTGACGACATCTGCGCCACAGTTAAAGCTAAATGCTAAGAAAAAAATTAAACCAATTATGCTACGCATTGTGATATTCCCACTTAAATATAAAGTCGACGTTTTATCTATTCATAATGAATGAATATGATAGATATTGCAAAAAAATAAAATTAGTTATCGATTAATAGCAAGAAAAGCTAATATCTGGTATTTCATGATAAGCCTAGATTAAAGGTACAATATGAAAATTACGGTGTATTTATAACCTTACAAGGAAAGCTGAGTGACACAAAGAACCATTAAGATTGCAACAAGACAAAGCCCTTTAGCTTTATGGCAAGCAGAATATGTTGCGGCACGACTAGAGCAAGCACACCCTGGAATTAAAACAGAATTAGTTAAAATGCTGACTAAAGGTGATAAAATCTTGGATGCACCCTTAGCTAGAATTGGTGGTAAGGGGTTGTTTGTAAAGGAATTAGAACAAGGTATGTTGGATGACATAGCAGATATTGCTGTGCATTCAATGAAGGATGTGCCTGTTAAATTTCCAGAAGGATTGCATTTAGCTGTAATTTTGCCTCGAGAAGATCCTAGAGATGCTTTTGTTTCTAATCATTATAAAAGTTTAGACGATTTACCAGAACGCGCAAAAATTGGTACTTCTAGTTTACGTCGCCAATGCCAGATTGCGGAACATTTTCCTAATGCAGAAATTTTATCTTTACGTGGTAATGTTAATACTAGACTTTCTAAATTAGATGCAGGTGATTACGATGCGATTATTCTAGCTGCAGCGGGTTTAAAGCGTTTAGGTTTTGAAGATAGAATTACTCAAGTACTAGATAGTACAGTGAGTTTACCTGCCATTGGTCAAGGTGCGGTAGGTATTGAATGTCGTAGTGATGATGCGGAAATTAATGCATTATTAGCACCCTTAGCTGATAGTGAAAGCACCATACGTGTCAGTGCTGAACGCGCAATGAATGAGCGATTAAAGGGTGGCTGCCAAGTTCCTATTGCAGGTTTTTCTGAAATACAAGGTGACCAACTTTACATGCGTGGTTTAGTAGGGAAGCCGGATGGAAGTGTGATTTATCGAGCAGAAAGAACAGGAGCAATAGAAGATGCAGTGCAAATCGGGGTAGCTATTGCTGATGAATTATTGGCAAGTGGCGCAGGAAAAGTATTAAGTGACTTGTACGCCGATTAGTACTTTAGTAGGTAAAAAAGTATTAGTAACAAGGCCGGAGCATCAAGTCGCCGAATTAAATCGGTTAATCCAAGCCAGTTCTGGTATTAATATTAATTTGCCAGTGATTGAGGTTCGGGCTAAGCCTCTATCAGAGCAAGAAACTCTTTGCTTGGAGAAAATAGAATCTTTTGATTATATTTTTTTTATTAGTGTGAACGCAGTAAACTTTGCCCTACAAGCAATTGATGGCAAAATAGAGCGCTTGCAAAAAGCTAAGGTAGTTGCAGTCGGTAAAGCAACGGCGAATGCCTTAACTGAAAAAGGAATAATAAAGATAATAAGGTCTGAAAAAGGTTTTAATTCAGAGGCTATTTTAGCGATGCCTGAATTTCAGTCTTTATCCAATGAGTGCTGCCTGATTTTTAGGGGCGATGGTGGACGAGAGTTGTTGGCGACTGAGTTAAAAGCAAGAGGTGCGTTGGTCACTTATGTTGAGGTCTATCAAAAATTATTAACGGCACCAGATACACAGGATGTTGGTAAGTCTTTATTGAACAATGAATTTGCGGCAGTACTAATATATAGTGTTGTAGCACTGAATAACTTGCTGCTTTTATTAGCAGAAGACAAAATTAAAAAACAATTATTAATTACACCGGTAGTGGTAATTAGCCAGCGAGTTTATTTAGCGGCTAAAGAAAGCGGATTTACACAGATAATAATTGCAGCAGAGGCATCTGATGCTGCAATGGTTAATGCATTATTGAATGGGGAAGCATGTGGCTGAAGTCATTGAAGAAAAAAAACAAAAACCTGTAAAAGTTAAAAAAGAGCACAGTGGTGGTGCTTGGTTTGGGGTGGTTATTCTCTTAATTGTAATAGGGGTGGCTGGAGCAGGTTATTTTTTACTGCAGCAATTACGAGATAAACAGCAAGATTTAGGTGGGGAAATTAGTAAAGAAACCCAGCAAATGATAGCGTTGACTAAGCAAATTTCTGCTTATCAAACCCAGTTAGGTGTAATTCAAAATCAGTTATCAGGCTTAAATTCTAATATTGCTAATAAAGTGGATAACTTTGAGCATCGTTTAAATGAAGTGGTGAAAATTCAAGACGAGCGTCTTGAGAGCACTGTAAAAGATGTCAAAGATTCAATTCAAAAAATTCATCGCCAACTAGGTAAAACACGTGGTGATTGGTTAGTATCTGATGCGGAATATTTATTAGGTGTTGCAAACCGTCGGTTACATTTAATGGGGGATGTTGGAACAACACTTGCCGCATTACAAGCGGCAGATCAACGACTGCGCGAAAGTGGTGATACGGCTGCATTTAAAATTCGTAAGCAGATTGCGAAAGAAATTTCAGTAGTTCAAGATATTAAAATAGCAGATATTGTAGGGCTTTATTCTGCGTTAGAGGCCTTAGAAGAACAGGTTGATTATCTAAATTTATTTTTACCTTATTCTGGAAAAGTAAAAGATCAAGAACTAGGTGAAAGTGCACAAAAACCAACCGTAGATGTTAACGATGCTTTAGATGATGTATTGATTGAAATTGAAGGGATTGTTAGCATTCGCCGCTTAGATGCTCCTATAAAATCAATTATGACGCCTGAGCATAAAATATTTATAAAAGAGCGTTTAAGCAGTAAATTAATGATTGTTAAGCTAGCTTTGTTGCAGCATGATGACAAACTGTATCAGGCGAGTATTGATGATAGTTTGCAGTGGTTAAGGGGGAACTTTACTAATGATCGAGTACGAGCCCGCTTTATTCGTGAATTAGATAAATTAAGAACCATTCAAATTCGTAGTAACCTGCCTGATATTAGCTTATCTTTTAAGATGTTAAAAGATATTGTGAAGCTAAGATTAGAGGTTGATAAAGCGATTCAAGATGAAAGCAGTCAAGTTAGTGAATAACAGGAGCAAGTGAAGTGAAAAATATTTTGTTTTTTTTAGGTACACTTGTTTTAGCGTTGCTTCTAGCTTTTGTAACGCATGAATGGTTATTACAATATGATGACCCTGGTTATGTCTTAATAGGTGTTGGGCATTGGGCATTAGAAACCTCTTTGATTGTTTTTATTGTCGCTTCAATGGTGATTTTTGTTGCTTTATATTTTGTGTTTCGTGGGATCGGGTGGTTACTGCGATTTCCTGGCAGAATACGCAGTAAAGGCAAGGACGTTAAGTTTAACCGGTCTCAGGAAGCTTTAATTTCAGGACTAGTTGATGCAGCTGAAGGGAACTGGGAGCGTGCCGAAAATACTTTAATTAAGCATGCCTCTAACAGTGGGGCACCATTAATCCATTATTTAACAGCAGCACGAGCAGCACATTCCAGGGGTGCGTTAGATAAACGTGATGAATATTTAAGGCGTGCGACAAAAGATGCTCCTGGGTCTGATGTGGCTGTGGGATTAACACAAGCAGAGCTGCATTTATCACAAAAGCAGTTTGATCAAGCACTTGTTACCCTAACTAAATTGCATTCAATGGATTCAACACATGCCAGTGTTTTGAAAATGTTGCATCAAACCTATCACCATTTAGGGGATTGGGCGGCTATTAAATCACTTTTACCCGCATTAAATGAGCATAAAGTCTTTATGGAAGCTGAAGTGAAATTACTAGAGGTTGAAACGTATAGCACTTTATTAAAAGAAGCTGCCGGACAAGCAGATGCCAAAGGTATTCAAGCTCTTTGGAAAGATATTCCTTTACATGTTCAAGAGATGCAGGGTTTACCCGCTATTTATTATGCAGCTATGATTGAAGCGGGAGCTGGAGCAAAAATAGAAAATGATATTGTTAAATCATTAAATAATAAATGGGATATGACCTTACTTTCTCTTTTTGGTAGCGTGCAATCGATTGATTTTAGAGGACAGTTAGAAATTACTGAAAAGTGGTTGTTAGAATACGGTAATGATCCTGTTCTATTGCGAGTTTTGGGTAAAATTTCAATAAAATGTGAATTTTCAGATAAGGCTAAAAAGTATTTAGCTAAAAGTATTAGTTTAGAGCCGACTGTTGAAGCTTATCGTATTTTGGGTAACTTTTTAGCAGAAGAGGGAGATAATAAGCGTGCAATGGAATGTTTTAAACTGGGGCTAGAGCTAGCATCCAATGAAGTGATTAGTTACGTTGGTGGTATGTAAACACCTAGGTACTTAAGTACTTGTGCATAATTACTCTAACATTTTGATATGACGAATTTTAGTAGGATGGGTAGAGCGTTTTTTTGCGAAACCCATCATTCTGGCAATGATTGATGGGTTTCACTACGCGCCTAAAAAATAGGCGCTTCATTCTACCCATCCTACAAAATATTAAATTAATTTTTTGGTATTTACTTAGTAGGTAGCCTATATTAGCCATATAGGCTACCCATTTTAAGTTTAACTTTTTAGGCTTTCAGTGACATGTGGCTCAATTAAGTGATATAAAGCTTGATGCATTTTAGGGTTACCGGCAATTACGTTGCCTGACTCTAAATATTGGTCGTTAAAGGCTAAGTCAGTGACGACACCACCAGCTTCTTTTACAATCAGCAGTCCTGCTGCAATATCCCAAGGTTTAAGGTCAATTTCCCAAAAACCATCTAGACGCCCCATTGCTAGGTAAGCCAAATCAATAGCGGCAGAACCTGTGCGGCGTATTCCTGACGTATTCACACAAATAGCTTTAAACATTTTCAAATAAGCATCTAAATATTGTTGCTGCTGTACTTTAAAAGGGAAGCCTGTACCAATTAATGAACCTGCCAGGTTGGTTTGTTGTGTCACTCGGATACGTTTACCATTTAAAGCGGCACCATCACCACGAGACGCAGTAAATAGTTCATCACGCTGTGGATCAAATACAACTGCCACGATTAAATTATTTTTGTGCTTTAAAGCAATTGAAACTGCGTAATGAGGGAATCCGTGTAGGAAATTAGTGGTGCCATCTAAAGGGTCAATAATCCAAGTATAGTCATTGCCTTCATGAGCACCACTTTCTTCTGCAAGGATTGCATGGTCTGGGTACGCAGTTTTTAAAATTTTTATGATCTCAGCTTCAGCTTGACGATCAATTTCAGTAACAAAATCATGTTGTTCTTTGTTATCAACTTGAATATGATTCACGTTTTCAGAAGCACGAAGAATGATATCCCCCGCGCTTCTCGCAGCACGGATAGCGATAGTAAGCATTGGATGCATAAGTAAATTTATAATGAGCAGTTAGAAATCAATATAGGATAACAAAAATTTTGATAAAATTGACGTTTTTATTCATTAGGGTAGAGCATTGCTGGCAAATATTCGGATTGTATTGGTTGAAACATCCCATCCTGGGAACATAGGCGCGGTAGCTCGTGCTATGAAGAATATGTGTATGACTGAATTATATTTAGTTCAACCTAAAGTTTTTCCCAGTGCTGAAGCAACCGCACGTGCTTCAGGCGCAGATGACTTATTAGCTAATGCGATTTTGTGTGATTCTATTCAAGAGGCGGTTGCAGACTGTGAAATCGTTATTGGTGCCAGTGCACGCTCACGTAGTATTTCTGTTCCTGAACTACCTCCTAGGGAATGTGCGGAAAAAATGGTAGTAGAAGCCCAGGACAAAAAAATTGCTATTTTATTTGGTCGTGAAAATTCAGGTTTAAAAAATCATGAACTAGATTTGTGTCAAAGTTTACTAGCTATTCCTAGTAACCCTGAATACAGCTCATTAAACCTTGCTGCTGCAGTGCAAGTTGTGTGTTATGAATTAAGAGTTGCTTCAGGAATAGAAGCAGCTAAACCGAAAGAGTTAGAAAATCCATTAGCAAGTTCAGCTCAGATGGAATCTTTTTTTGAGCATTTGTATCAGACATTGGATGAAATAGGCTTTTTAAACCCAGAAAAGTCTACTTCTATTATGCGTCGTTTAAGACGGCTTTATCATCGGACTAATTTAGATACGAAGGAGCTAGATATTCTGCGTGGTATTTTGAAAAAATCAACAGCAGTCTTACATAAAAAAATATGATTAATTTGATTAAAGAGGATATTTCTAGTGTTTTTGAACGAGATCCTGCCGCGCAATCATTGTTAGATGTGATTTTTGTCTACCCTGGTTTTCATGCAATTGTTTTACATCGCTTAAGTCATGGTTTATGGGTAAAGGGGATTAAGTTCCCCGCACGATTAATTGCACATTTTAGCCGCTGGATTACTGGGATAGAAATTCACCCGGGTGCTATTGTTGGTCGTCGTTTTTTTATAGACCATGGGATGGGAGTAGTCATTGGTGAAACAACAGTTATCGGTGATGACTGTACTTTGTATCATGGTGTAACACTAGGTGGAACGAGTGCTAGCAAAGGAAAACGACACCCTACGCTACATAACGGTGTGGTCATTGGTGCAGGCGCGAAAATATTAGGCCCTATTGAAATTGGTAACGATGCACGAATTGGCTCTAATTCTGTTGTTTTAAAGCCTGTATCAGCAGGGGCAACGGTTGTTGGGATTCCAGGGCATGTGGTGAGTGCCAGAGATAATAAAATGACGGATCGTAAAAAAATTGCCAATAAAATGGGGTTTGATGCTTATGGAACAACGGCAGATTCACCTGACCCTGTTGCTTATGCGATTAATCATATGTTGGATCATATACAAGTGATGGATAAACAAATGGATGCTATGAAAAAAAACCTGAAGGATGCAGGGATACCTTGTAAAGTTGAGGATATGCCAGATTTAGATGGCTGTGAAATCGATAAAGAGTAAAGTGTGAAGTGAATCTAAGTCTTTAAAATAAACGGGGTTTTATTAAGGTTTAATAGTTGACTATTTTACTAGGTTAATTTATATTGCAGCTATTAACTTAATAAAAATAGGAAAATTAATGAGACTAACTACTAAAGGTCGTTATGCCGTGACGGCCATGCTCGATTTGGCAATACATAGTCAAATTAAACCAGTAACTTTGACTGAAATTGCAACGCGTCAAACAATTTCACTCTCTTATTTAGAGCAACTTTTTTCTCGTTTACGTCGTGCTGAAATGGTTGTTGGAGTACGAGGCCCTGGTGGTGGCTATAAATTAAGCCGCGAAGCAAATGAAATTAATATTTCAGATATTATCTTAGCGGTAGATGAACAGGTTGATTTAACTAATTGTGAGCAAAAAGGGAATTGCCAAGATGGTGAGCCTTGTTTAACTCATGATTTATGGATGGGGTTAAGTGGTGTTGTTCGTAGTTATTTAGATGGTATTACTTTAGGTGATATTTTAGAGCGTGATTCAGTGAAATCAGTCGCAGCAAGGCAGGATGCAAGCCAAGTAATTCAGTTTAAAGGGGCAGCCACTGTAGGTATGGCAATAAAATAAATGATCTATTTTGATCATAATGCAACAACGCCTCTTGATGAAAGAGTGCTTGAAGAAATGCTGCCTTTTTTGGGGCAACTCTATGGCAATCCTTCTGGGCTTTACCGCTTAGCTAGAGTTTCTCGTAGTGCGATGGAAACAGCGCGTGAGCATATCGCACAATTAGTTAATGCAGAGCCAGAGCATATTGTTTTTACCAGCGGTGGCACGGAAGCAAATAATGTGGCTTTAAAAAGTGGTTTGATTAAAAAACATCTTATTACTTCTGCTATTGAACACCCTTCGATCATTAAATCATTGCCCAATAATGGAGCTAAAAAAACGATTATTGGAGTGACTGAGCAGGGCATCATTTCTTCTCAAGAAATTAGTGATTCTGCTGATTTTGATTTTGCTTCATTTATGATGGTAAATAATGAAACTGGAGTTATTCAGGATATAAAAAAAATAACTCAATTAGTAAAGAAACGAGGAGCATTGATACATACAGATGCCGTACAGGCGCTGGGTAAAATCCCCGTAGATTTTCAGGATTTAGGTGTTGATTTAATGTCCCTCTCTAGCCATAAAATCTACGGCCCAAAAGGCTGTGGTGCATTAATAAGCAAGCAAACTGATTTAATGCAAAATTTTATGACGGGTGGCGGGCAAGAACAAGGCTTGCGAGCAGGTACAGAAAATGTTGCTGCAATTGTTGGTTTTGGTAAAGCGGCAGAATTAGCAAAATTAGAGCTGCAAGAAAGGCAAGCTCATACGCTTAAATTAAGAAACTATTTGGAACAACAATTATACCGAGTTTCATCAGTTAAAGTATTTTCAGAACATGTCCCGCGAATATCGAATACAGTACAAATGGGAATACAGGGCTGTATTGGAGAAATGCTATTAATGCAGTTAGACCAAAAAAATATAGCGGTTTCTAGTGGCTCTGCTTGTGCAAGTAATGAAGAAGCAAGTAGTCATGTTTTGGGTGCAATGAATATAGAGCCACAGTTAGCTCAGTCAGCAATAAGAGTTAGCTTAGGGAAAAATAACACATTAGAAGAAATTGATGTTTTTGTGCAAGAATTAAAGCAAATCATCACTAAAAATAGGTAAAGATTATGGCTATTGAATTAACAGAAAGTGCGGCAAAACAAATCAAAAAGCAATTGGATAGTCGAGGCGAAGGTTTGGGCTTGAAATTAGGTGTTAAAAAATCAGGTTGTTCTGGTTTTGCCTATACGATTGCTTATGCAGATAAATTAGAAGAAGGTGATAAAGTTTATGAAACCTTTGGTGTGAATGTAGTTGTTGCAGGTGAAAATATCGACACGCTTGATGGTTTGGTTTTAGATTATGCCAAAGAAGGCATTAATGAAGCTTTTAAATTTAATAACCCCAATGTAAAAGGCACTTGTGGTTGTGGTGAAAGTTTTTCAGTTTAAGCTGAAAAGCCAAGAGAGGTAGTCAATGGAATTTTCTAGGTGGGAAAATGTCTTTGTTGGGTTGATGGCTGTAGGACTTATTTTTTGGATGTTTCCAGGGATCAAAGCATCAATGGAACGCAGTAAAGATGCGGAGTCAGATTGGACTGGTTTTTTACTTCCTATTGCTGCGGTTATTATTTTTGTAGTTTTTTTAATTTCGATGGTTTGAGATGGCAGATTTTATAGAAGAAGAGTGGGAAGAAGAGGTATGGGCTATTCGCCCTAATAAATCACAGTTAAAGCGTGATATTGCAGAAGTTAGTGATTTAAGTGAAGAGATTAGTCAGTTAACGCCAGTTCAAGTAGAAAGGTTGGGTCTACCGGATACTTTGGTCTATGCGATTGAAAATGCGACAAAAATGCCGGCAAAAAGTGCGCGTAAGCGACAAATGAAATATGTGACTTCATTGATGCGCAATGAAGATCTTGATGCTATTCAAGCAAGTTTAGATAAAATGAAAGCAAAAAGTGCGCATGCTGCGCGCGAGTTACATCAATCGGAACGCTGGCGTGATCGCTTATTATCTGAAGATAAACAAGCATTAACGGATTTATTAAATCAATTTCCAGGGGCTGATGCACAGCAAGTACGCCAATTAATTCGGAATGCGAAAAAAGAAATTTCTTTAAGTAAACCGCCTAAAAATTCACGTTTATTATTTCGTTATTTACGCAATTTAATAGACAGTAATTCAAGTCACTAATCGTCCTTTTATGTTAAAGATATTCAGCGCTATGAAATTCATTCGCCTTTTAAGTTTTTTTATCATTATTGTTTTACCCTTATCAAGTCAAGCAGCTACAAGTGGTAGTTACTCAGCAATTGCTGATGTTTTTGCTACGGTCATTGCACTAGATGAAAAGGCGAGTAAAAATGAGGTTAAAGAACTCACTGAAGGAACCGTGGCTGGGGGAGAAAAAGACGCCAAATTTGAAAAGCTAATTACCGAAAAGAACTTACATTTTCAGCAGTTACTTTTAATGATTAGAGGAACTTTTAGTGACTTTGATGCAGAAAAAATTAATAAAAAAGAAATAAGATTTTTACAGTCTAAAATTGCTATCAATGCTTCTAGAGGGAATACCTTAGCTGTGCAGCGTGATAAATATTTAATTGCAAGATATATAGAGCAAAGGGAGAGAGCGAGTTTTATTCAATATCTAGCGAATGCTAGCCGTGATTATGAGACAAAAGAGAACATACTTTTAGAAGCAAAAAAGTATTTAAATAGAGTAATAAATAATAAGAATGATATAAAAAAGCTGCCAGTCAATGAAGGTGGGATTTATGTTGTTGCAGAGAAAAATCGGCAAGACTTGGTAAGGTCGTACTTAGTTTCTGTAGATTTTATACATTATGTTTTAAATAATCCAGAGGGCATTGTTGTAACCAGCTTTTTACAGCGCATATCGATTATTTCTGCTATTTCTTATGTGAATAATAATGAGCAATTTAGAAAAGTTAATCAGCTAATTTCGCCTTTAAAAATTGATGTGGGTGGGGTCCTCGTTTCATTAGCAATATTTATTGTCACTTTGGCTGGGTATCCTTTAGTGTCAAGGCTAAGTCAATATTTGATAGGACGGTTTATTCTTGATGACGGGAAAGTTGAAAGTGTTGAGGTCATTTTATTAAATATTAATAAACCTGTTTTATATTTAGTTTCGTTTTTTGGTGTGGACTTAGCCACTAATGCACTACTTTATCGAACGGCTTATAAGGTCTCTGTCGACCAATTTAGTTTCATTATTTATAATCTTTTATATATATCGTTAATTTTTAATTTGATAGACAGTATTATCTCAGTGCGATTTGAGCTTGTGGATAAAAGGAAGCAGGAATATAACAAAGAGCTGGTTTTATTAATTGGACAGGTATTAAAAACTATTGTTATTTTATTGTCCTTAACGCTGGTACTTAGCCATTTCGGTATTAATATTACAGCGATTATTTCTACTTTAGGAATTGGAGGCTTGGCATTTGCTATGGCTGCCAAAGATAGCTTATCTAATTTTTTTGGTGGTTTAAATATAATGATTGACCATATTTTTAAAATGGGCGATTGGATTAAGATTAATGATGCAGAAGGGACGGTTGTAGAAATTGGTTTGCGTAGTACTACCATAAGAACATTTGATAATGCCTTGATTACGGTACCCAATTCTTTGGTCTCAGTCGCTAGTGTTGTTAATTGGAATAGACGGGCGGTTGGTCGGCGTATCAAAATGTATATTGGAGTGACTTATGAGAGTAATATGCAAGATATTCGACAGGCACTCGTCGATATTAAACAAATGTTACAGGATCATCCTGAGATTTCTAGCCCCAAAGAGACAAATAAAAAGTTTATTGAAAAAGGCAGAAATAAATTTTTATCGCATGCAGATTCTCAAGGTGTGAAAACAACACAGTTAGTTTTTTTGGATCGCTATAATGATTTCTCGATAGATATTTTAGTTTACTGTTTTTCTAGGACAGTTAACTGGGTTGAATGGCTGGAAGTAAAAGAAGATGTGTTATTTAAAATATCGGATATTTTAGAAGCCAATAATTTATCTTTTGCATACCCAACCAATGTACAAATTAACCGGAATGAAGAGCTAGAATTAAAAAAGAGTAATAGTCTGTTAGTTGAATAAGTAATTTTGGGGAATAGTCTAATAAGTACTTGTGGATAATTACTCTAACATTTTGATATGACGAATTTTAGTAGGATGGGTAGAGCGTTTTTTTGCGAACCCCATCAATCATTCTGGCAATGATTGATGGGGTTCACTGCGCGCCTAAAAAACAGGCACTTCACTCTACCCATCCTACAAAATGTTAAATTAATTTTTGGTATTTACTTATACTTCTGCTCAGAGGTAGTTGCGTGAAATATAGACTGTTAGAAATAGCTAGCCAACATCTGCAAGTAGCTTGGATATAGTGATTATTGATAGCCGAGCATAATTGAATTATGCTCGGCTATTTTGCTTAGTATTTTATACTTTCTTGTTTAAATTTAGTTATATCAAGAATTAAGTTTTTTTCTGAAAAGTCTACATTAGAAAACTGTGTTCCTAGTGCGTAACTACGGAATAACCTTGGTTCAGTCATTAGTTGTTTAGTATAAGCCGCTAATAAGTCATTCTTGTCAATTAGCTTAATTGCTTCTGCAATACGTTCTTTGGTATCAAAATTCGTATTTTCTCGGTCAATTTCTAACCAGTTTCTATAGCTTGATTTTTGTAAGCTTTTATCCTTTTCTAGTAGATGGGTAATCAAGCCAGATTTATAATTTTCAAATTCATTATCAGGCATAGCTTGAAACGTTACTTTAAAATTAATGATAAATTGTTGGATGCGCTTTTCAATTTCAATGGCAGAAATGACAGGGGATTGTAATATGAATAAAATGCCTGGTGCATCTTTCACGGGTAATGATGCTGCACCTATGTTGTAACCCAGTTGTTGTTGAGTCCGTAGATCAGCAAAAAATGCAGATGAGAGCATACGCCCCATTAGTAAGTTTTCAGCACGAGTATTGATAGAGCTGTCTTGAGCTTGAAAATATAAAGCTAAAGTTGCATCATGGTTATCAATGACTAATTGTCGAGAGCTTAAAGTGTTTGTGGGTAATTTGATTATTTTAGCCGCAGGAATATTTAATACTGCTTGAGCAATAGGAAGTTGTTTTTGAATTTCTTCAGCTAAAAGCAAGGTTTCATCTTGTGAAATATTCCCTTGAGCTAAGAGAGTAATCCGTAAATTTTGTAAAAATTGCTTTGAGTAGGCTGTTAAATCAGACAGTGTTAGCGGTGTTAATGCCTCTAGTTTTTGCTCATTGGTCCAGCGTCGTTCGACTAGGCTACGTTTTAATTCTGCAAGTACTTGGTGAAAGGGTTGTTGTTTTTTTGCATTATTCAGGTCTTGTTGATATTTATTTTTTAAAATATCAAAACGTTGTTGATCCATTTCTGGAGATTTTAAGGCAGCAATAATACGCTCTAAAAGAATGGCTTGTTTTTGAGAATAGCCAGATAAATTAATGCTTAAGCCGCGCTCGGTGGTATAAACCGAATAATTTAAGCCTGCTAAATTAGCAGGGTAGGCATAGCTATTTAATTGTTTATTAATCATACCTGCCAGTAAAGAACTCAATAAGGCCTCTTTTGGCGACTGGTTTGCTTGTTGATTATGTAATGCAAGATAAAGACTGCTGCGTGGTGATGTGAAGTGGGTATCTAGCTGATGCCAAATGCTAATGTTATGAGCCTCTTTAATGAGTGAGGGCTGTGACTGGGGTACTTTGTTTTCTTTAAGGCTGAGTTGATTGGGAATAAAAGGATTGGCTTCGGGTAATGCAAGTGCGGTGTTAATTTGTGAGTGATTCCAGCGACTAAGTTGCTCTGCTGTTAGTGCTTGAATACCGTAGTTAACATGATAATTTTTTTCAGTTTTATCCGTTTTAGATTGTTGTGTATTCAGTGAGATTAGTACACGTTCAGGCGATAATAACTGCAAAAATTCAGCGATTAATTTAGGTTTGTATTGTTCCATCATAAAGCTACCTTGCAGCACATCTTGAGCAGGGTAGTATTGTAAGTTACGCGAAAGCTCAGTAACGGTATGACTTGCACTGCGTTTTTCTTGGTAGCGAAAACGCAAATTAGCCATTTGTTGCTGTTCTTCAAATAGCCATTTTTGTACGCCACTTTTTTGCATTAAACGGATGTATTGAAAGATAATATCAATAATATCATCAGTATGTTCAAGGCCTTCTTGAGTCAGGTTAATACCTAGGTATAAACTAGATTCTTGATTATTATTACTAAAACCGCTGGATGCGCTCATTTCATCAGCCCAACCTTTTTGCTTTAATAAAGCGAGAACACTACCTTCTCCCTCATGACCGAGTAAAGATTGAAAATAAGCACTGGGTTTTGCTAAGTAGTGAGACTGTGTTTCGGGTAAAGAAAAAAGTAAGGCAAGTTCACGTTTAGCTTGTAAAGATTCAATATTAATCCACTTAGCCATTTCATTGTTGCTTAATAGTGGCTCAGTAAAGATTGTTTTTTTAGTCTGTATATTTGGGATGGCAGAGAATTTATCAGTTACCCATTTTTTTAAGGTTGGCAATGATTCGTTACCTAAAACCACTAAACGCATTTTATTGGCAGAGTAGTGAGTTTGATAGAATGTTAGTAGGTCATCTCTGACTAGGTTATTCTCGTGATCTGCCAGTGTTTCTAAACTGCCGACACTAAATTTAGCATAAGGACTTTTAGGATTGAAAGCTTGCTGTATTGCAGCATAAAAACGGCGACCATCGGTTTTAATTTTCCCTAAATACTCTGAATGAACCGCATTCTTTTCACGCTCAACAAACTCTGGATTAAATAACGGGGATATAAAGAACTGACTAAAGCGATCTAGCATAGGCTCTAGTGACTTATTTTCAATATCAAAGAAATAGTTAGTATGTTCTTTGGCAGTATAGGCATTACGTGAGCCACCATGTTGAGCGATGAAATTTAAATAATCATTTGGGTCAGGATATTTTTCAGTACCTAAAAAAAGCATGTGTTCTAAAAAGTGAGCAAGCCCCGCGCGGTTCTCAGGGTCACTAGCACTGCCGACAAAAACATCAAGTGAAGCCGCTGCTTTATCTTCATCGGGGTCTGAAATAATTAAAACTTCTAATTGATTTTCTAAAGTGAATGCCTCATAGGCACGAGTGTCATTTTCACTTTGGATAATGTTTGTTGTTGTCATAAATGAGGGTTTAAAAGAGCAAGAGCTTAGAAAAATAATACTTAAAATAAGGTACTGTTTAATTGATAAGTTCATAATTTATGTTAGATTAACACGGCTGAATCCGCCGTTTGGGGTGCGTAAATTGGTGACTTGTCCTTGATAGATTCTAGCACTAAGCGCTAAAATTTGATCTCGGTAAGTAAACAGGCGAAAATCAGTTTTAAACTTTTCGCCATCGGGGCTAAGTGTCGTCGAAGGTTTGATGAGTTCTTGAATTAATGTTTCCTGAGTATTAAAGCTATTAAATTTATTTTTAGTCAATTTTGCACCAATATAAACGCCTCGACTTGCATAGCTATTGAGGGGTTTAAAGACCCATTTTTTACGTTGGCTCCATAAATCTTCATGGTTTAAATCACTGAATAAATGCGTTTTAGGTAAAGCTTTGTGTAGGCGGTAAGCTATTTTTGCTGGTAGTAAATTTTCCAGTATATCGCTTTGATGCCAATCTGCCATACGCTGTTTATCCGCCAGTAGTCCGTAAATCCTAGGGTTAGGGGTAATGCAGGTGGTTTGATTTTGCCATGCATTATAAATAGCACTCATTTCGGGAGAGCTGAAATAAAAATCACAATGCCGGTTGTAAACTAGATCGATTAATTGCTTTTTAAAGTACAGTTGAGATGCCTTTGCTTCAATTTCACTGGGGTCAATAATGATGCAATTTATGCCAGCCTGCTTAAATAATTGCATAAAAAGCTGCATTTCTGGGTATAAAAATTGATTTTGTGGGTCCTGGTCTATAATTGCTACTAGCCTGGGTACTGCGCTTTTGTTTTTTTTAAATAAGCGGTATTCATTTAAAAAAGTGGCCAGTAAGCGCTTAGCTAGTTTAGTAGAAAATTGGTGAATATTAGGGCAGTAACTTTGGTTGGTAAACCATAATCCTCCGGCATTGGTATTAACTTCAATGAGTTTAGCTTGATTGTCTTCTGTAATATGGAAGTCATAACCCATCAGAACTGAAAAGTGCGACTGATTAAAGTGTGCAATAGGGGCTAATTTATTAAGTGTACTAGGGTAGGCTGGGTGCTCGCAAAGTAATTGTAAGTCACGCACAAGGTGAATCATTTGCTTTAAAGCGGTGCGTGATAAATTTGTTGAAAAAGGGCTAATGCCGTGTTTTAAAATATCCATATAAGCTTATTTTTACATGGAAATAAAAAAAATTAAATATGTGATGTTAATTACTTATTTAGATTTCAGTGAAGGTGCTGTCATTAAGCTTATTTCTATTTTGGATAAATTTTAAATGTTATATAATGGTTAAGATTTTTTAAGCGATTTTAAGATGGAAGTTATGACTGAATCAGAGAAAAAAGATACTAAACCTCGTAACCGAGGTATTTATTTATTACCTAATTTATTTACCACAGCGGCATTGTTTTCTGGGTTTTATGCAATGACTTCCGCCATTGACGGGAAGTTTGAAACAGCAGCAATGCTTATTTTTGTTTCTTTAGTGCTTGATGGCTTAGATGGCCGTGTTGCGAGGTTAACCAATACACAAAGTGATTTTGGTGCCGAGTATGACAGCATGGCAGATATGATTTCTTTTGGTGCAGCACCTGCGGCTATGATGTATTTATGGTCATTAGAGACCTTAGGGCAGGCTGGCTTAGTCGGTGCTTTTGTTCACTTGGCTGGGGGTGCCTTACGCTTGGCGCGCTTTAATACCCAGTTGGGCATAGAAGATAAACGCTATTTTCAAGGTTTACCTAGTCCGGCAGCAGCGGCAATTTTAGCTGGCTTAGTTTGGGTTAGTGAGAAATATTCCTATGGAGCTGAAAGTTTTTCATGGGTTATTTTAGTGATTACGGCATTAACGGGCTTATTGATGGTCAGTAATTTTCGATATTACAGTTTTAAAGATATTAACCTGCGTGGCAAAGTTCCTTTTGTGGTTATGATTGGCATTATGTTAGGTATTGCCGTGACTCTATCAACCCCAGCAACTGTTTTATGTTTATTCTTTTTTGGTTATGCGCTATCAGGCCCTATTGTTACCGTGGTTTTATTGCGTAGAAAAAGAAGAGCTCGTATTAGCTAAGCATTCTCCCTAGTTGAATAATGAATCGTTATTTAATTAGGTTTTTAAAAAAATAGTCATTTAGATGACTACACTGCTCAATGAGTAGGATACTTATGAAAGATAAATTAATCATTTTTGATACAACTTTGCGTGATGGTGAGCAAAGCCCTGGTGCGTCAATGACGTGTGGTGAAAAAGTACGGATTGCGCGTGCTTTAGAGCGAATGAAAGTCGATGTGATTGAAGCAGGCTTTCCTGCTGCAAGTGAAGGTGATTTTTCTGCTGTACAGGCGGTTGCTGAAGCAGTTAAAGACAGTATTGTTTGTGGGCTTTCTCGTGCATTAGATAGAGATATTGACCGAGCAGGTGAAGCACTAAAGCATGCTGAGCGCTCAAGAATTCATACTTTTATTGCGACATCACCGATTCATATGGAAATGAAATTGCGTATGTCACCAGAACAAGTGATTGAATATGCGGTGAGGGCGGTTAAACGTGCGCGTCAATTTACCGATGATGTTGAATTTTCTGCTGAAGATGCAGGACGCTCGAGTGAAGATTTTTTGTGCCGCATTTTAGAAGCGGTGATTGATGCGGGTGCGACAACATTAAATATTCCTGATACGGTTGGTTATAGTATTCCTGCGCAGTTTGGCGTAACAATTGCTAATTTAATGCAGCGTATTCCCAATGCGGATAAAGCGATTTTTTCAGTACATTGTCATAATGATTTAGGCTTAGCGGTTGCCAATTCACTTTCTGCTGTTATGCAAGGTGCAAGACAGGTTGAATGTACGATTAATGGTTTAGGTGAGCGTGCGGGTAATGCATCTTTAGAAGAAGTTGTTATGGCAATTAAAACTCGCCATGATGCATTTTCGTGTACCACTGATATAGATACGCGTGAAATATTGACCTGTTCAAAATTAGTTTCAAGTATTACAGGCTTCCCTGTGCAGCCAAATAAAGCTATTGTGGGCGCGAATGCTTTTGCACATGAATCAGGTATTCATCAAGATGGTGTATTAAAGAGCCGTGAAACTTATGAAATTATGCGTGCTGAGGATGTGGGTTGGTCAGTGAACCGTATGGTGTTAGGTAAGCATTCTGGACGAAGTGCTTTTAAAAGTAGGATGACAGAATTAGGTTTTGAATTTAATAGTGAATCAGAATTAAATGATGCATTTTTTCGTTTTAAGCAATTAGCGGATAAAAAACATGAGATTTTTGATGAAGATTTACAAGCCTTAATTACCGAAGTTAATACTGATACAGAAGAAGAGCATTTTAAATTAATTGCTTTAAAAGTTTGTTCTGAAACGGGTGAAAAACCTGAAGCAATTGTGACAGTTAAGGTTGGCGCACAGGAATTTACAGGCACTGCAGAAGGTAGTGGTGTGGTGGATGCCAGTCTAAAAGCGATTGAATCAGTGACTAATATTGCTGCAGATTTAGAGTTGTACTCTGTTAATAATATTAATAGTGGTACTGATGCACAAGGTGATGTGACGGTACGTTTAGCCAAGGGTGGACGTGTTGTTAATGGATTGGGTGCAGATACTGATATTGTTATTGCCTCTGCAAAAGCTTATTTAAATGCTTTAAATAAACTAGAAAACAAAGGGGTGAAGAAACACCCACAAGTTTAGCTAACTTGGGACTGATTAAGGTGAGGCATATTCAAATTTATTTAGTGTGTTGTGTTTTTTATGGATAATGCAACGCGCTTACAGTATCTATCAGCAATGGGAATTGATGTTTGGTTGCCTAGAGTGGCGGATAGCATTGCTGAATATGTCGAGCCTGTGCAAGACTCATGGGAAGCTTTAAATACTGAAATAAAAAACTGTCAGCAATGTGAGTTATGTCAAACAAGAGAGCAAGCAGTTTGTGGTTCAGGGCATCAACAAGCTGATTTATTATGGGTAACTGATGCACCTAGTTTGCAAGATGAGCAACAGGGTGCAGCATTTTCTGATCAAACAGCCGAGTTATTTGATGAAATATTGCGTGCTATGCAACTAGATAGAAAATCTATTTTTATGACACATAGTGTGAAGTGCCGCCCTGATAATGATAAAGACCCTAAAGTTTCGGAGTTAGATACTTGTGCTGCATTTTTAGAGCGTGAAATTGCATTAGTCCAGCCAAAAATGATTTTTGCAGTAGGGCGTATTGCGGCTCAACAGTTATTGCAAAGTAAGCTAACAATTACTGAATTAAGACAAGAACAGCACCAGTATGGAGTCATTCCTGTGACTGTTATTTATCATCCTGCGTATTTATTGCGTAAACTAACGGAAAAACCAGTGATGTGGCAAGACTTACAACATGCACTTTCGGTGCTTAATCAATAAATCCTAATTAAGAGTCGCTAGAGGATAAGCGGGGTTTATTTAGACTATTAAAAATAGAGAATAATACTATGTGTGGAATTGTTGGTGGAATTGCTGAACGGAATTTAGTGCCTATTTTACTTGAAGGACTGCGTCGCCTAGAGTACCGAGGGTATGACTCTTCGGGAATGGCTGCTTTAAATGCACAGGCAGAATTAAATAGAGTGCGTTCAATTGGTAAGATTAAAAATTTAGAAGAAAAGATTGCACAAAGTAGCGCTGGCTTACAAGGCAACTGTGCAATTGGGCATACACGCTGGGCAACGCATGGCGTGCCATCAGAAAATAATGCGCATCCGCATATGAGTAATGATCAAGTGACTTTGGTTCATAATGGCATTATCGAAAATTATAAGGCACTAAAAACTAAGCAGCAAGCGCAAGGTTATCGATTTGAATCAGAAACAGATACCGAAGTCATTGGTCATGCTGTGCATTATTATTACCAACAATCAAATAACCTATATGAGGCTGTTAAACAAGCAAGTTCAGAATTTGAAGGGGCTTATGCGATTGGTGTTATTTGTAAAGATGAACCTGATACCTTAATTGCAGCAAGAAAAGGCAGCCCCTTAGTGATAGGCTTAGGGATAGGTGAAAACTTCATTGCTTCTGATGTTTCAGTTTTATTACCCGTAACACAGCAATTTATCTTTTTAGAAGAAGGGGATATTGCAAAAATAACGCGCAGTAAAATTGAAATATTTGATAACAAAGGTAACGCTGTTGAGCGCAGTATTACAACGTCTAAATTATCATCATCAGCGGTTGAATTAGGTGAGCATAAGCACTATATGCATAAAGAAATTTATGAGCAGGCTCAGGCGGTCATCAATACTTTAGAGGGAAGAATAACGCAAGAAACTGTATTGGTATCAGGCTTTGGTCGAGGTGCTGAAAGTATTTTCAAAAATATAAAACAAGTACAAATTATTGCTTGTGGAACCAGCTATCATGCTGGCTTAGTTGCTAAGTATTGGTTTGAAGATATTTTACGCATGCCTTGTCAGGTGGAAGTAGCCAGTGAGTTTCGTTACCGTAATCCCGTTGTACAAGACAATACTTTATTTGTTACGATTAGCCAGTCAGGTGAAACGGCAGATACTTTGGCCGCATTACAACAAATAAATCAGATAAAACAAGCAATGAATATTGTAACGCTGAGTATTTGTAATGTTTCAGAATCAAGTTTAACGAGAGAATCAGATTTAATCTATCTAACCCATGCAGGGCCAGAAATTGGTGTTGCCTCAACTAAAGCATTTACCACGCAGCTCGTTGTTTTAGCTTTATTGATGACTGCTGTTGGCAAAGTTCAGCAAAGAATGCAAAGCGCCCAAGAAAAACGCATTGTGCAAGGTTTGCAAAAATTACCGCAACTGATTAATAATGCTTTGCAGCATGAATCAACAATAGAGAAGATTGCAGAACTTTTTGCCGATAAAGAACATGCTTTATTTTTAGGGCGGGGAGTGATGTACCCGATTGCGATGGAAGGTGCATTGAAGCTAAAAGAAATTAGTTATATTCATGCAGAAGCCTACCCCGCAGGTGAGTTAAAACATGGCCCCTTAGCTCTAATTGATGAAAATATGCCAGTGATAGCTGTTGCGCCTAAAGATGGTTTACTGGAAAAATTAAAATCGAATATAGAAGAAGTTAAGGCCCGTGGAGGGCAGATGATTGTTTTTGAAGATGAGCAATCAAATATTAGTTCAGATGATAGTTTTGAAGTCTTAAAAGTGACCAGAAATGTAGGCCGAATTACCGCGCCAATTACCTTTAATATAGCTTTGCAGTTACTGAGTTACCACGTTGCACTCATTAAAGGCACAGATGTTGATCAGCCACGCAACCTAGCAAAATCGGTGACGGTAGAGTAACAAATAGACTGGCAAAGAGTCTTGTGTGGTCTGGGAGTAAAGTTTCGCCTTAGTTATTTCTCTATATCTACCCCCGGAGTTTTTTAGCCGTAACAAAAATAGGGCTGTACATTCTGATGCTTGCTTTTGTTATAATTAACTAATAAATTATTAATTGAGTATATAGATATATATGTGGTTTACAAATGAGAAGCATGAAGACGAGTTAAATAAACGAATAGCTGCTTTAGAGCTAGAAATTGAAAATAATAAAACGGAAAATAGTGCCTTAAAGCATAAATTATCTGAGGTTGAAATTGCGAATAAAAATATTTTTGAGCAGCAAACGGCTTATTTTAATGAAGAAATTAAGTTGTGTACTAATGTTACAGATACTTTAAATCTTATTAGAGAGTCTTCAGCAGTTAATACCCAGAAATTATTTGATAAACAATCTCAGCTAAGTGAAACGTCAAAATTATTTTCACAAAGTACAATTCTTTTAGATCAAATTAAAGTAAATATTTTAACGCTGAGCGATTCAACAGAGGCCAGCTCAAATACTTTACATAAACTAAGCGAAGCAAGTAAAAGTATTAGTGTTTTTACAGATACAATCAATGGAATTTCTAGTCAGACCAATCTTTTAGCTCTAAATGCTGCAATTGAAGCGGCGAGAGCTGGAGAGTATGGTAGAGGCTTTGCTGTCGTTGCCGATGAAGTGCGAACATTAGCTGGAAAAACAGAGGGTGCGACAAATGAAATAAAAGTCTTTGTTGATGAAATTCAAAAAAATTCCCTGGCAACAACGGACAGTTTTGAAGATGTAAGTAGTGCAATTAAGCAAATTAAGGATTCTTTAGGGACTGTTAGCTCTATTATTGATGAGGTAGTCATCTTAGCAAATGATATGACTTCAGTTATAAATCAGGCTTCTGCAAATAAGTTTATTGAATTAATAAAAATGGATCATATGATTTATAAACTTAAAATATACAAAGTGATTTTTGGATTATCAAATAAAACTGAGGATGACTTCGCATTGCACACGCAATGTCGACTCGGCAAGTGGTACTACGAGGGGGAAGGAGCAAGAATTTTTTCACACACTTCAGTATTTAAAAGCCTCGAATCTCCCCATGAGCAGGTTCATATTAATGGTATTTATGCCTTACGGGCAAACTCCCAAGATGAAAAAGTTAAGCATATTGAGTTTTTATCTAAGATGGAATCTGCTAGTGAACAAGTGGTTGGGCTACTGAATGGTTTGGAAACTGAATATAGTGTTATTTTAAATGCAAACTCTACAGCTGAAGAGGAAGCTGATCTCTTCTAAAAGGCTAGTTGCGATGTCATGAGGTAGGTAAAGCAAGTTTGGCATTCTTTTTTTGGGGGGAACAGCCTAATAAAATTAGGCTGTATGCATACTACTTTCCAATAGAAATTCTATGTGCTGCAAATTCTGAGTGTATACCCAAACGACTTGAAGATGCAGTCATTTTTCCATCCGTCACTCCCGAGGTTTTAATCGGGAGTCTAGCGGTATCACTGGATCCCCGATAAAAGACTTCGGGAATAACGCAATGTAAAATAAGCACCTTTAATATGCTAGGGTGTGTTATTTAAACATTGTCAGGAAGAACAATATTTAGTTCCAGGGTCTCTTGGTTCTCATCACTTTCATAGTTAATAGAAATATCCTCTTGGTTTACTTTGACATATTTTTTAATCACAGCCATTAGCTCTTTTTGTAATTCTGGTAAATAAGAGGGTTGGTTTCGAGCACTTCTTTCGTGAGAAACTAAAATCTGTAAGCGCTCTTTAGCAAGTTTTGCTGTATTGGGCTTAGATTTTTTAAAATAATTAAGTAAGCTCATAATTAGCTCCTAAATAATCGGCCAAATAGCCCTTTCTTTGCTTCGTCGATAAAACGATGTGGCTTATCTTCACCTAAATAGCGGTCAACAATATCAGAATATGCTTGCCCAGCATCACTTTGTTCATCAAGGATGACAGGTGTACCCGAGTTTGATGCGTTTAATACCGATTGAGACTCAGGGATAACACCTAATAAATGTAAAGAAAGTATATCTTGTACATCTTCCACGCTTAACATTTCCCCTAATTTTACACGAGCAGGGTTGTAACGAGTTAGTAGTAAGTATTCTTTGATTGGCGTTTCAGATTTTTCAGCGCGTTGAGATTTGCTGGATAAAATACCTAGCATGCGATCTGAATCTCGTACTGAAGAGACTTCTGGGTTGGTGACGACAAAGGCATCATCAGCAAAATACATGGCTAAATGTGCGCCACGCTCAATACCAGCAGGTGAGTCACAAACAATATACTTAAATGTTTTTTTCAATTCTTTAAATGCTTTGCCTACACCTTCTACCGTTAAAGCATCTTTATCACGAGTTTGTGAGGCAGGTAAGACAAACAGTTTATCGCAGCGCTTATCTTTTATAAGTGCTTGATTAAGTGTTGCTTCGCCATTAATGACATTTACAAAGTCATAAACAACACGGCGTTCGCAGCCAAGAATAAGATCAAGGTTACGTAGGCCTACATCAAAATCAATAACTGCAGTTTTGTGTCCTTTCTTAGCAAGCCCCATGGCAATAGCGGCACTTGTTGTTGTTTTACCAACCCCGCCTTTTCCTGAAGTGACAACAATAATTCTAGCCAATGGTTTTCTCCTAAGTATTTTTTATAATTAATGCTTGTTCGTTTAAATAAATTTGTACGGGAATTTTTTTATAGCTGTCAGCAATATCTTCACTAATACGGTAATTACCGGCAATAGAGATAAGTTCGGCTTGTAAGTCGGTACAAAAAATTCGTGCTTTTTTATCGCCCAATACACCCGCTAATGCTCGGCCTCTTAATGCGCCATAGATATGAATATTACCTTCGGCAATAACCTCTGCGCCAGCACTAACATGAGATGTTATTGTTAAATCACCTTTGGCATAAATGCGCTGACCAGAGCGGACAGGCTGGCTAATTAGTGTGTTTGATGGGGGCTCAACAGGCTCAGGATTGGTCGTAATAGGAGTTTCCAGTGCTTTTTCGGCTGCCGGTTTCCCTGCTGAGGCACGAGGTGGCGTAAAACTAGGTAATTGTATTTGATGGGCTAGTTTTTTATGCGCTTCAGAGCCGCCGCAAATTCCGATAGGTAGTATTTCAACATTATGGATAGCATTAATTAGCAGAGAGAGGTTTAAATCTTGATCTTGTACTTTCTGTAAATCAACCAATACTGATGAATTTTTAAAAAACTCAGGTGCTTGTTTAACCTTTTCGCGTAACTGTAAGCTAAGTACATTAACATCTGTTGTATAGATGTTTAGAACAGGAACAGTGATAACGCTACTTTTGAATTCAAAAGCAGGTAAGTTTTGTGAGCTTAAGCTTGGAGTAGGGGGCATAGTGTGTGAAAAAATAAAGATCTAAGGTGTTGATTATATATTATTTACAACTAAAAAAATATACGGCACTAAAAAAATTGAGTTTATTTTTGTTTTAGTTGTACTAAACTTAATGTTGCAAGGCCAATAAAAGCAATAAAGGTCCAGCCTGGAATACTTAAACCCAATAAGGTCCATAGCACATCTGCACATTCGCCAGTGCCATTAAGCATGAGTTTTATTGTTTCGGCTAAGGGGAAGTTTTCAAAAATATAACTTAGGCCAGGGCTGCACTCAGGGACCTCATCGGCAGGCAGATTTTGTAACCAAACATGGCGTGCTGAAACGGCACTGCCAAATAAAGCTGCAATGGCACCGAAAATAGTATAGTAACGATTTCCAGTGGTTGATTTAGGGTTGTGCAGGCAGGCGGCAAGGAAAATAATTCCTGTTATAAGGATAGCAATGCGCTGAGATATGCAGAGAGGGCAAGGTTCTAGTTCTTCTACTAATTGAAAATAAGCCCCCACTGCTAGCATAGAAAAACAAGCTAAAAAGCCTAAAAAAAACTCTGTTCTGTTAGAAAAAAACATTAATCAATAATTCCTATTTCTTTTTTGAAGTGTTTAATATCTCGGTGAGCCCCGAGTATAACTAAAATATCTCCAACATCAAGCATGTGATCTTGCTCACCTAATGCAAAGTAAAGTTTTTCACCCAGTTCTTTATCAACCACACCAATGAGAAAAAGGTTATATTTTTCATGAATACATAAATTTTGAGTTGATGTTTTATCTAAAATAGAGTTTTCAGGGATAGTTATTTCAGCCATATTAAGGTCTGCACGACCAAAAACCACGTGATCTAAAAGCCAAGTTAAGTGTGGTTTAGTTAATAATTGGTAAACTTTATTGCTACAGATTTCATAGGGGTCGATAATTCTATTGGCGCCTGCTGCCAATAGTTTTTCGGCTGATTCTGGGTGGTTAACCAAGGAAATGATATTGAGATTTTTATCTAGTGACCGAGCAGATAGCGTTAAAAAAACATTTTCGGAGTCATGCTCTAAAAAACAAAATAAAGTATTTAGAGTAGAGCCAATTCCAATCTCAATTAAATCGTCATCTTGCCTATAATCGAGTTGGTAAGCAGTAAGGTCATTTTTCTTTGCAAGGTCTATTTTTGCAGAATCAGAATCAAGAATAATGATGCTAATTTGTTTTTTAATTAGCTGAGTAATCAATTCATAAGATAAGCTGTTATAGCCAAAAATAGCGGTTGTGTTATGGCTCATAAAGCTTCCTTGCGGGCACTTAAATGACTTTTTTCTATTAGGCTTTGTAAGTATTCTATACTGAGTTGTCGCCCCAATAACACAAGAATGTCTCCTTCATTAAGTATGAAATTTGGCTCGGGATTAAAGTAAAAATGCTGATTACGTAATTTGTAACGATTCCTGCGTTTTGCATGACTGGGGTTGTTGCTAATAACACCTAACAAGCCTGTTTTATACTGGGTTAATTGGGCTTGCTCAATAGTAATACCGTCAAGAAAACTTTTTGCCAGAATAGGTAGGGCATCAATTTGCCCATCTTTTTGATGATGAAGAATACCGTGGATAGCATCAAAAGCAACCGGCTGCCCTATATGTTCAGAAGCCAATAATCCTGCAATAGAAAAAGGCTGGACAATGTGATTGGCTCCTGCTTGATAGAGTTTTTTCACGTTATCATCGCGGTTTGCTCGTGAAATGATATTAATATCTGCATTTAAGTGTCGGCTTGTTAAGGTGATGTAGATATTAATGACATCATCACCTGTGACGCATAAAATGGTTTTTGCTCCATGGTTAATCCCTGCATGTAATAAGGTGCTGTTTTTGCTCGCGTCTTCATTAAGTACTATGTAACCTTTTTGTACCGCTAAATCGGCATGTTGTTTATCAGGGTCAATAACAATAAAGCTCTTTTTATTTTCAAACAACTGTTGTGCTATTTCTTGGCCAACCCGTCCAAAACCACAAAGGATAATAGAGTCTTTACTTTTTTCAATGGTCGCCTTTACTCTTTCTTGCTGAAATTCAGTCATTTTTTCACTGAAGGCGGTAACAATAATAGAGGTAAAAAAAGCGAGTACACCCAAGCCAGAGATAATAAGAGCGCTAGTAACCAAGCGACCACCGGTACTGAGCGGTGTTATATCGCCATAACCTACCGTTGAGATGGTGACTATCGCCCAATAAAAAGCATCATATAAAGTATCAATTTGTCCGCCAGTAGATTGGTGTTCAAAGATATAAATAGCCGTACTAGCAATAAATATTAAAAAGCCCATGAAAATGGCGAGCGTCGTCAGTTCAAATTGTTTACTTTTTAAAATGCCGGTAAACATCTGGATACTTTGTGAATAGCGCAGCAATTTGAACAGGCGAAAAATTAGAAAGACACGCAAAATACGCAGAGGGCGATAACTTGGGAGTATGGCAAGGAGATCAATAATGGCACTAGGCGAAAAAATGTAACTTAATTTACTTTTTAATATTTGTTGGGTAACTTTTTTTAGAGAAAAGGGCTGTCCTAGGTATTTTGTATTTTCGTGATGCTGAATAATAATGTGATGTATATCTGAATAAATCCAGCCACGTAATAAGTATTCACACAGAAAAACCGAGACAACAAAATTTTCAAAATAGATGGACCAGAGGTTACTTTCATTTTTGACTTCGTGGATGAGTATAAAAACGCTACTCATGACGAGGGTAATCATGAAAATATCAAAATAGGGTTTTATTTTGCTTTTTGGGTTTTCTAGTAAATCATAGCAGAAGGTTTTGTTACGACGATGCCATTCTGAAGTTTTAATACTATAAGCTATATAAAGTGTTAATCGTGTCAGCATGGTTTTGGTGGGGATTTATAAGGTGTAGGAAAGTAATTGTTTCTCTAGTAATTGTAATGCTTGTGCTCGGTGACTGAGTTGATTCTTTTTAGCGGGTGATAATTCAGCTGAGCTACAATTTTCCTTATCTAGCCAAAAAATAGGATCATAGCCAAAGCCATTGTTACCTTGGGGCTTAGTGAGTATTTTTCCTTCCCAGCTTGCTTGCGCTATAAGAGGAAAAGGGTCATTTGCATGACGCATAAGGACAATAACACAAATAAATCGAGCGCTACGCTCGGAATTTGGAATATGCTGCATATTTTTCAGTACAAGATTTAGGTTGTCCATATTTGTGGCATTTTCGCCTGCATAACGTGCTGAAATAATACCTGGTGCACCTTGTAATGCGTCGATAACTAAACCTGAGTCATCCGCAATTGCGGGTAGCTTACTATGTAGCGCAGCATTTTTTGCTTTTAGAATCGCATTTTCTATAAAAGTACTGCCTGTTTCTTCCACTTCAGTAATATTAAGTGACTGCTGGGTAATAATAGTGTGCTCGCTTAAAATACTTTGGATTTCTTTGATTTTTCCGCGATTGCCACTGGCTAAAACAATTTTATCTGAATGCTTAAATAACATAAGTTAAGTGGGTAGGTTGTAAAGCCACAGACAATACAAAGCTTGGCTGTGGCTTATTTATTTTAAAGAGCAGATTCTAGAGCTGCTGTTTGTTTGCTAAGTAATTCGGTGATCCCCGATTTTGCCAGAGCAAGCATGTCATTTAATTCTTCTTGATGAAATGCGTGGCCTTCTGCAGTGCCTTGTATTTCAATAAATGCGCCGGCATCGTTCATGACTACATTCATATCTGTTTCTGCACTGCTATCTTCAGGGTAGTCTAAGTCTAAAACGGGGCTGCCGTTATAGATACCGACTGAAACAGAAGCAATTTGTCCATGTATAGGGTTTTTCTTGATTTTTTTCTTCTTCAGCATGGATTCTATGGCAATAGAGAGCGCTACAAAGCCACCAGTAATTGATGCAGTACGTGTCCCGCCGTCGGCCTGAATAACATCACAATCAATTGTAATGGTATGTTCGCCTAAGGCAGATAAATCAACAGCAGCACGCAGGGAGCGGCCAATTAAACGTTGGATTTCTTGAGTACGACCACTTTGCTTGCCACGGCTTGCTTCGCGCCCCATTCGGGAGTGAGTCGAGCGAGGGAGCATGCCATATTCAGCGGTCACCCAGCCTTCTCCTTTGCCTTTTAAAAAGCGTGGAACACGGTTTTCTACACTTGCTGTGCATAAGACACGGGTATCACCAAACTCAATCATTACTGAGCCTTCGGCGTGCTTGGTGTAGCCACAAGTTAGTTTAACATCTCTCATTTGATTCAGTTCGCGGCCGCTAGGTCTCATAAATAGTCTCTTGGGGTCAATAAAAAGTCGTAAAGTATACCTTATAATAATTGATTATTTTAATGATGATTCCCTATTTATTGCATAGTAGGGAACTTTTTTTAGTTAAAAGCAATTTAGCGTTTGTAATTTTGAATTAAATGATTATAATGGCGATTCAAATTAAGTAGCGAGCGTGGCGGAATTGGTAGACGCGCTGGTTTTAGGTACCAGTATCTTATCTGATGTGGGAGTTCAAGTCTCCCCGCTCGCACCACTTAAATTATCGAATATATATTGACGATAGTCATCGTTAATTCTCGTAAAAATATCCAATCTCGGATATAAAACAATTCATATACAAATATTTTTTGAGGTAAATCAATGCAAGTCTCTGTTGAAAAAACATCAGAATTAAGCAGAAAAATGACAGTTAATATTCCTGAAGATGTTGTTCAGAGTAAAGTTGATGAGCGTTTAAAAACGTTAGCTCGAGACGTTAAAATTGATGGTTTTCGGGCAGGAAAAGTTCCTCAGCAAGTAGTCAAAAAAATGTATGGGGCACGTGCAAGAGAAGAAGTAACGGGTGATTTAATTCAAACAAATTACTTCAAAGCATTGCAGGATAATGACTTAAGACCAGCAGGTTACCCGCAAATAGAGCCGGTAAAATCAGACGAAGGGTTTGAGTTTGTCGCTATATTTGAAGTGTATCCAGAATTTACTTTAGATGCAGTTGATAAAATTGAAGTTAGCAAAGCTGTAACAACAGTGGATGCGGCAGATGTTGATACAATGATCTTAAAATTAAGAGAGCAAAGAAAAGAGTGGTCTACTTCTGAATCAGATTCTAAAGACGGCGATCAAGTAACGATTAAATTCTCTGGAGTGTGTGAAGGTGAAAATTTTACCGATGGAACGGTAGAAGATTTCTTAGTTGAAATTGGTTCAAAACTTATGATTCCTGGTTTTGAAGAGCAGCTAATAGGGCTTGCTGTTGGCGCAACTAAAACACTAGAAGTTACTTTCCCTGAAGAATATACTAATAAAGACTTATCAGGTAAGCCGGCGACTTTTGAAGTTGAAGTACTTAAAGTTGAGTCGTCTACATTGCCTGAGTTAGATGCTGAATTTATCAAAGCTTATGGCATGGACAGTGGTGAAGAAGCGGATTTTCGTGCTGATATAGAAAAGAATATGCAGCGTGAACTAGAGCAAGCATTAAAAACTAAGCTAAAAAATTCTGTAATGGGTGCCTTGTACAGTAATGTGGAAGTTGCATTGCCTGCTACGATGGTAGATCAAGAAGTTGATTCTTTGATGAAGCCTTATATAGAAAATGCTAAAAAACAAAATTTAGATATTAATGATGTTAAGCCTGCTGCGGCAAATTTTGAAGAGCAAGCTAAACGCCGTGTTGGATTAGGCTTGATTTTAGCTGAAGTCATTCAAAAAAATGAAATCAAAGCAGATGTTGATGCAGTTAAAGCTGTTATTGATGGCTTGGCTGAAAGCTATGAAAAACCAGAGGAAGTTGTTAGCTGGTATTATGGTGATGAAAAACGTTTAGCGGAAGTTGAGCAAATGGTGCTTGAAGATGCTGCAGTGGAATGGGTTTTAACAAAAGCAAAAGTGACTGAAGAAACGATGTCATTTAGTTCTGTTATGGAATCTGCTGCTGCATAAGGTTTAGGAAATTAATAATGATACAGAGTCACACTAATGGAATCGGCAATATGATCTCACCTGAAGCTGCGGGCGGCTTAGTGCCAATGGTTGTTGAGCAAACATCGCGCGGTGATCGTTCGTATGATATTTACTCGAGACTACTTAAAGAGCGTGTTATTTTTTTGGTGGGTCAAGTAGAAGATTATATGGCTAACCTAGTTGTGGCTCAGTTATTATTTTTAGAATCAGAAGATCCCGATAAAGATATACACTTATATATTAATTCACCGGGTGGATCAGTGACTGCTGGGATGGCAATTTATGACACCATGCAGTTTATTAAGCCCGATGTTAGTACGATGTGTATCGGCCAAGCAGCAAGTATGGGGTCTTTATTATTAACGGGGGGGGCGGCAGGTAAGCGTTTTTGTTTGCCAAGCTCTCGCGTTATGATTCATCAGCCTTTAGGTGGATTTCAAGGGCAGGCATCAGATTTTGATATTCATGCTCGTGAAATTTTAACGATTCGTGAAAAATTAAATAAAATATTATCGCACCATACCGGACAGCCAATGGAAAAAATCCAAGCTGATACTGATAGAGATAACTTTTTAGGTGCAGATGATGCAGTAGCATATGGCTTGGTAGATAAAGTTTTAGCAAATAGAACTGAGTCTTAGAAAATAAAGTCAAATATAGTTTTTAGTAGGATAGGTAATGAGTAAAGATAACGATAGTGATGTGGTTTTATATTGTTCATTTTGTGGTAAAAGCCAAAGTGAAGTTAGAAAGCTAGTTGCTGGCCCATCTGTATATATGTGCAATGAGTGTGTTGATCTTTGTAATGATATTATCGAAGAAGAGTTAGCCAAAGATGCTGCTGAAGAAGGGGGGGCTGGTTTAGAAAAAAAACTACCGAAACCTAAAGAAATTAAAGCTGCACTTGATGAATATGTGATTGGTCAAGATAAAGCAAAACGTATTTTATCCGTTGCTGTTTATAATCACTATAAAAGACTGCGCAACCATACAGATAAAACCAGTGATGTTGAATTAGGTAAAAGTAATATTTTACTGATTGGTCCAACTGGGTCGGGAAAAACATTATTGGCAGAAACGTTAGCTAAAGCTTTAGATGTGCCTTTTGCTATTGCAGATGCAACGACACTCACAGAAGCGGGTTATGTGGGAGAGGATGTTGAAAATATTATTCAGCGAATTTTGCAAACCTGTGATTTTGATGTGGCAAAAGCAGAGTCGGCTATCGTTTATATTGATGAAATCGACAAAATTACCCGTAAATCTGAAAACCCATCTATTACCCGTGATGTTTCTGGGGAAGGTGTTCAGCAAGCCTTGTTAAAATTAATTGAAGGCACCATTGCGTCGGTCTCACCTCAGGGTGGGCGAAAAAATCCGCAGCAAGAATTTATTCAAGTTAATACCGCGAATATTTTGTTTATTGTGGGTGGTGCATTTGCTGGTTTAGATAAAGTTATTCAACAGCGCTCAGAAAAAGGCGGTATTGGTTTTTCTGCTGAAGTTAAAACCAAAGATGAGACTAAAAATGTTGGTGAATTATTTGCTGAAGTTGAAGCAGAAGATTTAGTGCGTTATGGTTTAATTCCTGAATTTGTAGGGCGATTACCTGTAGTTGCGACGCTGGAAGAATTAAGTGAAGATGCCTTAGTTAAAGTTTTAACTGAACCTAAAAATGCTTTGACTAAGCAGTATCAAAGGTTGTTTGAGATGGAAGGTACTGAGCTAGAGTTTAGTGATGATTCGTTATTTGCCATTGCTCAAAAATCAATGCAGCGTAAAACTGGCGCGCGTGGGTTAAGAACGATTGTAGAAAATGTTTTACTAGATGCAATGTATGAAATTCCATCAATTGATGATGTTAGAAAGGTTGTAGTTGATAGAAAAGTAATTGAAGGTGAAAATGACCCTTATTTTATTTATGATGAAGAAAAGAAAGAAGCGTCGTAAATAAGAGCTAAATATGAAAAAAAGCGCCAGCCTCAATAAATGAGGTTGGCGCTTTTTTTTGCGGATTAGCTTGTTATGTAGTTAATCCCCCTCCCCTTATAGTATTAGAAAGAATATATTTTGAATTAAACGTAGGTTTTATTGATGGAAACACATGAAGTAGTTGAAGAGTCGGGAAGTGAATTAATTCCGGTATTGCCTTTAAGAGATGTGGTTGTGTATCCTCACATGGTTATTCCCTTGTTTGTTGGTAGAGTGAAGTCGATAGAGGCTTTGAGTTTTGCAATGGAGAATAACAAGCAAGTTGTCTTAGCGACTCAAAAAGAAGTGGAATTGGATGATCCTAAGTTTGATGAATTACATCAAGTAGGGACTTTAGCAAATATACTGCAGCTATTAAAACTGCCAGATGGAACTGTTAAGGTATTAGTAGAAGGTGAGTTACGTGTTAAGGTTGAAAACTATTTTGAGCAGTTGGACTATATAGTTGCTGATATTACGCCGATTGAGGAAATAGGCGCTGAAGATGAAAAAAAACTGGATGTACTTGTTAGGGCTGCAATTGAGTCATTTGGAAAATATGTAAAATTGAACAATAAAATTCCACCTGAAGTTTTAAAGGCATTATCAGGGATTGATGAGCCTAGTCGCCTTGCCGATACAATGGCTGCGCATATGAGCTTGAAAGTAATGGAGAAACAAGAGCTGTTAGAAATGGCTGATGTTGCCCAGCGATTAGAAAAGTTAATGCTGTTGATGGAAAATGAAGCGGATTTATTTACTTTGGAAAAAGATATCCGGGTGCGAGTTAAAAAGCAAATGGATAAAAATCAAAGAGAATATTATTTGAATGAGCAAATGAAAGCCATTCAAAAAGAGCTAGGTGATATGGATGAAGCGCTTAGCGAAACAGAAGAGCTGGAGAAAAAGATAGAAAAAGCAGGAATGAGTAAGGAGGCTAAAGATAAGGCGGGTGTTGAGTTAAATAAACTTAAAATGATGTCGCCTATGTCTGCGGAAGCATCCGTGGTGCGTAATTATATAGACTGGATGTTAAATGCGCCTTGGAAGAAAAAAACCAAAGTAAGGCATGATTTAAAATTAGCTGAAGAAATATTGGATGCTGATCATTATGGTTTAGAAAAAGTGAAAGAACGTATTCTAGAGTATTTAGCGGTGCAGCAAAGAGTTAAATCACTTAATGGGCCTATTTTATGTTTAGTGGGACCTCCTGGTGTAGGAAAGACTTCGTTAGGGCAGTCTATTGCGCGTGCAACTAACAGAAAGTATATTCGTATGGCGTTGGGTGGTGTGCGAGACGAAGCGGAAATTCGTGGACATAGACGCACTTATATTGGCGCTATGCCGGGTAAAATCATACAAAACCTATCAAAAATAAAAGTTCGTAACCCAATGTTCCTATTGGATGAAATAGATAAAATGTCGGGTGATTTTCGTGGTGATCCGGCATCGGCGTTATTAGAGGTTTTAGATCCAGAACAAAATAAGGCATTTTCAGATCATTATTTAGAAGTTGATTTTGATTTATCTGATGTCATGTTTGTTGCAACGGCAAATACAATGAATATTCCAGGGCCTCTATTGGATCGAATGGAAGTGATTCGCTTGGCTGGGTATACCGAAGATGAAAAAATTAATATTGCAATTCGTTACTTGCTGCCTAAGCAGTTAAAAAATAATGGATTATTGGAGTCTGAGCTTAGTGTTAAGCAAGAGGTTATTCGTGATATTGTTCGTTATTACACGCGTGAAGCCGGTGTTAGAAATTTAGAAAGGGAAATCTCTAAAATTTGCCGGAAAGTGGTTAAAGAGCTTTTGTTAAAAGAAAAGCAGGCAACAGTTGCAGTCGCTTCGGATAATTTAAGTGATTATTTGGGGGTTAGGCGATTTAGTTTTGGTTTGGCAGAGGAAAAAAACCAAGTAGGGCAGGTAACCGGTTTAGCATGGACTGAAGTGGGTGGTGAATTATTGACTATCGAGGCTGTTGCAATGCCTGGAAAGGGCAAGCAGACATCAACAGGTAAGCTTGGGGATGTCATGAAGGAGTCCATAGAGGCGGCGGTGACAGTTGTGCGCTCCCGAGCGGCGGCTTTAGGTATTAAAGACGAGGCTTTTCAGAGTCAAGACTTGCATATTCATGTTCCTGAAGGAGCAACGCCTAAAGATGGTCCTAGCGCAGGAGTAGGAATGTGTACGGCAATAATTTCTGTGTTAACAGGTATTCCAGTTAGGGCAGATGTTGCCATGACGGGGGAGATTACTTTGCGTGGTGAGGTGTTGCCAATTGGTGGTTTAAAAGAGAAGTTATTGGCTGCGCATCGCGGAGGAATTAAAGTAGTATTAATTCCGGAAGAGAATGAGAAAGATTTAGCTGGCATTCCTGATAACATTAAAGAGAATATGGAAATTAAGCCTGTTCGTTGGATAGATCAAGTCTTAGATTTTGCGCTACAACACCAACCTAAGCCGTTAGCCATTAGTGAAGCGGGGATAGAGCTAGGTCTAAAAGAAAAAGCAAGAAAATCTGTTATTGCACATTAAATTTTGTAAAATACACTTGAACAGCTTGACATGGCTTGCCTCTAGTTGATATAAAGTCACTTGGTTTGATGATATATGCAGTTTTGAGCCAAGCAATATAGATTATATAAATTTCCTTAGGAGTAGAGTAAATGAATAAATCAGAACTTATTGATGCAATGGCAGACGCATCAGAACTTACGAAAGCAGATGCTGGACGTGCATTAGATGCATTTATGTCTTCAGTTACTGACGCATTAAAAAATCAAGATTCTGTAGCATTAGTTGGCTTTGGTACGTTTACTGTTAAAGATAGAGCAGAGCGTAAAGGTCGTAACCCACAAACAGGTGCGGAAATTACTATTAAAGCAGCGCGTGTTCCTTCTTTTAAAGCAGGTAAAAGTTTAAAAGATAGTGTTAATATCTAAAAAGTATTTTTAAAGATTGCATAAATCTTAAAAGGTACTATAATAAATTTTCTTTATTAGGGTGATTAGCTCAGCTGGGAGAGCATCGCCCTTACAAGGCGAGGGTCGGGGGTTCGATCCCCTCATCACCCACCACAAGACAAAGGAGCGGTAGTTCAGCTGGTTAGAATGCTGGCCTGTCACGCCGGAGGTCGCGGGTTCGATCCCCGTCCGCTCCGCCATATTAAAAAAGCCTCGAACAGCGTTCGGGGCTTTTTTTTGCTTAAAATAAAGTGTATTTATAGATAAATACAGTAAAATACTCTTTTACCATTATTATGTAGTTTCATGGCTTGAATCAGCCGTTATATTTAATATTAAATCAATCAGTTAAGGCTAAGTTAAATGCTGACAAAAATAAGAGAAAAAACAAAAGGTACTTTTGCCTGGGGAATTTTAATTGTCATTTGTGTTCCTTTTGCACTGATGGGTTTAAATAATTACACCGATAACGTAAAAGAAGGCGGTGTGGTTATTGTAGGGGATACGGAATTTTCTCGATATGATGTAAACCAAGCTTACGAGCAATTTAAGCAACAATATGCTGAGATGCAGGTTCCAGAAGTAATACTTAAACAACAAGCTGTAGAGAAGCTAATTAGTGATGAATTATTATTGCAGCATGTAATATCAGAGCAATTAAATATTAGTGATGCAACCGTTCGAGAGTTTATTGCTTCATTACAGTATTTCCAAAAAGATGGGAAATTTAATAAACAACAATACCAATCAGTATTGGGTACGCAAGGAATGTCTACTGCTCAGTTTGTTAATCGTGTACGGAAAGCATTATTAATGGAGCAATTTCAAAAAGCAGTGACTGAAAGTAGCTTTGTTCCAAAACAAGAATTAGCACAGTTTTTTAAAATTCAAAATCAAACACGTTCAATTGAATACAGCACCGTTAAAGTCATTCTGGTTAAAAATCAGCCTAGCCAAGAAGAATTAGAGGCTTACTATGCTGTTCATGCAAATGAATACCAAACAGAAGAGCAGGTTTCTATTGAGTATATAAAGCTATCTCTGTCTGATTTAATGTCATCTGTTACTACGTCAGACGAGCAAATTAATACTTATTACGAAGAGAACCTAGCACTATACTCTAAAAAAGAACGTAGAAAAATTAGCCATATTTTATTTGCAAAAACTAAAGAAACAACGTTAGGGCAAGCATTAGAGAAAGCTAAGTCGGCTAAATTACGTTTAGCAAAAGAAAAGTTTGCAGTGCTTGCGAAAGAATTATCGGATGATAGCTTAACGGCTAAAGTAGGTGGTGATTTAGGTTTGTTTGAAATTGGAGTTATGGAGGCTAATTTCGAGAAAGTGGCTGCTGAATTAGCATTAGGTGAAGTTTCTGAACCTGTAGAATCTGCTTTTGGTTACCATATCATTACAGTGACTGAGTTAGTCCCCGCTGTTACTAAGCCATTAGATGAAGTTATTTCTGATGTTAAGCTGGCTGTTCAACGTGCTGAAGCTGAAGTTGCATTTTATGAGTTAGGTGAGTCACTTACTGAACTGAGTTTTGAAAATTCAGACAATTTACAGGTAGTGGCTGAAACCTTAGATTTACCATTACAAAACTCTAAACTTTTTTCTCGCCAATTAGGTTCAGGTATTGCTGAAGATGACAAAATCAGAAATATGGCTTTCTCTGAGTCTGTGTTACAAGGTAATAATAGTGAGCCAGTTGAGTTAGGTGATGATGCACTAGTCATTGTTAGGGTATTAAAGCATTTGCCTGCTAAAACTAAATCATTAGCTAGTGTGAAAAGCAGCATTATTTTAGCCATTCAAGCAAAGCAAGCAAAAGAGATTGCTTTAGCTAATGCGGAAAAGCTTAAACAACAACTGCTAGCAGGTGTTGCATTTAAGGATGCCGTTAAAACACAAAAATTAAAAGTTAAATCATTAAAGGATTTAGCGCGCAATAATAGCGATCTAACTTGGCAAGTGAATCAGGCTGTTTTTAAAGCAGCTAAGCCAGTTGAGGGTGCAGCAACTATTATTGTCGTTGCCTCAACTGAAGGTGAACAAACCATTGTTAAGCTAATCTCTGTTACTGAGGGTAGTACTGAAGGAGAAGCTGAAAAAGAAAAGCTAGCGGCGATGAATATAGCAAGCGCTTTAGGTAAAGCTGATTATGCGGCTGTTATTGATGGAATACGTGTTAATACCGCTGTTTCTGTTAGGCAGCAATAAAGAAAACTAAAACTTGGCTTTGTGGCCAAGTTGTCTAGGAGCCTATGTTAAGGCTCCTAGTTTGTTTGAATTAGCCTAGGAGGCTGTCCAAGAATAGAAAAACCTACTACGGAAAAGCTATTTTGGCCAGATTCTCCGTTCATTTTCGTTAAATAACCCATTATTCGCCTCAAATGAACGAAAAATCTGACTCAAAATGGCTTTCCCTCGCTACGGTTTCTATTCTCGGACAGCCTCCTAGGAGCTTTTCTGCTCTTAATAATTCAATATAAATCAATTGGATCCACATCTAAAGACCATTTAACTTTGCGTGCCAGCTTTAGTTTATTTATTTTTGGAATCAAGCTATGTAAAAGGTGATGTAAGGCTTTGCGTTGTTTATTTTGTAGTAAAAGTTGATAACGAAATTGCCCCGCTCTTTTGGGCATTGGGGCAGAAACAGGGCCTAATAATAAAGTACTAAAAGCTTGCTGATTAACAATTAAACTCACCTCGGATAAGAAATCTTGAGCAAGTTGAGGGTTGCTGGCAGTTGCTCGCAATAAAGCTTGATATGTATAAGGGGGTAATTCGGCCTCTTTACGCTCTTCTAAAGCGGCTTGAGCAAAATGAGAATAACCTTGATGTATTAATGTGTTGAGTAAAGGGTGTTCTGGTTGCCGAGTTTGCATAATGACATGACCTTTTTTATTTTCTCTACCGGCACGGCCTGCAACCTGGGTAATAAGTTGTGCTAGCCTTTCTGCAGCATGAAAATCAATACTAAACAAGCCACTATCAACATCCAGTAATGCCACTAATGTGACATTGGGGAAGTGATGCCCTTTAGCCAGCATTTGCGTACCCAAAATAATATCGACCTGTCCTGCGTTAATGGCGGCTAGTTGCTCTTCTAATACACCTTTCTTTTGTGTGCTATCCCTATCTAATCGAACGACTGTTTTTTGTGGAAATAGACTATTAAGTGCATATTCAACACGTTCAGTTCCTAGCCCTAAGGGTTTCAGCTCTTCAGATTGACAAGCAGGGCAATTCTTGATTAAAAATTGCTCACTCGAACAATGATGGCAACGTAGTTTTTGTTGTTGGTAATGCACTACTAAATTAGCATCACAACGCTTGCACTCAGCAGTCCAGCCACAGCTATGGCAAATAAGCGTGGGGGAGAAGCCTCGGCGATTTAAAAACAATAAAACCTGCTGTTTTTTTGCAAGTGTGTTTTTTATCATTTTTATCAGTGTTGGCGATAAGCCTTCTTGTAAGTACTGATTCCGTATGTCTAATAAAGCGAGGCTGGGAGGTGTTGCAGAGCCGGCGCGTTGTGACAGAACTAAGCGGGTATAACGTTTTTGTTTAACATTATAAAGACTCTCAAATGAGGGGGTTGCCGAGCCTAAAATAATAGGGATATTGAGCATTTTTGCGCGCACAATTGCGACATCACGAGCAGAAAATCGAAACCCTTCTTGTTGTTTAAAGGATGAGTCATGTTCCTCATCTAAAATGATTAGCCCTAAATTAGGGCAGGGTGTTAATAATGCAGAGCGAGTTCCCAGTAAAATTAAACTCTTTTTTTGTTGCATATTTAGCCAAGCATGTAAGCGCTGTGTCTCTGTATGCTTAGAATGAAAGGTTTCTATTTTTGTCGAAAAACGTGCGTTGAAGCGTGCCTCTAGTTGCGGTGTTAATGTGATTTCTGGCAACAGCACAAGAACTTGTTGGCCTTTATCTAAAGTTGCTTGAATGCTTTGTAAGTACACCTCAGTCTTACCGCTACCTGTTACGCCATCTAATAAAGACACAGAAAAGTGATGGTTATTTTTTATGATATGTTCAATGGCAATTTTTTGCTCTGCATTAGCCGTCAAAGGCTTTTGTTTTTGGCTTGTTTTAGCGTTTTCTATAGGGGTGGAAAGTTGAATTAAATCCTTTTTTAGTAAAGCTTTTAAAGGAGATTGCCAAAGTTTAAAGTGAGGTGAGATAGTGGTTTGGCTTAAAGCACCTGTGTGTTTAGAGATAAACTCAAATAACGCACGTTGTTTGTGTGCATTTTTAAAAAGGCTAAGGTCGAATTCTTTGCCTAATGGGCTTAACGCATAGTAGGGTGTGGTGCGTACTTGGCTGGCTTTTCCTTTACGTAAGGCGGTCGGTAGTGCGCTGATAAAGACATCGCCAATGGGATGGTGGTAATAACTATGTGCCCAGTGTAAAAGTTTTAGGTCATTTTCTAAAAGAAGGGGGGAGGCATCTAAAATTTCTTCAGCACGCTTTAATTTATCATCAGGACTTTCACTGCTATTTTTTAGCTCAATTAAAATTCCTATTTTAAATGACTTCCCAAAAGGGACTTTTACGCGCACACCCGGCAATATATTTTGTGCATTGATGTTGAGGGGTGGGAGGTAATCAAATAAACGATCAACAGGAATGGGGATAGCAATACTTAAAATAATTTTTTCAGGGGAGGGCATTTTAAGTCTTTAAAATCATAAGTTGTTGTTGAAGCAGGATAAAAAAGTTACCCACAAAATCTGTGGATAACTCTGTGCGTAAGACGAGGACAATCACCTCTAATCCTTGAATTATATGTATAGTACTTAAATTGTATTAAAAATTGGCATTTTAATATTTTCTTTTAAAAACAATTAATTAGCTAAGTCAATGGCTGTTTTCTCATCAATGTATTTAGGCTGTCATAAATAATATAGTGACAGAAAAAAATGTGTGTAAACCTAAATAAAAAAATAAAAATGTTGACAGGGATAAGGAGGGATATAAATAGCACATACAAAAAAAGCGGATGATTATTGAAATATAATCACCCGCTTTTTTATGATGAAAAGGAAAACTTTAAGGAAGCAACATACCTCGAATCATAAAATATAACATCGCGGCTAAAATGGCTGAAAGAGGCACAGTAATAATCCATGCTGCTGCAATTTTATAAACATGCGAGCGTTGCACTAATTCTTCTTTATAGGCTTTTTGAAGTGTTTTGCGTTCTTTTTTTGTAAACTCTGTTTCGCTATTTTTTGCTTGTTGTTTAAGCTCTTTAAGCATTGCCGATTTTGTTGATATATCAGCGGCTTGAAAGCGATTTAAAAAATCGGTCGTTGTTTCAGGGTCTAAATGCTCATGATGCTCTTTAATGCTAGCAATGCGTTGTTCTTCGCTGTGCTTTAAATATTCACGTAAAAAGCCAACACCAAAAATAGCTCCGACAGCAATATGTGTTGAACTCACAGGTAAGCCTAGTTGGCTGGCAATAATAACCGTGATAGCCGCCGCCATTGATACGCAAAAAGCACGCATTTTATCTAATTCAGTAATTTCAGAACCCACAGTACGAATTAATTTAGCACCATATAATGCAAGGCCAATAGAAAGCCCTAATGCACCAATCAACATAATCCAAATTGGAATGGCTGCTTTTTTAGCGATACCGCCATGAGTAATCGCATCATTAATTGCGGCTAATGGACCGACTGCATTGGCAACATCATTGGCACCATGCGCAAAACTTAAAAAGGCAGCGGCACAAATTAAAGGGATTGTGAATAAAGCATTCACACTACCTTTAGAGTTGCTTAATTTTTCAGCTGCCTTACTAATAAGAGGGCGAACTAAAAAATAGATAACAACAGCAATAGCAAGCCCGATAGAACCAGCCATCATAAAATCAACTTTCCAAATCTTTTTTAATCCTTTTAATATAAGGTAAGTTGAAAATGCCCAAGCCATCATAGCGACTAATAAAGGTACTACTTTTTTAGCAGAAAGTAGCATATCTTCTTTATAGGTAATATTACGTTTAATAATATAAAGAAAACAGGCTGCAATAATCCCACCTAATAAGGGAGAGATAACCCAGCTTGCTGCAATTTTTCCAAAGACAGGCCAATTAGCAATACCGAAACCCCCCGCTGCAATCCCCGCACCTAGTACACCACCAACAATTGAATGGGTCGTTGAAACAGGAGCGCCTAGAAATGTTGCGATATTGAGCCACAGTGCTGCTGCTAATAAAGCTGCCAACATTAACCAAATAAAGGTGTCAGTATCATTAATTAAAGCGGGGTCAATAATTCCTTTTTTAATGGTACTAACTACTTCTCCACCTGCTAATAAGGCTCCTGCAGATTCAAATACCATTGCAATGCAAATTGCACCCATTAAAGTAATTGCTTTTGATCCAACGGCAGGGCCAACATTATTAGCGACATCATTCGCGCCAATATTAAGTGCCATATACCCACCAATAACAGCAGAAATAATCCAGAAAGTATGATTAGCCGTGACTTCAACAGACATATTACTGACGAAAAAAACGATGCCAGCTAAAAATAGCGCAGCACCACCTAGTTTGAGTGCTTCAGTTCGCAGGGAACTGTTCGCTTGTGTAGGTAGGTTCATAAAATATAGAGTCCAGTAGTTTTAAAAGTAGATAATCAAAAGTAAGACGCGGTCTTATTATAATGGATAACTGTATGACAAAAATACGAAATTTTGTAGCTCTTTTTTATGCTGCCTATTTTTATGAAAAATATTTAAATATTGTCACAAGCTTGTCACATTTGCTTCTTATACTTTAGTTACATTTTATACAAAATTGGAAATAAAAAATGATGCTCAAGAAACCTGTCTTATCAATGATTGTAGGGTCAGTTCTTACAATGGTAGCAGTCACTACAAATGCGGCTGAACAAATTAAAATTGTGGGTTCTTCAACTGTTTATCCTTTTTCAAGCTCAGTTGCTGAAGAGTTTGGAGCAACCACTAAAAATCCAACACCGATTGTAGAATCAACGGGTTCAGGTGGTGGTATGAAGTTATTTTGTAAAGGAGGGGATGCAAACACACCCGATATTACCAACGCTTCTCGCCGTATGAAAGTAAAAGAATTCAAAATGTGTGCTGAAAATGGTGTAACAGATATTACTGAAGCCGTTATTGGTTTTGATGGTATTGCCATTGCACAAAATAAAAGTAATGCACCTTTAAAGCTAACTAAGAAACACTTATTGTTAGCCGTTGCAGAACAAGTGCCTGCTAAAGATAGCTCAGGTTTAATTAGAAACCAATATAAAAATTGGAAGCAAATAGATTCTAGCCTACCTGATAGAGAGATTATCATTTACGGTCCACCAACAAGTTCAGGTACGCGTGATGCTTTCGAAGATATGATCATGAAAGCTCAGACTAAGAAAATGGATGTTTATACTTCTTTATATAAAGCAGATAAAGTTAAAAATAAAGGCTACAAAAAATATCACAAAATTAGACAAGATGGCGTGTACGTTCCATCCGGTGAGAATGATAACTTAATCGTACAAAAGTTAGATAAAAATCCAGCGGCTATCGGTATTTTTGGTTATAGTTTTCTAATGGAAAATGATGATAAAGTGAGTGCTGCAACAGTTGAAGGCATTTTACCAACACCAGAAACTATTTCTAGTGGTGCGTACCCTATTTCTCGCTCTTTATTCTTCTATGTTAAAAATTCACATAGAGCTTCTGTTCCTGCAATTGATCAATATGTAGCAATGTTTATGAGTGAAGAATTGATTGGTCCTGAAGGGATTTTAGGTGAAATTGGTTTGATTGCTTTACCAGATGCACGCCGTACTGCTATCAGAGCAAGTGTTATGAGCCACACTAAATTGTCGCTAGATGATTTAGTTAAGAAATAAGTTGTTTGAAATTTTTACAACAAGCTTTGCTTTGTTTAGCTCTAGTTTCCCCACTAGGCTTATAGGGTAAAGCAACATTAAGAGGTTGGATAAATTAACTTTTATTCAGCCTTTTGGTGCATGGTAAGTTTTATATAGGATACTTTTTTGAAATCTTTCGAATTAAAACAGCGCAATCATGGCTTAAAAGAGCAGCTTATTCATCTCTGCTTAATAAGTGCTGCTGCCATTTCAGTACTAACCACTTTTGGGGTACTTTTTTCTATTTTATTTGAAGCAATTGAATTCTTTCAAATGCGCAGTTTCTGGTATTTTATAACCGGCACAGAATGGTCTCCTGGTGTTGATAATAGCAAATTTGGTGCCTTACCCATTTTTGCCGGCACCTTTATGATTACCTTTATTGCAATGGCGGTTGCATTGCCAATTGGCTTAGGTAGTGCTATTTTTTTAAGTGAATATGCCAGCCCTTTTTGGCGTGATAAATTAAAGCCTTTATTAGAAATACTAGCAGGTATTCCTACGGTTGTTTATGGGTTCTTTGCCGCTATTACAGTAGCACCTGGAATTGTAAATTTCTTTGCGTCCCTTGGCATTCAAGCCTCTTTTAATAGTGCTTTAGCAAGTGGGATTGTGATGGGAATTATGATTATTCCTGTTATTTCATCGCTGAGTGATGATGTCATTCGTGCAGTACCAGATTCTTTGCGCAAAGCCTCACTGGGCTTAGGCATGACAGAAGGGGAAACTATTTTTAATATCGTTTTACCCTCTGCGTTACCTGGGATTATTTCAGCTTCAATTTTAGGTTTATCAAAAGCGTTAGGAGAAACCATGATTGTTGTGATGGCGGCAGGATTACGTCCTAATATGACCTGGAATCCGCTAGAAGATATGACCACAGTTACGGTAAGAATTGTGGATGCATTAGTCGGAGATAATGAGTTTAATTCGCCCGATACACTTTCAGCATTTGCTTTAGGCTTAGTTTTATTTGCCGTGACATTAGTGCTCAATGTGATTTCTCTTAGTTTAATTCGTAAGTTTAAAGAAAAATACAAGGTGAATACCTTATGAGTCGATCCACACCAAAATCAGATAACCCATTTTATGATGCTTCCTTAAATGCGCGTCATTTTCGTGCTAAAGCTTTTAAATTGTTTACACTTTCTTCTATCGTTTTTGCTATCAGTTTTTTATTGTTTTTTTTAGGTGATATGGTTTACAAAGGCTTGCCAGATTTTCAACAGGCGTATATAAAAATTGATGTTAGCTATAGTGAAAAAAGTTTAGCTTCAATACGGCAAGCGGTTGATAAAAAATATCGACGTGTTGTGAGTCGTTCTTGGTTAAGAGGCATTCCTAGACAGGTAGAAGCGAATCCTGAATTAATGAATACGACACAGACACGATGGGTACTGTTGAATCATCAAGTAGATCAATATTTAAAAGGACACTACTACAAAGTTAAAGCGAAAAATATAAAGCTAATTGATGCGATGCAAAAGGAAGGCAAGGTTGAGCTGCAATTTAATGAAATATTTTTCACTCATGGGGACTCAAAAATTCCTGAAAATTCAGGCTTTAAATCCGCCATTATCGGTTCTATTTTAACTCTGCTCGTTATGATGGTCGTTGCGTTTCCTCTCGGTGTAATGACCGCGGTTTATTTAGAAGAGTTTGCGCCTGATAATCGTTGGACTCAGTTAATTGAAATCAATATTAATAACCTAGCAGCCATTCCTTCCATTCTTTTTGGGTTATTAGGTTTAGCGGTATTTATCACTCTTTTTGGCATGCCGCGTAGTTCCCCTTTAGTGGGCGGACTGACTTTAGCCTTAATGACCCTGCCCGTTATTATCGTGAGTGCTCGTGCTGCATTACGTAGTGTTCCTGATAATATTCGTCAAGCAGGCTACGGCTTAGGTTTAACAAAAATACAGGTGGTGCAAGACCATGTTTTACCTTTAGCATTTCCAGGAATTATGACGGGATCTATTATTGGATTAGCGCATGCAATGGGGGAAACCGCACCATTAATTATTATTGGGATGATTGCCTTTATCCCCGATACGCCCACTTCGATATTTGAAGCGGCAACCGTGATGCCTGCGCAGTTATTTACTTGGGCAGGGATGCCAGAAAGAGCGTATGTAGAGCGGACGGCGGCAGGAATTATGGTTTTAATTAGCGTATTAATTACAATGAATACATTTGCAATTTATTTAAGAAAGAAATTTGAGGTTAAGTGGTAAATGAAGCAAGAAAAAAACACTAAAATTCAAGTTCGTGATTTGAACTTATACTATGGCGATAACCATGCTTTGCATAATATTAGTATGGATATTCAAGAAAATAAGATTACCGCACTTATCGGGCCATCTGGCTGTGGGAAATCAACTTTTTTACGCTGCCTAAATCGTATGAATGACCTGATTACTAGCGCTAAAATAGAGGGGGAAGTCATTATTGATGATAAAAATATCTACGATAAAGATGTCGATGAAGTGGCGGTGCGTAAACGTATCGGCATGGTATTTCAGCAGCCCAATCCTTTTCCAAAATCAATTTATGAAAATATCGCTTATGCCGCACTTAAACATGGCATCGTCAAAAAAGGTGCAAGCTGTGATGAATTAGTAGAAAAATCATTGATTCAAGCAGGTTTATGGGAAGAAGTTAAGCATAAGCTATCTGAACCGGGTACATCCTTATCAGGTGGACAGCAGCAGCGCCTTTGTATTGCACGTACGATTGCTGTACAGCCTGACGTGATTTTAATGGATGAGCCGACATCAGCGCTAGATCCTATATCCACAGAAAAAATTGAAGCCCTGATGTTAGAGCTAAAAAAACAATATACCATTATTATCGTGACACATAACATGCAACAAGCAGGGCGTATTGCGGACATGACAGCATTTTTCCACATGGGCGATTTAATTGAGTACGCGGAGACAGAAACAATTTTTATTAACCCAGTCGAAAAGAAAACTGAAGATTATATTACCGGGAGGTTTGGCTAATGCTACCCACAGAATTAGAAAAGCTAAATAAGATTCAACAAGATATGGTTGAGTTAGGTGAACATGTTTTACACGTCAATAAAGATATTTTAAGTGTATTAGAAGCGCGTGAGATTTCAAAAATAGCGAGTGTAGAGCTTTATTCTAAAAAAACATGGCGTGAGAGAATTGCCGAAATTGATAATCAAATTATTCATGTCTGTGCTTTATATTCACCAGAAGCAAGAGATTTAAGACAGCTAGTTGCTTTTTTAAAAGTGACCAACGAATTTGACCGTATAGAAAATAGTTGTCGCTCATTTATTCGTGATTTGCCCAGCGTTTTATCGGGGGAAATGGATCAAGAAAGTATTTTAGAATATGCCATTCCTTTGCAAAAAACTTGCGTAAAAGCAGTCAAAAATGCAACGGCACTTTTAAATACGGAAGATAAGGAAGAGGTGAATAAACTTTATAAAAGCGTTGTTTTAGAAGAAGATAAAAATGATGAACTCTATAAAATGATAGAAAAAAGTTTATTGAATGAGTTAAATGAAAATATTCACTTATCTCGTGAATATCAAGTTGTTATGTCAGCCTTGCGGCGCTTAGAAAAAATTGCCGATAGATCCTTGAGTATTGCAGTGTTAATGCATTATGCAAGAATTGGCGGTACGATCAGTAAGCCAAAGGTAAGTGTTAAAAAATAGATTTAGATTGAATCTTTGTTTGCTTAGGTGCACCGTTAGTATTCAAAGATTCTCCTGAGTTTCTTTTTTAGATTTTCTAGCAACCCCCGCGCCTTTTTTTATCGGTTTAATTTCCGCTCAATAAAAACTTTTCCACTGTATAATTCAGCTAGATAATTTAGAGGCATTAAGATGAGTGATTTAAATAAAGATATTTCAGATGGAAATTTAACTCAGAAAGATATTGTTCAGCTACTACTACATAATGCACAGCATATGGTAACGCGCGAGGAGTTAAAAACAGATATAACTGAACTAAGAAATGAGCTAAAGTCTGATATAAATGAGCTAAAAACAGATATAACTGAACTAAGAAATGAGCTAAAAACAGATATAAAAGAGTTAAGAAATGAGCTAAAATTTGATATTGCTCTGTCTCATGCTAAGTTTGATAAAATTCAGTGGTTAATTGTCGCAACAATAGTCAGCGTTTTATTAAAAGATTATGTTTTTAGTCTTATTTCAGCGTGAGCTGGGTGAGAGCGGCCTTGCTGGGGAAATGGGCAGCCTGCTCCCTTGATTTCTACCTTGCTGCGCCCTTAATCAAAATGGAGTCCATCCATTTGTTTTAACGCGATTTGATGGCCTAAAGTCGCCGCCTTAGATATCCACGTCATCGCCAGGTTCTTATCTTTAGCGATGCCATTACCCGACAAGTAACATTGGCCTAAAAGGTGCATTGCATCAGAATGACCTTGTTTTACAGCTAAGTTTAACCAATGTAGCGCAATGTTTGGCCTATAATGCTCTAAACATAATAACGCAAGATCAGTTTGCGCATCAGAATCCCCGCTATCAGCCTCTATAATTAAAGAAATATCATCAATAGACAAAGCCATAGAGCAGTTTTTTTCCAACTCGTCAGTCGCAATTAGAGTTTTATTTTTAAGCTCATCAAAGAGAAAAGCAATCTCCTTCATGGAAATATAGCGCCTCACTGTACGCTCACTCACTTCAGTTAAACTAGAATATGTTTTTATGCTGATATAGTTTTTCATCTTGATTTTAGCCATGTTGCTATGATTATTTCACCAGTACACCACTCGTATGCCCATCATTCGATAGGCATATTTAATGCGCCACCACAATTTCACTAGCATACTTAGATGCGCCTCCTTTATCTTACGGGCATATCAAGCGCGCCATGTATATTTTACAGGCATATATTGTTTTGCCTCACTTATCTTACTAGCACTTCCTTTAATGTCTTTAAAATGATTTTAACATTAATTTAATAGATAATAAAAAATACTTTAAAATCAAGTGATTAATAGGTTTTTATTGTTTTTTTTAAATATTGGCACAAACTCTGCATTATCCTTTGTGTAGTTTGAATTCTTTCGCTGAAAATCAGGGAAACGGAGCTTGCGAAGTGATGATTTTTAGTCTGCAGTAGGCGACAGGGAAATTCGCCAATCCGAAGTGAACTGGTCAGTTCGCTCGGGAGGCAAGTAGTTATCCCGACAGCCGTCAAGTCATTTGAGGTAGACTTAACGAAGCAGTGTTTTTTGCGTA
>JAJJBE010000220.1 GCA_020996635.1 Bathymodiolus brooksi methanotrophic gill symbiont
AGCAGTATTTTTTGCGTAGTTGAGTTGGACGCAGGACGAACTGGGGCTCCCATAAATCGCTCCGTGCTGAATGAAGATTGGCGATAGGACATCCCAATGTTTCATGAAGTAGGAATGGCGCGCCTAAATGATGGTCGAGCTGAGTTTGTACAAATTTGGTTTTTGCCGCCTGAGCAGAATTTAACGCCTGATTATCAAAATATTATCTTGCAAGAAAATAAATTAACAACGGTTTTAGGCGGTGGAGATTCACTACGTTTTACTAACTGATGTTACGCAGTAGCCGACTTTAATTGTTGCAATTCATCAAAAGCTTGTCGAATAGCATAAATATAAAGTTTCGATTTTAAAGCGAACTTGTTCAGCCCTTGCTGGGCACTGAGAAT
>JAJJBE010000001.1 GCA_020996635.1 Bathymodiolus brooksi methanotrophic gill symbiont
TTGATCTGTCCAATCAAATTTGATTGCGTGAAGCTTGTTATTGTTTCGACGGTATCTATCACTGGTTGGTTTTTTTAACTAGGAATTAAGGTTATTTTATCACTGAATCCTAAATTGAGAATTGCTGCATTAAAATGTTTTGAACCATTAAAATCTGTGATGGTGATAATCAGCCTATCGCGCATTGATAAGTACCTTTAGGAGAATATGGGTGGAATATAAAGTTTGAGTAATTTAACATTATTTTTAATGCGATTGAATTATTTTGCTATTTGGCATATCATCAAAAAATGCAATTACTTCTTCGCCAGTCATGTGTTTTTATGCTTTTGTTGCTTCAGGTCTTTGCGCCTTTAGTTCATGCGCATACTGATGCTAGCAGTGATGATGGAAGTATTTATATTCATACCTTCGGTACACAGTTAGCAATAGACAATAGTGGTAGCAGTACTGAGCACTTACAAAGTGTGCAACATACTGATGTTATTATTACTTTAAATTCAGTTATAAAAGAAAAGAATAATTTAACAGATTTATTGCCTAAGCTATATGTTCAGCAACATTTATGGCGCTATCTACAGCTCCAACAGTCTGAACAAAAGATTGTTTTCCCTGCCTTTTTTAACACCAGTAAAACGAGTGTTAAATTCTTTGTTACAGCCCCACGCGCACCACCCCAAATAAAATCTTAGTCGCTTTTAATTGCTTGTTAATTGTGGTTTATAGCATTATTTTATAATGCTATAACGAACAAAATTAAAAGTTTGAGTTTTTATGGTGAATATTATTTTGCTTACAGAATAATTTAATCCAATTTAGTTTAGTTGGTACTAAGGAACTTGCATGAAATAAATTGAAACTTGGAAGTGAGGCTTTAGCCTCGCCTGATTCAATGCGGGACTAAAGTCCCACTTCCCGTTTGATTGATGTTTACTTTATTTTATGCACATTCCAAGAAACGATAGTTCAATAATACCCTCGTCCCTAAAGTACCGATTAAAAATTAATTTTTTAGGAATAAAAATGTTGTTTAGATCTTTCCTTATGGTGTTTGTTTTCATAACGCCACTTTCTGCACAAGCCGAAGGCCATTACCTTGTTGATCATATTGATAGTATAAAGCTTAGTCATGCTTTAAGTTTGGCACAGTTAGTAACACAAAGTGTAGAAAAATACCCTGATTATCAATTGCTTATTGCAATTAAGGAAGAAGGTAATGCATTAAGCCAAAGAGGTAATCAGTGGCTGGCAGGAGGTGCAGCCGTTTATGTGAATTATAAGGATGATTTTGCCGGTTCAAAAACAGGTGCTTATGAAGTGGATGCTGGGGTTTCAGTGCCATTATGGAATTGGGGGCAGCGTAGTGCAGGACAAGAGCTTGCTAATTATTCGCTGTTACAAGTTGCTGCTAAAGAGAAATTAATTCATTTAGAGGTAGCGGGTCTACTTAGACATGCATTATGGGAAATTAAAATGGCGCAGCAGAAATTGTTATTTGCACAAGCGCAATTTAGGTTTTCTGAAAAACTATTAGCAACGGTCAAACGTCGTGTTGATTTAGGGGATTTAGCAAGGACTGATTTGTTATTAGTGCAAAGTGATATGTTGCAAAAGAAGACGGATCTTATCCAAGCAGAAGCTGAAACCATGCATGCACGCAAAGCTTATTTTTATTTAACACAGTCCGAAGTAATGCCAGCGAAGATTGAAGAACAGCAAAGCGCATTAGCTAAAATCACAGCTGAACATCCTGCACTGCTTAGAGTTAATACCCTTATTTTAAAGAAAAAATCAGCAATGAAATGGATAAAAGCGAAGGGAGCAGGGCAAGCGACTTTTGCTATTGGAGGTAATACCGAGCGAGAGGCTAGAGGTGAAGACACGGTTGATAGTATTACCTTTGGTTTTTCAGTTCCCTTTGGAGGCACTTCTTATGCAGCACCTAAGGTGGCAGCAGCAAATAGTGCATTGGTAGAAGCTGAAGTAGAAAGAGCGCACCTACATAGAGAGTTATCTTTAGAGTTACATGAAGCTGAACATGAGTTAGAAATAGAGCAGGTCACGTTGGAATTAGCCAAACAGATGGAAAGTAATGCACAAGAGTATATAAAAATGGCAAGCCTAAGCTTTGATGCAGGAGAAATCAATTTAATGGATTATTTGAAAATTCAGGCACGCTCACAATCTGCTATTAATCAATTAGCGGAGAGTAAACTTAAATTACAACGAAATATTGCTTTATATAACCAAGCGGTAGGAGTGTTGCCATGAAAAAATTATTAATGATTAGCTTGGTCTTAATTAGTTTTTCCATACAGGCGACAGCGATTAAATTAACTGCTGAACAAGTACAAAATTTAGGTATCGAATTAGGTAAGTTACAAAGTATGACAGAGCTACCTTTATTTGATGCACCTGCACAGGTAACTATTCCTCCTAAAAGTGACTATATTGTTAGTACTTTATATGCAGGGCTTATTCAACAAATAAAAGTAACGGTTGGGGACAGGGTTAATAAAGGCCAAGTTTTAACGATTATTAATAGCCCTGAGGTACTCAAATTACAACAGCAGCACTTAAAATCTGTGAATGATTTACAGCTATCCAGAGCTGAACTTTTGCGGGATAAAAAATTATTTAATGAAGGAGTGATTTCAGATAGGCGTTGGTTAAAAACGAAAATGAACCATCAAGTTTATCAATCTTATGTTGATGAAACAGGGCAGTTATTAAGTGCGATTGGATTTTCTAAAAGGCAGATAAAAAATTTAGAAAAAAAACATAATATCAGTAGCCAGCTTAAAATAATTGCACCTATTTCTGGTGTTGTTTTAGATAGAAAAGTAAAAGCAGGACAAAGAGCGGATGCTTTATCCCCCTTATTTCGTGTTGCAGATTTAAGTCAATTATGGCTGGATATGCACATTCCTCAACAGAGAATTCATGAAGTTAATATCGGTGACCGAATTACTGTTTTAGGGATTAACCTGAATGCTAAGATTTTTTTATTAGGTCAGAATGTTGATCAACAAACTCAAACTGTTTTAGCGCGTGCGGCTATTGAAGGCAAAGTAAAAAATCTAAGAGCGGGTCAAGTATTGAGTGTGAAAATTAATAAAATGCATGATGAGCTTATGTTTCAAATACCCAGTACGGCACTGGTTAAGTCTAAAGGAATTAGCTATGTTTTTATAAGAACAGTATCAGGGTTTACTGCACAGGCGGTGACGGTCTTAAGTAAAAATGCACAAAAATTAATTATTTCTGGAAAATTAAAAGAAACGGATGTTATTGCGCTAAGAGGTGCGATGGCATTAAAAGCTAATTTATTAGGTTTAGGTGGAGCTGAATAATGTCTGCCTTAATACGATTAGCATTAACACAGCGCTTGTTAATGCTGCTGATGACTCTTTTATTGATTGGGGGTGGTTATACGGCATTTAAAGAGTTGCCTATTGATGCCTTTCCTGATGTTTCCCCTATACAAGTTAAAATAATTATTAAAGCGGCCGGAATGCCTCCAGAAGAAATTGAAGCAAGAATTACAGCACCGATAGAAGTTGAGTTGCTAGGGATTCCTAAGCAAACGATGCTGCGGTCTATTGCCAAATATTCACTAACAGATATTACCGTTGATTTTGCAGAAGGAACGGATATTTATTGGGCTAGACAGCAAATTTCTGAGCGATTAAATGCTGTGTGGGCTGATTTACCCGAAGGAATATCAGGTGGAATAGCCCCCATGACGACACCTTTAGGTGAAACATTTATGTTCACTATAGAAGGGGGAGATTTAAGTCTTATGGAAAGACGTAGTTTATTAGACTGGGTGATTAGACCTGCTTTAAGAACTGTTTCAGGTGTTGCTGATGTTAATGCTTTAGGAGGGTTAGTAAGAACATTTTCAGTTGTGCCTAATAATGTTTTGATGACAGCAAGAGGAATTAGCACAGACCAGTTAGTACTAGCGTTGCAACATAATAATCGTAATGATGGCGCGGGGCGTTTAAATGAAGGTGAAGAAGCTTTATTAGTCCGTACCGAAGGCCGTATTAAAAAATTAGCAGATGTGGAAGCCATTGTCATTGCTAATAATTCGGGGATTCCAATACGAGTCAGTGATGTTGCTAAAGTAAAAATTGGCTCATTAACACGTTATGGCGCAGTCACTAGAAATGGTGAAAGTGAAGCCGTTGAAGGGCTTGTTTTAAGTTTACGCGGCGCTAATGCAGGTAAAACAGTCCACGAAATAGAGAATAAATTAGCGGAATTAAAATCAAGTTTACCGGCTGGGGTAAGTTTAGAGGTTTTTTATAACCGGGGAAGGTTAGTTGATTCGGCGGTCTCTTCAGTCACCAGTGCATTAGTGCAAGCCATTATATTTGTTATTATTTTATTGGTACTTTTTTTGGGGAATGTGCGTGCTTCTTTAGTGGTTGCCCTCATCCTGCCTTTAGCTGCATTATTTACCTTTATTTTAATGAAAATCACGGGAATGACCGCTAACCTAATGAGTTTAGGGGGCTTAGCTATTGCGATTGGTATGTTAGTTGATGCTTCAGTGGTGGTAGTGGAAAATATACTGATGCAATTTTCTGATAAAGAAAAGGCACAAAGGCTGCCTAAATTGCATAATATTTATCGAGCCACACGAGAAGTTGCAGCACCTGTTATTTCAGGTAGTTTAATTGTCATTATTGTTTTTTTGCCTTTATTAGCTCTGGAAGGATTGGAAGGGAAATTATTTGCACCTGTTGCATTAACCATCGTTTTTGCTTTGGTTGGAGCGTTAATTTTGTCATTAACGGTGATTCCTGTTTTTGCATCATACTTATTAAAGCCAGAGGGTATCGCGGAGCCTAATTTTTCAAAACAAATACGCTTGAGATATATGCCGATTTTGCATTGGAGTATTGCTAATAGTAAAAAAGTTTTTATTACAGCGGGTGCTATGTTGCTAGTGACGCTAGGTATATTTATGCAGCTAGGAAGCTCTTTTATACCGACGATGGACGAGGGCGATATTGTTATGCAATTAGAAAAGTTACCTTCTATTACTTTAGAGAATTCAATTGCACTGGACTTACAAGTTCAGAAACATTTATTAAAAAATGTGCCTGAAATTAAAAATATTATTGCTCGGGTAGGTTCTGATGAGTTAGGTTTAGACCCGATGAGTTTAAATGATACCGACACCTTCTTGGAATTGCAGCCTAAAGAAACATGGCGGATGGATTCAAAAGCAGGATTAATTGATGCAATACGTGATGTTATGCAGGGTATTCCTGGGGTTGCTTATGGTTTTACCCAGCCGATAGAAATGCGTGTTTCAGAAATGTTAACGGGCACGCGTGGTGATGTAGCCGTTAAATTGTTTGGGACTGATTTGGCTCTTTTAAATCAAAAAGCGGAAGAAATTGAAGCTGCTTTAAATACCGTTAAAGGTGCGACAGATGTATTTACTAACCAAAAGGAAGGTATGCAGTATTTACAAATTACTGTTAATCGACTTGCGGCAGGCCGCTTAGGTTTAGATGTTGAGCAAATAGAGAAAATTTTAAGAGTACAAATTGAGGGTTTAAAATTAGGGGTCGTACAAGAAGGTGTGCGCCGAACGGCTTTGGTTTTAAAGGCAAATGCAGATAGTGCAAGTTTTGAAAATCTACAAATTACTTTGGAAAATGGTGCGCGTGTACCTTTATCAATGGTAGCTAGCATTGATAAAGTGGATGGTATTGTTTCTATACAACGAGAGCATAGCCAACGTTTTGTTGTGATACGTAGTAATGTTGAAGGCCGTGATTTAGTTGGATTTGTGGAGGATGCAAAAGTAGTTGTTAATGATAAAGTTGAATTGCCAGCGGGGTATTTATTAAAATGGGGGGGACAATTTGAGAATCAGCAGCGCGCAGCTAAACGACTTGCGATTGTTGTGCCTGTTTCTTTGTTGCTTATTTTCTTATTATTATTCACTACTTTTGGCTCCTTAAGGCAGGCAGTATTGGTTTTTTCTAATATTCCTTTAGCAATGATAGGGGGGGTGTTTGCTTTATGGATTTCAGGGGAATATTTGTCAGTTCCTGCGGCCATTGGTTTTATTGGTTTACTTGGGGTATCAGTACCTAATAGTGTGATGTTATTAAGCTATTTTAATCAGCTGAGAGCAACAGGTATGGAAATGTCAAAAGTGATTATATTAGGGACTGAGCGCCGGTTGCGTCCAGTATTAATGACGGCTTCATTAACGGCTTTTGGTTTATTGCCGATGTTGTTTGCATCGGGTGTAGGCTCGGAAATCCAGAAACCATTAGCGATTGTTATTATTGGCGGCTTGGTATCGTCAACATTTTTAACGCTCGTTTTGTTGCCTATCTTGTACAAAAAATATGGTGAAGCTAAGCAGGAGCTAGTATGAGTAAACAAGACATTTTAATCAGTATTAATGTACCGCCTATATTAGAAGAAGATTTTGTTGATTGTTTGCTAGCAATTGACGTTATTGAAAGCTTTAGTAGCTCAGCTGTTAATGCGCATCATGGTGATGGGCATGAAAAAATGAGTTTAGCAGAGCAGGTTGCTGGACGGCAAAAGCAAGTGAACTTTCAAATTTATTTATTAGATAAAAACTTGTCTAGTGTATTACGGCAATTAAAAGAATGTTTTTCTGGAACAGGTATCCAATACAGGGTATTACCTGTATTGGATAAGGGACATATTTAATAAAATGAAGTTAAAAAGAATAGCGGGGATAAAATAACGTGATTATTTTTATACGAAATATTGGCATGGAAGCGACACATATAAATATTCTTGATTTTATTGAATCAGGTATGACACCTGCTGAATTAGAAAGTAGCAAGTTTATTGGGGATGTAGAAATTATGCAGTTAAAAGATCCAATGACTAATAAATTTGAGTTTCATGGATTGATTGCTGTTGAACCAGATAACTTAGCTACAAAGCTACAAAAGCTGTTGATACACTAAATAATACTAAATTACTTGAGCGGCTTGTCACTTTACGTGAATATGTTCGACGAGATAAAGCAAATGACCCACGGCTAAAGTACCGTCCTATAGCAGCAGTAGATGAGCAGCGTAAATCTGATCGACGACGTGGTGATTTAGATGTATTAATAGAAAAAAATATTGAAGATATTATTATTACTTAGGGTCATTGATTTTTACGTTTAGAACTGTCTGGGCAATACATTATTTGCCTAGTTTTAGGCGTAAAAAATTGCCTACATAAAGTATAAAAACAATACCCAATATAAAGCTAATCAGCATACTTAGCCACGTAATCTGAGTATTATTAATAGGGTAGATATCTGGTGTTAATGCGGCTGTTAGCCCTAGAATACTGTTTAAATCCCCACTACTTTTCCCCACTTTCAACTGAGCCTTCATACCTTTTTCTGTGTGTTGTGAGACTTCGCAATGAATGTAGTAAGTGTAATCACGGCTAGGAACAATAAAAGAAGCGGTTTTTTGCCCCTTTCCGTATATTTCAATGGTAAACATACCTTTAGGGTACATATAGCCAGGTAAGCCATGAATCATAAATTGATGACGAATATCATCATCATTAATAAAAGTAACATTCACACGAGCACAGCCCGGAACTTGCCAATCACGCTTATCATAAGTGAACATTTTTCCTGCAAAATCTTTGCTATATTGCTGTCCAGCACGGATAGTAATATCGATATCTTTACTTATTTTAGGGCAGTCCTTCGGTAAAATATCTGGGTTATGATTCATAATCATCCCCGTTTCATCCATTATCATGCCGCCATGATTCATTGCTGCAAAAAGTGGAGTGCTGATAAAAACTAAGAATAAAGTGAATGCTTTCATTATTTAGCTCCTTTTAAACCACGAACAATAAAAATGATTAACCCTACAATCGTACCCAGTAATAAAGCGAATAAGATAAGCTGTAAGCTGTTAGGAGAAAATGTGCCCGCTTCTTTTTTACCCCATAATGCTTGTTTTTTTGCATAATAACGATTAGTGAAAAAGTCATCTAAGGCATCTGGGCGTATCATGGGTAGGCCTGTAGCACCGAGCATATTTTCATACACCATTAAGGCTATATTACCACCCGGACTCATACCATCATTCGCCACGGCAGTTTCTACATGATCATGAAATAACCAAACTCCCTCACCATAACTATGCAAACCATCATTCGTCGTTTGTAGTTTTAAATCTAAGCGTTGCGCAGCGGCCAAATGAAAGACATCGCGGGTAATTTGTGCGGCAGGGTTTTGTTCGACACCATCATAATCTGTAATAGTCGCTTTATGGCCATGGATATGAATGGCAATACTACTGTGCTGTGTATTTGCGACGCGCAGTTTGATGTTTTCATCGGGCTTCGCGATGATTAATGCATCACGCAAAGTGTAAGGAAAGGAATGGCCATTGAGTAGAAAATAGTTTTCATTGGATTCACTCATATTATAAACACGGTGCATATTCTTAGAAATCTCACGAATATCGTTAGAATGCTGAATGGTTTTTGCTAAGTTTTTATCAATCGATTGATAATGTAAATCATACTCACGCTGGTATTTTTCTTTAATGGCTACCGATGAATAACGGACATGCCCAGCACCGACATTAAAAGTTTGCACCCAGTTATTAGGGCGGTTTTCTTCTACCACAAACATACCCACTAAACCCATCATCAGATGTTTATCTGTTTGTACATGGCAGTGGTATAGCATGGTGCCAGCATGGCGCGGCTGTAATTCATAAGTACGTGTTTTTCCTGGCATCACTGCCTTTTCCCCTGTTACCGGAACACCGTCATTATCGCCGCCTTTACTGGTTTTAAACGCATGGTCTACACCGTGAAAATGAATTGTGTGCGGGAAGTAATGGGTGTTTTCTAAAGTGATATAAACTTTATCACCTTGCTCGATACGAATAACAGGAGAGGGAGCGCGTAAAATAGCATTAAGTTTTACTGAACGGAAATTTTTGACACTCATGCCGCGTAATTTAGGTGAAAATGCCCACATGCCCGGCAGAATTCCTGGAGCAATTTCATATTGTGGGGCGACATTGGCACTATCAGGTGTGGCACCATTAAGTTCAAGTACTTCTAATTTAATATGAATAATATCAGGGTCACCATCACTATCAAGGTCATCTGATTTGATCAGTGCATCTTCAGCAATATTAGTGCTCATTAAGGTAGGCATAGAAATATTATTCATGCCTAAAACAAAAGCAGCGACATCATAAGGGTTATCAGGTTCACATAGGCGTGATTCAGATATTTTTACGCCATCAATGTTTTGTGCTAAACGCCATTCTGGGTGTAAGTCTACACAAGGTTTATCAATTTTTAAGGTTTGTTTAAATTCGGGGTTAACCCCTTTAGGTAAATTAATACCTGCCGCACGTTGAAATAAGTCAGGTTGTAGCCAAACAGCAAGTGCAATCAATAACAAAACAACGGGGATTAATTGATAATAAAGGCGTTTATGAGACATAGAGATAAAGTATCTAAAGGTTAAAAAGTGACGGTGCTTTAACGGTGCCAGCGATGAGTAATAAAATCTACGGCTTCTTGTATGTTTAAATCACGAGTACCGCCGCCTGTACGCAAGTAAAACTTAGGTGTTTTATTTTGGCTAAAAAAAACCGGGCGAGGTGAAGGTAAAATAATCAGGCGACAAATATGTTTATCATGATCAACTACATGAAAGAGTACCTTTATAAAGGGGGCTAAATCCGCACCTAAATTAGTTGAAATAGCCGTCATAATAGCTTGTTCAAAGCCATCCTGGTCTTGTCGTTTTAAGGAGTGGTAATCATTTTGTAAGCCAATTAAATCACCATTGTCAGCGACCCCAATTAATAAAGTACCGCCCGTTGTACTATTTAAGAAGCCTGCCAATGTTTTTAAAATAACGGCTTCTAATAGTTTATTAACTCTTTTTTGTTCTAAGTCCCAGCGAAAAGAAGATTTAAATTCCAATAAATTACTTTCACCTTGCGCGATAATGCTATGGATGTCGGTTGATAGCTCAAAACTTAAGCGATTAATACGCTGTAAACGGCGGTGCAACATTTCGTAAATGAATGCAATAATTAATCCGAAAACTGCACCTATTTGCATGAAAAATAATGTCTTTTTGGGTGCTTCACCATTTAGTGCGGTACTGAGTTGCGTGTATGAGTAGTACAAAGCTGTACTTAACTGTAGTTGTATATCCCCTTCAACATCATAAAAGAATAGAAACTCATAAATAGGCAGAAATATAAATAAGCCTGCTAGAGCGCCAATCAGTGCAGCAAAAAAATATAGCTTAAACCGCTGCTGCCATAAAGAGATGATTAATAAAAAGAAGCGTTTCATTCAATTAGCCGCCTGTACTGCTCATATGCCGCATAATAAGCGGTTGTTCTTTAAGATTAAATTCATGTTTTTCAGGTTTTATCATCATAGATTCAATAATAGCTTGTTTAATTAAGTCGGTGTTATTTTCACTGTTGCGCATCACCGATTTTAAATCAATTGAATGCTCGTTGCCTAAACAGAGTAATAAGCGCCCCTCAACAGTTAAGCGCACTCGGTTACAAGTGCTGCAAAAATTATGACTATGGGGGGAAATAAAACCGACTTTAGTATCAGTGCCTGAAACACGGTAATAATCAGAAGGGCCTGCGGTTGTTTCTTGAATTTTTTCTAACTTAAAGTATGCATCTAAATCGGCTTTAATTTCATCACTGGAATAATAAGCTTCGGCACGGTCATGAGAGCTAATAACACCGAGAGGCATTTCTTCGATAAAACTAATATCAATCCCTGAGTTTAGTGCGAAATTGACTAAATCAACGACTTCATTATCATTACGATTTTTTAAGATAACCGCATTTAATTTTATCCGTTTAAACCCCGTTTTAATCGCGCTTTCTATACCCTTTAAGACAACAGCTAAATCCCCTGTGCGGGTTAGTTGTTTAAATTTATCTGCTTTTAAGGTATCTAAGCTAATGTTTAAGCGTGATACTTGTGCTAATTTTAATTGCTCTGCACAATTGCTTAACTGTGAGCCATTAGTCGTCATTACCAATTCATCTAATAAAGGTAAATGGCCGATATTATGCAAAAGTTCTAAAGCGCCACGCCTAATGAGCGGTTCACCGCCTGTGATTCTTATCTTACCCACACCTAGCTCAGTAAAGCATTGTGCTAATAAAAAGATTTCTTCCAAACTTAAAATTTGTTCGCGCGGTAAAAATGTCATTTCTTCAGACATGCAGTACACACAGCGAAAATCACAACGATCGGTAATCGAAATACGGACATAATCGACTGTTCGACCAAAGCGGTCAATTAAAAGAGGTTTTATTAAGGGAGCAGGCATTAAAGTGGCTAATCAACAGAGATTAAGAGTGGTGATGTAAAAATCATTCTTAACGGGGTATATAATAGAGTCGATTTTATCAGTTTTTTCTACTAACCACTTTTTTACTTATGACTCACACTAAAAAAATAGCACTTATTTACTTTTTGTTTTTACCGGTACTTAGTTTTGCAAGTGAAAAAACACAGATTCGTTTAGGTGTTCTAGCTTATGGTACGGTTAATTGGGAGTTAAATGCACTGGAACAACAGGGATTATTAGAAACAGAGAAATATCAATTAAAAATAACCCGTATGGCAAACCCTCAAGCGGGAAAAGTCGCCTTATTATCAGGTTCGGTCGATATGATTGTGGCTGATTGGGTTTGGGTTTCTAGGCAACGTTCGACAGGAAAAGACTATACATTTTATCCGTACTCAAATACCATAGGTGCTTTGGTTTTAGCTAAAAATAGCCAAATTAAAAGCTTACAAGATTTGGCAGGAAAAAAACTGGCTATTGCAGGCGGCGAGTTAGATAAAAATAGCTTGTTGCTAGGGGCAGTAATGCAAAAACAAGGGTTGACTGGGGTATTGAATAGCACAGAAAAAATTTATGGCGCACCTGCGTTATTAGCACACCAATTAAAGCAAGAGCGTGTTGATGCTTTATTAACTTACTGGCACTATGCTGCCAGGTTGGAGGCAGCGGGGTACCCAGTACTGATGACAGGTGCAGATTTGTTGCAGCAGTTAGAGGTAAAAGAAAAAGTACCGAGTATTGGATATGTTTTTTCTGGTGCTTGGGCTAAGCAACACAAAGAAGCAGTATTGAAATTTTTAGAATATACCCAGCAGATGAAAAATAAATTATGTACTAATGATAATACTTGGCAAGGGCTACAAAAATTAACACGAGCAGCGACAGAGCAAGAAAGTCAATTGTTACGTCAACGATATTGTGCGGGGCGCGTTACCAGTTGGGGTGAAAAAGAGCAAACAGCAGCCGAGCTTGTTTATCAGAATTTAAAAAAAATGAGTCAACAACGATTAACAGGGAATGCAGAGCAAATTGAGCAGGGAACTTTTTGGCGTAAAGGGGGGGAGATGGTTTGGGCTGATTTATATCCAAAATCATGCATCCTCAAGTCGTTTGAGTGTGGGTGTGGCTAAAGCCTATTTTTTGTTATAAATTTTGGTAAAATGGTGCTTGTTTTGGATGGGGTGTTAGGATGAAATTTTTAGATATAAAAACTGATTTTGCATTAAAAAAAGTTTTTGGTAGCGAGGATTCAGAAGATATACTGATTGATTTTTTAAATTCAATCATTCGTTTTGAAAACAACCACAAGATATGGAATCTCGCGATTGTTGATCCTTATAATATACCCATGTTAAAAGGCATGAAAGATACCTATGTGGATGTCAAGGCAGAGTTAGATGATAACAGCCACCTTATTATTGAAATGCAGGTGCTTAATCATGAGGGATTTGAGAAGCGTATTTTATATAATGCGGCCAAAAAATATTCGGCCCAGCTAAAAAAAGGGGAAGATTATCATTTGCTCAACCCTGTTATTGCACTGACCATTGCTGACTTTAGCTTATTTCCAGAGCAACCAGATTTAATAAGCCAGTATAAATTATTAGAAAAGCAGCGGTTAACAGAGTATAGCGATGATATTGAACTCATCTTTATTGAGCTACCTAAATTTACAAAAGCAGAGCACGAGCTACAAAGCATACAAGACAAATGGTTATATTTTATAAAAAATGCGGGGAGTTTGGAGTTTGTCCCCAAAAATAGTAATAAGGAAATAGAAAAAGCGTATCAGATAGCGAATGAAGCTAATTTTAGTGAAGAAGAGCTAGAGCTTCAACATCGAAAAAGAGACTGGGTGTATATCCAAAAAAGCTCGATAGAACTCGCATCTAAAGCTGGTCGAGAAGAAGGCTTGCAGGAAGGTCTGGAAAAAGGAATAGAGCAAGGAATGGAGAAAGGTGTGGAGCAAGGTCGTGATGAAGTCACTCGGAAAATCGTGCTGAACCTGACCAAAGAGAAGGTACCTATAGCCGTCATAAAAACAGTTACAGGATTGACTGTCGACACTATTGAACAGATACAAAAGACATTAAATTGATGCTGATATACCTAAACGAAATCAAATTGCAAGTGTGACCTTGAAAAATGTGCATGAAATAAAGTAAAGATTAATTAAACAGGAAGTGAAGCTTTAGTCTCGCATTCAGAAGGGCGAGGCTAAAGCTTCACTTCCAGGGTGCCTAAGTTATTTTCAGGCACGCTCCTAATTTATCCAGCTTAGGAACGTGCACGAAACAATCTCCCGATTTCTAACTAGTCTTTTTGCACCAGGAAGGCGGCTCTCATTCGTTGCGTAGAATAACTATGCGCCTCATGAGAGCAACCTTCCTGGTATAAAAATCCTACGTTATAACTTCGGGATGTTATTCCGTGCACGTTCCTTAGTTTCGTGTTCTTCTGCTACAAATAAACTTGTTTTTATCATTTTAGGAGGACCTAATTAGGAAAAGTAGTCGTGCTTTATGTTGTCATTTTTCGAGGTTCCCGATAGGTAAAAGCATCCCCTTACACACAAGTATCATAATATCCTAAAATCAATGATTTACATAATTGAATGTTTTTTATACGATTCTCTGTAGCCATTGATTTTCAATTATTAAAAAGATGTGTGTAAGGAGGTGAGGTAAAAGGCAGACTTTAGGGTTTGCTTTATCTTTATTGGGATGGTTAATTATAGGCAATTAATTTTTTGTAAATAGATTACAAGAGACTGAGAGTACGATATATTATTGTGCGATGCTTCAAAATATAATTAATTAAGTAAGTAACTAGGTATTAAAACTCATGAAACAAAAGCCACATGTTCTGATTGTTGATGATGTTGTTGAAAATATTCAAGTCGCAATGAATATTTTAAAAGAAGACAATTATGACTTTTCTTTTGCAATGCAAGGGTTAGAAGCTATTTCATTGATTGAGCAAGATGAAACAAAATTTGACTTGATTTTGCTTGATATAATGATGCCCGGCTTTGATGTCTGTGAGAAAATAAAAAATAACCCAAATACAAAAAATATACCGATTATTTTTTTAACAGCCAAGGTTGATATCGATGCGATTAGTAAGGGATTCTCTCTGGGAGCGGTTGATTATATTATCAAGCCATTTCATGCGGAAGAATTACTCGTAAGAGTTAGAAAGCATATTCAACTTTATTGGGCAAAAAAATATTAAAACAGCACAATCTTGATTTAGAAATAAAGATCAAGTATGAACAAAAACGCTTACTTTCAGAGCTAGAAGAAAGCCAAAAAGAAATGATATATATGTTGACTGAATTGATGGAGTCAACTTCTGATGAGACAGGTAAGCATATTCGGCGTGTAGCTAAAATCTCAGCATTATTGGCAAAATATCACCCCACATTAAGCGATAGGGATGCTGACATTCTGTATCATGCATCGCCAATGCATGATATTGGTAAAATGACCATTGCCCATGAGATTCTTCATAAGCCTGGATGCTATACGAAAAAGGAGTTTGAGATAATGAAGGCGCATACTAGTAATGCTTTTCATTTATTAACTGATGTTACGCAGTAGCCGACTTTAATTGTTGCAATTCATCAAAAGCTTGTCGAATAGCATTAATATAAAGTTTCGATTTTAAAGCGAACTTGTTCAGCCCTTGCTGGGCACTGAGAATCTCTAATCGAGCAGTCG
>JAJJBE010000207.1 GCA_020996635.1 Bathymodiolus brooksi methanotrophic gill symbiont
CGACTGCTCGATTAGAGATTCTCAGTGCCCAGCAAGGGCTGAACAAGTTCGCTTTAAAATCGAAACTTTATATTAATGCTATTCGACAAGCTTTTGATGAATTGCAACAATTAAAGTCGGCTACTGCGTAACATCAGTTACCAGTTGGAACTTTAACTGGAATTGATATTGGTGATGATGGTTCGGTTTTAGCGCGATTTAGTAATGGTGGGGTTGAAGTGTTAGGAAAAGTTGCTTTAACTCGTTTTGCAAACTTACAAGGGTTAACTAAAGTAGGGGATACGACTTGGAAGGAGAGTATTTCTTCGGGGGAAGCTATTTCTGGCCAAGCTGGAACAGGAAACTTTGGGCTAATTCAGTCAGGAGCTTTGGAAGGTTCCACCGTTGATTTATCAGAACAGTTAGTACATTCGCTGAAAATCAGGGAAACGGAGCGCAGCGAAGTGATGATTTTTAGTCCGCAGTAGGCGACAGGGAAATTCGCCAATCCGAAGTGAACTGGTCAGTTCGCTCGGGAGGCAAGTAGTTATCCCGACAGCCGTCAAGTCATTTGAGGTAGACTTAACGAAGCAGTGTTTTTTGCGTAGTTGAGTTGGACGCAGGACGAACTGGGGCTCCCATAAATCGCTCCGTGCTGAATGAAGATTGGCGATAGGACATCCCAATGTTTCATGAAGTAGGAATGGCGCGCCTATAATTATTGCTCAACAAGCTTATCAGGCAAATGAACAAGTCATTACGACTGAAAAAACCATCGTACAAACTATTTTAAACGTGTAATTTTAATTAGTAATAGAAGAGGGCTAGCATGGATCGTAGTTTATACATTGCAATGAGTGGAGCTAAGCAAACGATGCTGGCTCAAACTTCAAATACTAATAATTTAGCTAATACACAAACAACTGGTTTTAAATCAGATTTTGAGCAATTCCGCAGTATGCCTGTTTTTGGTCCAGGACATCCTCCCCGTGTTTATGCGATGACTGAACGCCCAGGAACAGATCTTAGTACTGGTCCCATTCAAACAACGGGACGTGTTTAGATATTGCTATTAATGGTGAAGGCTGGATTGCCATAAAAGATAAAGAAAGCAAAGAAGCTTATACCAAAGCAGGGGATTTACGCATTACCTCGGAGGGTTTTTTACAAACGGGTAGAGGGAATCCTGTTTTAGGTGATGACGGCCCCATTATTATTCCACCAGCAGATAAAGTTGATATCGGTAGTGATGGAACCTCCAAAAGCGGATGCTAGTGTGGGTGTGGTTTCAGGTGCTTTAGAAGGTAGTAATGTGAGCGCTGTTAATGCATTAGTAAAAATGATTGAATTATCTAAGCACTATGAACTGCAAGTGAAAGTAATGAAAACAGCCCATTCTTAATAGCGCTGCTTCCACTGCGCTATTAAGAATGGGCTAATAAAATCAATTAAGCAGGCTATGCCCTTTATCAGTGTTGAAAAAGATAACTAAGTACCAGCAAGAATGATTTTAATACTTACGTTTTAAAGAATTAGCTAGGGTGGGATGGGTAGAGCGTTTTTTGCGAAACCCATCATGTAAATTTAAGAATGATTAATTAAACTTAAACCTGCGGGTAATGCCTCACCAAAAATTTGTTTTTCTTCTGCGGCATCTAATTCTTTCACAGACTCAACCAGCGACAGCCATGACTCAGGGTTTTTAGAGGCTTTCAGCTTATCTAAAATTTGTTGGCGCAACTCAGTATCAATATCATTTGCCCGGTCACCACTCATACGAGCAATTAGGGTTGCTGCAAAAGCAGCTTGTGGAATTTTTTTCCAATCAACCGTTAGTAACTGCTGTAACCAAAGCTCTGCTGTAGCAGGGGGGACAACAAAGTGAGTGCTGGCATGAAAAGGCACGCGCGCACCAATTCTACCGACTGCCCACCATGATTGTGCTGGTTCACTCGATTTTTGTAGGCGTTTTAATAACCATTCACCTAATTGTTCTTTTTTATTGATGGGTAAACGCTCTAACACAGCCGCAAGACGCACCATATCGTCGTAACTTTTTTGTTTGCCCTGTTTTGCAACAGTACCTTGGCGTGCAGAAGCAGGATTGATATATTTTTCAATATCATCAAAAATAAGTTCTTGAGATTCTGTATCTAAGCCACCAGAAATTCGACGCCATAAAGTCCACCATTCACTCCAGTTTTGAGTTTCATTAACAAACTGAATTTTATTATTATAAGCTTTCCAAAGTTGTTCAACTCGCCAATTATCTAATTGATAACCAAAACCAGGACGTAAGCAATAGCCAATTAAACTTAGCCATACGCGCTCGTGATTGGGTGAGCGACGGTGGTTTTTTCGTACCTCTAATAAAGCGGAAAATAGTTCGCGTAAAATAAGACTAGACCATGTGCTACGCAAACCGAGTAATTTTTCTAAATCAACACGTAAACTTTTAACAGCCTTTGGGTTGATTTCTTTAGATTTAGAGCCAAAAATAGCCTCGATTTTTTCTATGGCAAGTAAAAAATTATCAGGTAATTTGTGTGCCAGTGTCGCTTTTGTTGCTTTCCTAATTTGAAATTGTACATTCCAGCGACGTGACTTCTCTTCGGTAGAAATGCATTGAATTTGCAGTGTCCCTACTTCTGATAATGTGGCAGATAATTGCACTTCAACTTCTGTATTTTGAGCATAATCTTCATGTTCAAAGGCGACAGCTAGTGGTGGCAGAGGGTGAAAGTCATCATTCAAAGTAACAATCTCTCCTACTTGATAATCTTTTCCACCCGTTAAAGAAACTAGGTGAAAGCTAACTGGCTGCCCTAAGCGTAATGAAAATTGGCGATCCTTTAAAATAATTTCATTATTCTCTTCACTACCACGAGGCAAAATACAGATACTTTGTTGCTTTTCTTCTGATCCAATTAATAAAAAATAGCTACGTGATGCACCGCCGCCAATATTGATGTTTTTGTGTTCTCTAGCTAAGCCATAACTAACGGCCCCATAAGCAACAGAAAGCTCTGGGTGTTGGTTTTCTAATAATAAAGGAGCTTGAGATTGCCACGATTCTAATAGATCAATCGTGCGCTGTGTTATTTTAGGGCTGCGAAAAACACCACCATTTAAGAGTAGGGCATCAGGAATGGATGCTTCACCCAATGCAGATTTAATGGTCTGCTGATGGGTTTTTAAGAAAGCGGCAATATGTTTACTAACGGCCGCTTCGGCAGCATAAGGTAAGCCGAACTCAACCACACCACTGCGTTTTTTGTTGGGTAATTCATCTATTTTAGAAAGCGGGAAAAAGCCATCAAGTGCAATCGCGTGAACTTCATCTCGGGTAAATTGTGCAGAACGTGCTCCACCGATAAGTTTAGAGCCACCCCCTAATAAAGTCACACTCAAAAATTCAGGGGCGTTATCAGCTAATAGTTGTTCTTTAACAATGCGGCATTGCTCTAATAAATAAGATAAATCAGCACTAGAGAGTTTTTTATTTTCAGTACTAATTCGAGATTCTGCAAGGTGAGCGAGGGTAAGGTCGATATTATCTCCCCCCAGCATTAAATGTTCTCCGACAGCGATACGGGAGAGTTTAGGCTCTTTTTGCGAATGATCTACTTTTATGAGTGTTAAGTCGGTTGTACCACCACCGACATCACAAACTAGCAAAAGTTTAATATTTTTTAAGGTGTTTTCTAAGGTATCCGCATGTCTATGTAGCCAGTCGTAACAAACGGCTTGAGGTTCTTCTAATAATCGGGCATGTTGTAAACCTGCAAGACGGGCAGCTTCTATCGTTAAAGAGCGGGCGGAGTCATCAAAGGAAGCCGGAACGGTAATAACAATATTTTGTTCTTCGAATAAAGTGTTAGGGTTTTTATGATTCCATACCTGCCGTACATGCTGCAAATAGCTTGCACTGGCTTCTAGTGGCGATACTTTATAAACATCATCATGACTGCCCCAAGGCAAAATGGCGGCAGTGTGGTCAATAGAAGGGTGTGATAACCAGCTTTTAGCACTACTAATAAAGCGGCCTTGTGTTTTAGCACTTAGTGCGCGTGCAGCTTGGCCAGTAATTGCTTGGTCGCCCGATGGAGAAAATGCCATATCTGCTGCTGATAACTCACCTGTTGCAGGATGATAGCGAACAGAAGGCAGTAACTTTAAGCTAGAGACTTCACCGGGAGCAACCAATTGCTCAATCTCAAAAATATGAATCTCTGCCGTTTTTTTATGTGTTTCCGCGTAAGCAACAACCGTATGTGTTGTTCCTAAATCGATACCAATATGATACTTTGCTGATTTTTTATTCATCTGTCAATTAAGCTAAAAGGCTGTCCTTAAATCATGTTAGGAGCGAGGGTTTAATAATACCCGAAAGTATAGCTCAAGATTTTGGCTTCACAGGCGTGTTAGGAAAACAGGCGCATAGCAGGCTACGCAACTGTGGAGACAAAAGGCCCGCTAGACGCGGGTATTATTGAATTCTCGCTCCTTATTAACTGATGTTACGCAGTAGCCGACTTTAATTGTTGCAATTCATCAAAAGCTTGTCGAATAGCATTAATATAAAGTTTCGATTTTAAAGCGAACTTGTTCAGCCCTTGCTGGGCACTGAGAATCTCTAATCGAGCAGTCG
>JAJJBE010000124.1 GCA_020996635.1 Bathymodiolus brooksi methanotrophic gill symbiont
CAATTAAGAATTCTAGCACAAAGGCAGGACACACTATAAAAAGTCATGCGTGATAAAACACCGTCTCAAATGTAAGTACCTGCCTTTATTTAAGAGAGTTAAGCTGAACAGTTCGAAAGGTCATAATAAACCTGCATTTAGGATTGCGAGCTAAGATCTCAATATTAAATTAGGAGACTTAAGATGAACAAATTTGTCGGTATTGATATTTTCAAAGAAACATTTGATATTTATTTTGAGCAAGAAGGTAAAGGCTGTCATGTCAAATTACAACAGACAGAAAAAGACTACAAAATCTTGCTTCATTTGGTTGGTAAAGACGCCATTTTCATCATGGAAGCAACAGGCAATTATCATTTAAATTTAGCTCAT
>JAJJBE010000247.1 GCA_020996635.1 Bathymodiolus brooksi methanotrophic gill symbiont
GACAAGCCTGTCGCTGTTGTATAGCTAAATGAAGTGATCAGGTAATCGGTGTATAAGTCAAAAATATCAGGTGTTTTCATAGCCTACTATTTTAATGGCAATATCATTAGGGTGCGTAACATCAGTTTTTAATGAGAATTGTTAAATTCTTTTTCCCCAAAAGGCCCGTCTGTTGTGTTTTTAGTGTATGTATAAATAAAGTAGCCTAATGGTGCAAATGCGATTGTAGCGATAATTAACATTATGATAAAAAGTACAGTAACGCTCATGATTGATCCCCGGATTATAATTATTATAAAGTGTAATGCTTGAATATACCCCTACTTCATTAATATAACAAGGATATTACTTGCTTCAAGTCATGATGATGTTGCTAAAATAAAAACTTCATCGTATACTGCAGAACAGCTTACTTGATCAAGCTAGTATAACAATTAAAATAACTCCGGAGAATATTATGAAATGGGAAACACCAGCATATACAGACCTACGTTTTGGCTTTGAAGTCACTATGTACATCTACAACCGTTAAACTTTCGGTTTAGATAAAAAGAGGCTCTTAATGAGCCTTTTTTTTTGCCTATTTTTCATCATATTTAAGTAAAATTTTATTATGCAAATAAGAGTTCTTGGTTCAGGTGCGGGTGGTGGGTTTCCTCAGTGGAATTGTAGTTGCCCTAATTGTAAGTCAGTACGGGCGGGGGCTATTAAAGCGACTACCCGTAATCAATCTTCCATTGCGGTTTCATCAGATGGCGAGCACTGGGTATTATTTAATGCCTCTCCCGATGTGCGAGCGCAATTAGAAGGTTTTCCGGAAATTCACCCTAAAAATAAAGTTCGCGGTACGGGGATAGAGGCAATTGTTATTATTGACTCTCAGATTGACCATGTGACAGGATTATTAATCTTGCGAGAAGGCGACCCTTTAGATGTCTATTGTACAGAGATGGTTAAACAGGATTTAACCACTGGTTTTCCTATTTTTAATATTCTGTCGCATTTTTGTGGTATTAATGAGCATTCAATTCCATTGAATGGTGATGCATTTACGATTCCGAATATTGATGATCTTGAGTTCACAGCCTTAGCACTTAAAAGTAAGGCACCGCCTTATTCACCTCATAGAAATGACCCGCATGAAGGAGATAATGTGGGTATGATTATTCGCCAGATTTCTACGGGGAAAACTACTTTTTATGCGCCAGGCTTAGGGGTGATAGAGCCACATGTAGAAAAAGCGATGTCTGCAGCAGATTGTGTTTTAGTTGATGGCACTTTCTGGACTGATGATGAGTTAGCCTGTGTGGGGCGACCGCTATTGGCTAGAAAAATTGGTCACATTCCCCAATCGGGAAAAGGTGGCATGATTGAGGTTTTAGATGGATTTGATAAACCACGCAAAGTTTTAATTCATATTAATAACACCAATCCTATTTTGAATGAAGAATCGGAAGAGAGAGCTATACTTGGGCAGCATGGTATAGAGGTTTCGTTTGATAACATGAGCATAGAGATATAATTATGACTGAACAAGCAGCCTGGACGCGAGCAGAGTTTGAAGCTAAATTACGCGGAATGGAAAATAAATACCATATTCATCATCCAATGCATACTTTGATGAATGAAGGTAAGCTAACTAAAAAACAACTACAAGGTTGGGTTGCTAACCGGTTTTATTACCAAATAATGATCCCGATTAAAGATGCAAATATCTTAGCAAATTGTCCTGATAGAGAAACTCGTGCGATTTGGACGCAACGTATTTTAGATCATGATGGTCACCCAGGTGATGAAGGTGGTATTGAAGCGTGGGTTCAGTTAGGTATTGCTGTTGGTATGACACGTGAAGAAGTCACTTCATTAGAACATGTGCTACCTGCAGTAAAGTTTGCTGTTGATGCTTATGTAAATTTTGCGAGAAGAGCAGAGTGGCATGAAGCGGCTAGTTCATCATTAACAGAAATGTTTGCGCCTAAAATTCATCAACAACGCATTAGTAATTGGCCAGAGCTTTACCCTTGGATCGATGAGGCTGGGTATACTTATTTCCGTAAGCGTTTAACTGAAGCGCGACGTGATGTAGAGCATGGCTTAGAAATTACTTTAGATTGGTATAAAACACGCGCAGAGCAAGACCGCATGGTTGAAATCCTACAATTTAAGCTCGATGTTTTATGGTCTATGGCCGATGCAATGTATATGGCTTATGTCAATGATATGCCTCCTTACTTTAATATAGAAGAAAAGTAAAAGTGAAGCATGCAATTGACCCCAAAGTAGATTGTGTTTTTAAGGCCTTATTGGGAGCGCCTGAAAATAGCAACCTTTTGGTTAATTTTTTAAATGCTATGCTGGGCGAACATTTAAGTTCGCCTGTGCAGTCGGTAGAAATTTTAAACCCTTACAATGAACGTGAATTTATTAACGATAAATTAAGTATTGTTGATATTAAGGCGCTAGATGCAGAGGGCCAGTTATTTCAAGTAGAAATTCAATTGGCGAGCTACCCAAGTCTACCGGGGCGCATGCTATATAATTGGGCAGATATATACAGTCAGCAATTAAAAAGCGGTGATAAATACGGAAAGTTAAAGCCCTGTTATGCCATTTGGATGTTAGATGATAATATCCACCATGATGATGACTATTTGCATCATTTTCAAATGCGCGACCGAAAGGGACGGATTTTATCTGAGCATTGCCACATTACTGTGCTGGAATTAAAGAAGTTTCATCAGCAAACGATTTTGAATAATCAACAGCGTTGGTTACAGTTTTTTAATGAAGCAGAAAGTTTGGATGAAGCAAAGTTACCTGACTGGATGCAAACCCAAGAGATGCAGCAAGCGATGAGTACATTAAGGCGATTTTCAGAAAAAGACCGTGCTTATTTTGAGTATAAAGCGCGCCAAGATTATATTAGTGAGCAAAAAACGATTCAGTATGAGCGTGAGCAAGAGATATTGGCGAAGAAAGAAGAGATTGGTGTTTTAGCTGAAGAAAAACAGCAAATCAAACAAGAGAAAGAGCAAATCGAACAAGAAATAATACAAATTGAACAGGAAAAAGAGCAGATTGAACAAGAAAAACAAGTGGCTTTGGCTGAAATAATCGAACTTAAAGCCTTGTTAGCACAGCAAAACAAAGAAAGATAATTATCATGAGTATCAATCCAGAAGAAAAAATTCAATTTTCACCGATGCACCGTTTGCAATGGGAAGAAGCACAGCAAAAAGATGTCATTCTTTACCCTGAAGGAATGGTAGAGCTAAATCAAAGCTCCGCTGAAATTTTAAAAATGTGTGATGGGTCGCGTGCATTGGATAAAATCGTCAGTGATTTAGAAGAAAAATTTAGTACAACAGGCTTAAAAAACGACATTATTGCTTTCTTAGACGTGGCACTAAAAAATGGCTGGATCAAACAAAATTAAAATCACCCCTCCTCGTTGGTTATTGGCAGAGCTTACTTATAAGTGTCCATTGCAATGCCCGTACTGTTCTAATCCTTTAGATTATAACCAGCATAGTAATGAAATTAGCACTGAAGATTGGAAGCGTGTTTTATCCGAAGCTCGCAAAATGGGCGCGGTACAGCTAGGTTTTTCAGGTGGTGAGCCATTAACACGTTCTGATTTGCCCGAGCTAGTTGAACATGCACGTGAATTGGGTTATTACAGTAATTTAATTACTTCAGGTTATGGTTTAACGGAAGAAAAAATCTTGCAACTCAAAGAAGCAGGTTTAGATCACATTCAGGTGAGTATTCAAGCGAGTAGCCAAGACTTGAATGACCATATTGCGGGTACAGAATCATTTCATAGCAAAAAAGAAGTCGCACGTTTAGTAAAAAAACACGGATACCCAATGGTACTGTGTGTGGTAATCCACCGTGAAAATATTCATCAAATGCCAGAAATATTGGCGATGGCTGAAGAGTTAGGAGCTGATTATTTAGAATTAGCCAACACTCAGTATTACGGTTGGGCACATGCGAATCGTGATTTATTAATGCCAACGAAAGAGCAATATGAAAAGGCAGAGAAAATAGCGCAAGATTTTAAGGAAAAAGTCGCAGATAAAATGAAAATCTATTATGTGATTCCTGATTTCCACGAGTCACGTCCCAAAGCTTGTATGAATGGATGGGGGACGACTTTTTTAACCATTGCACCTGATGGTGTTGCTTTGCCTTGTCATTCTGCGCGTGAGCTGCCAGATTTAAATTGCCCTAATGTTAATGATTACAGCATTGCTGAAATCTGGAATGAGTCTAAAGCTTTTAATTTTTTCCGTGGCACAGAATGGATGAAAGAGCCGTGTGTTAGTTGTGATGAAAAAGATAAAGACTTTGGTGGCTGTCGCTGCCAAGCTTATTTATTAACCGGAGATATGTACGCTACCGATCCTGTTTGTAGTAAGTCGCCTGATAATAACGTTATCCAAGAAGCGATTGCTTCAGCTCGAGCGAGTGCATTATCTAATGATGAAAAACCGCTTATTTTTAGAAACTCAAAAAACTATTAAGCTTTAATAGACTTGAAGTTGCTTATTTCTCACCACGTCACCTCTTGAAGTCTTCTAGCGAGGATCTTGTTGTAAGGGGTATAGGCTCTCGATAAATGACTTCGGGAGTGACGGGCGGGGGAGCTTCAAGTGGTTTAGGTATGTGTCAAAGGGCTACCTGATTACCCATACGCTTCTGCTAAAAGGTGAATCTAGTTTATACCCAAAATAAAATGAAGATGCGTGATTTTAATTAAATGGAACAGCGGTCTTCAGCCGCTGCAATCACATATCAAGCATTCCGCGACTAAAGATCGCGGTTCCATTAAGCGAGCACCTTCAAGTAGCTTGGGTATAGTCATGTAATTCATTCAATGTATTGACCCTCCCTTTGGAGAGAGCTTAAATCAACAAACTCTGCCCATTTAAAATAGTTGAAGCTTATACGTAAATCAGGAAGGGCTATTCTAGCCCTTTGACATGGCCGAGATCTAAAGGGTCTCGAATTGGTTTACTAACATAATAACCTTGCGCATAATCAACGCCTTGTTGCTCTAATAAGCCTAAGATTGTTTTGTTTTCTACAAATTCAGCAATAATTTTTTTACCAAAAGTTTGAGAGACTTCCGTTAGTACTTTTACAAAAATCCTACCTTCTTCGCTAGTATCCATTTGCTTCATAAATGAGCCATCTATTTTCACATAATCAACAGGTAATGATTTTAGGTAGTAGAAAGAGGAAAATCCTACACCAAAATCATCTAAAGCAAACTTACAACCTAATGCTTTTAATTTTTTTATCATAGACTTAGCCGATAAAAAGTTGGAAACAGCGGAGGTTTCTGTGATTTCAAAGATAATAAGTTCTGGTTTTACATGTTCCTGATGCAATAATTTTTCAATATACGGCAAAATACTTTCATCATTCATTGAACGCCCTGATAAATTGATTGCTAGGCGAGCATTGTTGCCTATTTTTTGAAAGGCGAGGTGTTGTTCAATCGCTTTTTTCAAAACCAACCTATCTATTTGGTCGATAATGCCAATCTGTTCAGCTTGAGTAATAAAATCACCAGGCATTATGATTTCTTTATTCGCTAGTTCTATTCTCAATAAGCATTCGTAGTGGCTGATTTTTTTAAGTTTAATATCTAATATAGGTTGGTAAAATAGAACAAACTGATCTAGTTTGATAGCATTTTCAATAATTTTTTCCAACGTAATTGCTCCGTTAGTACAGCTTGATACTCAAAATCGGGAGAAAAAATATGGTAACGAGCGCGCCCTGTTTGTTTCGCGTGGTACATAGCCAAGTCAGCATGAGCTAGAAGTTGTTTTTGGTCTTTACCGTGCTGGGGGTAAATAGCAATACCAATACTAAAGCTAATAGAGTGTACTTGGCCAGCGATTGTATAGTTAATTTCTTTTAGGGATTGAAGGGGCTTATTGGCCAAATTATGGACGCCTTCTTCTGTTGCAGCGGGAAGGATAAGAGTAAATTCATCACCTCCGACACGGCTTAGTAAGTCTGTTTCACGGATCTCTTTTTTTAGTAGGCTAGTAATGCGGTGAAGCAAATCATCGCCCGCTTGGTGTCCATGGGTATCATTGATGACTTTGAATTGATCTAAGTCTAAGTAAAACAATGCTAACTGGTTATTAAAACGATTTGCAATTGCCAGCATAGAATCTAATTCTTGCTGAAAATGTCGCCGATTACTTAAACCCGTTAATTGGTCATGTGTTGCGATCCATACTAATTGCTCATCTGCAATATGTTGCTCAGTAATATCAATACCTAAGCTTAAAATGATGGTTTCTTGCTCAGGGTCGTTAGCAAATAATAAAGAGTGAATCCATGAAATAAAGAGAGGTTTGCCATAGTCCATATTTAATTGTCCCGAATAATTTATTTCTGCTTGGGTATTCATGCCTTGTAGCTGACTAAGTTTTGACAAATGCTCTACTTCATCTTTTGGAATGAAAGTTTCAAAAGGGCGGCCAATAATATGTTCTGCAGTGTTTTTTAAGCCATGTAAGGCTTCTTTGTTGATGGATAAAATAACACCCTGTACAGATTGAGTGATAATTATAATAGGAGCGGTATCGATTAATTGCTCCATAAAGTTGTGTTGCCTAGTTAGTGCAGATGCATTTTGAATTAATAGTTGTGTGTTTTGTCGCGCATCAAGCTCTAACTTGTTTAACTGTTGAGCAACGTGAATGGCGGATTCGGTTAATGTCGTTATTTCATCAGCAAAAAAAGTACTGTTAGACGGACTGAGCTTCCCCTTAAACGCATCGTATTTGTGCTGCACAAGCAATGGCAGTGCTTGTGATAGTTGTGACACATTTTTTAAGCTGAGCTGAGTTGAATGGTAATATATAAAAAAATCGTAATAAAAAATAGCCCTGCAAAACCTATCGCAGCAAGTTGGTAGAGTTTTTCTTGGAGTGCACTATATTCCCTGCTTATATCGTTAATCATGACAAAATAAGGGGCTTCCTGGTTTTGTTTAATACTGAAAGCTTTTATTTCATATCTACTTTGATTGCTAATAAAGTCTAATGCATTATTTGTAAATAACTTTAATTCGTGATTTTCCCGAAATTTCTGCCAAAGGGCTGTATTTTTTTCAGCATGAGTTACTGCGGAAAGGTTTTTTTGGTCATCACTAATTAATAAGCCTATATCGCCATCAGCGGTTTCTTGATACTGAAGCAATGTGTCAGAAAGAGATACTGACAGGCTAATTGCACCAACGAGTTTTGAGTTTATTAAAACGGGAGTGATTATTTGCTGGAAGCAGACAGTCGTGCAGTCAAACTGGTGATAAGGTATTTCTTCTGTAAAAACGGAGTGTAGCGTTTCTTGAGATACTTTTGTTTCTTTCCCCCAGTGTTTTAACCTTTTATTATCAATGGTATAAAAACTCGCGCCTTCTAATTCCCAGATAAGTTCCCAGTGTTCCCAGTATTGATCAAATAGATTAAGGATGAATTGCTCTGGATTTTTTGCATTCTTGGGGGTAATGATTATAGATTCAGTAAAACGTTCAAGTACAAAAAAAGATTCATTACTGATGGCGCGCGCAATATTGGCTTGTTTTTGTTGAGTTACTTGACGGTTGGTTAAAAAATCATTGAGTGTTTTTTGATAAAGATAGTAGGAATAAACAGGCTCTTTTGAAAAATGAGTGGGTAAACTATAATCTACTGACCTTAAAAGTTATAGACTCTTATCTTTATTATGATGACAGAATTATTTCAACAAGCCCTCCATATTAACGCCCCTTGGTTGATTA
>JAJJBE010000079.1 GCA_020996635.1 Bathymodiolus brooksi methanotrophic gill symbiont
AGCAGTGTTTTTTGCGTAGTTGAGTTGGACGCAGGACGAACTGGGGCTCCCATAAATCGCTCCGTGCTGAATGAAGATTGGCGATAGGACATCCCAATGTTTCATGAAGTAGGAATGGCGCGCCTATGGAAAGTTGTGCCTAAAGCTTGCTGGTTTTGAAACAAAACCTGATTTAATTTTATTAGATATTGAAATGCCTGATATGGATGGCTTTGAAACTTGCCAGCATTTAAAAAGTAATAAAAACACGGCAGCTATTCCGGTCATTTTTGTTACGGCAAAAAATTCAGTTGAAGATGAAGAAAAAGGTCTGCAATTAGGCGCAGTTGATTATATTACTAAGCTGATACATCCCGGTATTGTTTTTGCCCGAGTAAAAACACATATCACCTTAAAACAGCAACGGGATCAGCTGCATATATTAGCGATGCGAGACCAATTGACGGGCTTATATAACCGGCAATACCTAATGGAAGTTGCTAATTTAAAAGTCTTACATGCAAAAAGGCATACGCAAGCTTTAAGTTTGCTGATGATTGATATTGATCATTTCAAAGCAATTAATGATAATTATGGCCATCCAGAAGGTGATTTTATTTTACAAGAAGTTGCTAATACAATTAAAGAGCAATACCGTAGTGAGGATATTGTGGCTAGGTTAGGCGGTGAGGAATTTGTTGTATTGCTAGACTATTGTAATCTTGCTTCAGCACAGATAAAGGCAGAAAAATATGTCATAAAATTGCTGCTTTAAAACCATCAAATAGAATAGTGACAGTTAGTATTGGAGTTGCTCAGTTAGCTGAGCAAGTTGATGAGGATTTTACTAGTTTACTAAAAAGAGCTGATTTAGCGATGTACCAAGCTAAAGAGCAAGGGCGTAATCGAGTTAAAATCATAGCGGTATAAATAATTCTGTGTAACTGCTGAGGTTTTAAATATAGTCTTGTAAACGATTATCAAATTCAATCATAATCCGATTGAGTGCCATTTATCAATTGGCATGGAGTATTTTTTTGGTGGTTTCTGAACAGAAAAACAAGTTATTTTTTTGCCAAATCATCGAATGGAATAATTTATAGGGTCGAAAAAAGCTGAACCTCAACAAAATCGCCTTTTTTTACAGAGGCTTGTTCATCTCTTAAAATAATAAAAGCATTCGCTAAACTCATCGAACTTAAAATACCTGAACCTTGCTTCCCTGTTGTTACTTGCAATTCACCAGAACTTGATTGACTAACGATACCGCGCTGAATTTCTGTTCTACCAACACGCTTACGAATATCTTCTAAACTTTTAGCTTTAAAAGTAGGAGCGATAGGTTTATTGATAAGCCCTAGTTTTTTTTCTAAAGCAGGGAGTACAAATTGGTAAAAAGTGACCAGTACTGCAACTGGGTTTCCAGGTAAACCAAAAAAATCACAGTTTTTAATTTTACCAAAAGCAATGGGGCGGCCAGGCTTAACAGCGACTTTCCAAAAATCAATCTGCCCCTCTGATTTTAAAGCTGCTTTAGTGAAATCCGCTTCACCGACTGAAACCCCGCCCGATGAAATGATAACGTCCGCATAGTCAGCTGCATCATTAAAGGTTTTTAATAAATCAGCAGTATCATCCTTAATAATACCTAAATTAAATACTTCAATATCAGCTCGATCTAATGCTGCTAATAAACTATAGCGATTACTATCGTAAATATTACCTTCAGCTAAAGGAGTAGAAATAGCTGAAATCTCATTGCCTGTAGAAGCAATGGCGATACGTAATTTTCGTTTAACAGAAACTTCAGCAATGCCCAATGATGCTAATAAACCAATATCAGCGGGGCAAAGATATTTACCTGCTTGTAAAACAAGACTGTCTGCTTTTAAATCCTCACCTGCTAGGCGAACATTTTGTCCGGTATGATGACGGTCATCTATACGGATTGTATTATCAATGCGCTCACAGTGTTCTTGCATAATAACCGTATCAAGCCCTTTGGGCATGGCTGCGCCTGTCATAATACGAATACAATGTCCTACTTTACAAACAGTGCTGACTATTTCACCTGCTAAAACAGTGGCTTGAATGATTAATGTAATGCTTTGATTGGCTTTGGGTAAATCGGCAGAGTGCAGTGCGTAACCATCAACAGCGGAATTATTATGTCGTGGTACATTCATCGGGCTGATGATATCTTCTGCTAAACAGCGAGACTTTGCTGTTTCAATAGCAATTTTTTGTCTATCTTCTAAGCTTTGTATGGATTCTGAAATCGTTTTTTGAGCTTCTTGAAAAGGAATGAGTCCAGATTCATTAATATCGGTACAGCTAGCTTGAGGTGTAATCATTTTCGGATAGAAGGTCCATTAGCCATATAGCTTAAAAAGAACTCCAATTGGCGTAATGCTGGGCTTTGTGCGGCATCAATATCAGCACGAATTAATTTGTTACAGACTTTAAATCGAGTATGTAATGATCCTAATTTTTGTGTTTTAAGTCGGTACGCAGACCAGTGTGTTGTATGCCCTAAGGCAGGGCTTAAAATTTCAGAACGAATAAATTTACCCGCATTATCAATATGACAAGTCGCACAAGAAAAATTGAGCTGCCCTCGGCGTTGGTAAAAATAGCTTTTTCCCGCTTTATAGGCGGTTAATGCAGAGCTTGGTAGTTTTGTTTGTATGCGCTGCCCACGAGATGTATAAGCCATATAAGCAGATAAATAAGTGATTTCTGCGGCCTCATATTTTAGTTTTACCTCATTATTATTTATTCGGCATTGGTTAATAGCCATTACTAAAGTAATTATTTTTTGAGATGCCTCATCCCAAAAAGGAAAGTGCTGCGCGATAGCAATACCCTTATTGGCAAAGCAATCCGTATAGCTTCTTTGGTTTTTAAACGCTGTATTAAATAAGATTTCCCCTTGCTCTAAATCAAATTCGTAAGGGGGGAATTCGTTAATGGCTTGCCAAGCACTCTGGGCATCTGCATCAAAAGCATAAACGCCATCAGCATACTTACCTAGTGGGACATTAGGAAATAATTGTTGATAAAAATGGCGGATATTTTGGCTGTCGACTAAAGGACTTGCAAGTAATGTTTTAGCAAAAAATAAAAACGCTAAGAAACAAAGTTTCATTGGATAATATGATCTTTACTATCACTAAAACCTAAATTATCTTTCCAGCTGATAGTTACTTTATCACCTACATTGGCTTGTTTTATTTTAAAAGAGAAAAAAGGATTTTTTGATATACCAAAACCCATGTGACATTCACTCAGCAGCTTATCATTATGCTTAAAGCTTAAAGTTTGAATAAAATGCGCAGGAATTAATTCGCCTGAATCTTTATCCTTTCTTTTTCCTGTTTCCATGCTGTGGGCAATTAAAGTACGCACTAAAGTATGCTCAGGAAATCGTTTGCTTCTAATTTTAATGGTTGAACGGCTAGCCACCACAGCCTCCTATGGTTACTTTTACTTTTTGTCTCGCCTGAAAATATTCTTCACCGGCTTTAACAATAACGATAACATCACAGGTTTCCTGCATTTTAAAGCGCGCCCCTATATAAGGCTCTAAACTATGATCTAAAGTAAACTTAGCGACGAGTGGTACAGGGTTTTTCTCTGACAAAATATAAACAGACTCAATATTATCAATGGTGCTGGTGATAGTAATCGGCACGACATTGCCATTTTCAGCCGTTTTAGGTAGCTTTAATTTTATTTTACGGCTTTTTTTAATGACCTTATCTGGAAATAATTCTTGCAGTGTTTTTTCAATAGAGCGATGTTTAAAGTCAGCAAGCAGCCATTTACCAAAGCTAATTTTAGAAAAAGTAAATAAAGCGATGGATACGCTAGCTGTTACTAAATTTTTTATAAATTGGCGGCGACGTATTTGCATGATTTTATTTTATATAAGGAAGCCTAAATAATTAAGATTGAATCAAGCTGAACTCTTATCATCACCCAGTAGATGGGTAGCATTTAGTTGCTCTGACTTCAGTATCTATTGGGCGGAGTATGCCGTTTTCAATATCATAGATAACACCATGCACGGTTAAATCTTTTTTATTTTTCCAAGCTCTTTGTACGATAGTGGTATGACAAACGTTAGCAACTTGTTCAATTACATTTTTTTCGCATAATAAATTAAGGCGGCTTTTGTGGTCAGGCTGTGCATCAATTTCCTTTTTGTGCCAACGATAAACATCTTTAATGTGCCTTAACCAGTTATCGATTAAGCCGTACTCACTACCTTCAAATGCAGCCTTAATACCGCCGCAGCCATAGTGTCCACAAATAATGATATGGTGAACATTTAAAACTTCAACGGCAAATTGAATAACAGATAGGCAGTTAAGGTCAGTATGAACAACAACATTAGCAATATTCCGGTGTACAAATACTTCGCCAGGAGCAAGGTCAATGACTTGGTTAGCGGAAACACGACTATCAGAGCAACCTATCCATAAATACTTAGGTTCTTGAAGTTTTGATAATTCCATAAAAAATTCAGGATCCATATCCGTCATTTTTTTTGCCCAAACTTTGTTCCTAGCAAATAAGTGTTCTATATCTTCACGCATAGTTGAGTACTCGTTTTATTGTTTTTATTATTATGAATATGGCAGCTTAAGCACTTAGATCATCTAAGTATTTTTCCACATCTAAGGCCGCCATACAGCCCGCACCAGCTGATGTAATGGCTTGTTTGTACATAGAATCCATGACATCACCTGCGGCAAAAACCCCTGGTACGTTAGTTGCTGTTGCATTACCAGTAATACCACTTTTAACTTGTAAGTAACCGTGGTCATCCATAGTCAGTTGATCTTTAAAAATTTCAGTATTAGGGCGGTGACCTATGGCGATAAAAACTCCGTGTACATCAATTTCTTGAGTACTTGCATCTTGAGTGCTTTTAATTCGTAAACCCGTAACACCCATATCATCACCCAACACTTCATCAAGTGTTGTATTCCATAGGATTTCTACATTACCGTTTTTAGCTTTTTCAATTAATTTATCTGCTAAGATTTTTTCAGAACGAAATTTATCGCGGCGGTGAATCACGGTGACTTTAGAAGCAATATTAGATAAGTATAAAGCTTCTTCAACAGCCGTATTGCCGCCACCAATAACCGCGACAGGTTTATTTCTATAAAAGAAACCATCACAGGTTGCACATGCTGAGACACCTTTGCCTTGAAATGCATCTTCAGAATCTAAACCTAAATACATAGCAGATGCACCGGTTGCAATAATTAAAGCATCACAAGTATAACTACCTGCATCCCCTGTTAATTTAAACGGCTTTTCTGATAAATCAGCCGTATGAATATGGTCAAAAATGATTTCAGTATCAAAGCGATCAGCATGTTTACGCATACGTTCCATCAACTCAGGTCCTTGTACGCCGTCACAATCTCCAGGCCAGTTATCAACATCAGTTGTTGTGGTTAATTGTCCGCCTTGTTGTAAGCCAGTCACCATCACAGGTTTTAAATTAGCACGGGCTGCATAAACTGCGGCTGTATAACCAGCAGGGCCTGAACCTAAAATTAATAAACGACAATGTTTAGTATCACTCATGAATGTTATCCTTGGAAAATTCGGAGCTATCCACTATTGTGGATGCATTATTATTTGCACATTATGCTTGGGATTAGAGGGGGCGTAAAGTGAATATAAAGACTTTTTTACTGCTCTGATTTATTTGGATCTAAAACTGTGTTTTGTACACACAAATCATCTGGTTTTGGATAGTCGAGAGTGTAATGTAGTCCTCGGCTTTCCTTACGAGAAAGGGCGCTTTTAATGATTAAATCAGCGACAATCACTAAATTTCGTAGCTCTAATAAATCACTATTAATACGATAGCTTTGGTAATAATCAGCAATTTCTTGTTGTAATAATGCAAGTCGATACGATGCTCTTTGTAAGCGTTCAGTAGTACGCACAATACCAACATAATCCCACATAAAGCGACGTAACTCATCCCAGTTATGCGCAATCATCACGGCTTCGGTAGATTCTTTAACTTGAGATTCATCCCATGCGGGTAGTTCCATAAATTTTTCTGAAAATTCTAGATTTAAAATGTTTTCACTTGCACGCTCAGCAAAAACTAGACATTCTAATAGAGAATTACTCGCCATTCTATTTGCGCCATGTAAGCCAGTACAAGCCACTTCGCCCAGTGCATATAAGCCTGATATGTCAGTGCGCGCATAACTATCTGTGCTTACACCACCACAAGTATAATGTGCGGCAGGAACAACAGGGATGGGTTCTTGGGTTATATCAATATTAAATTCTAAGCATTTTTTATAAATAGACGGAAAGTGCTGCTTAATAAATTCATCTGATTTATGGCTAATATCTAAAAACACACAGTCAATACCGTGTTTTTTAATTTCATGGTCTATCGCGCGGGCAACAATATCACGGGGAGCAAGCTCTGCGCGATCATCATAACGATGCATAAACTCACTGCCATCAGGCAAAATCAATTTAGCGCCTTCACCACGCACCGCTTCACTAATTAAAAAAGAACTACCATCAGGGTGATATAAACAGGTTGGGTGGAACTGCATAAATTCCATATTAGCTATTTTACAACCTGCACGCCATGCTAAAGCAATGCCATCTCCAGTGGATATTTGTGGGTTGGTTGTATAAAGGTAGACTTTATTTGCGCCTCCCGTAGCAAGTGCAACAATAGGTGCGGCAATGGTTTTAACAACATTGTTTTGGGTATCTAATACATAAGCGCCTCTAACGCAGTGATCATCAATAATTAAATCAACCGCATTGTGATGCTCTAATAAAGTGATATTTGCATGTTGCTTTGCTTTGCTGATTAATGATAGTGATAATGCCTTTCCGGTTGCATCTGCATTATGCACAATGCGACGCTCGGAGTGTCCACCTTCTTGATTTAAATGTAACTCAGGTTCACCTTGTTTACTGTTACGCTGAGTAAACTGCATTCCTTGTTGGCGTAGGAAATCAATACTTTTTTTACCGTATTCAACAGTTAAGCGTACTATCTCTGGGTCACATAAGCCCGCGCCAGAGTTGAGAGTATCTTGAATGTGAGAGTCAATGGATGAAACTTGAGAACCTAAGACAGCAGAGATACCGCCTTGTGCATAAAAAGTGCTACCTTCGGTGAGTGCAAATTTAGATAACACCACGACACGGCGTTGATCTGCAAGTTTAAGCGCTAAAGAAAGCCCAGCACCACCGCTACCAATAATAAGAACATCAAAATTTTCTTGCTTAGGCATGGTGAAATCTCATTATAAGCAAAGAGATAAGCTTATTGTTTTGATAGTGTAATACGGTGGAATAATAAAAAATCTGAGGTATCATTAACAAAATATTTTAAAACAAAAGTATAGTCTTATTATACTTTGTCGCTAAGTGATTTTGCAGTTTTTAAAAATTATCTTTCATTCCCGAGCGCTGATAGTTAACGTAAACTTTATACGGTTTTTAATAGGGAAAGGAAAAGCACTTCTTTTATTGCCTGCGAGCCGCACACTCCACAGACTAAACTTAGGAACGTGTATGATACAAAAAATCCTGCGTTATAACTTCGGGGTGTTATTTCGTGCCCGTTCCTTAATTTAATCGTCGCCAAATTATTTATTGATTATGAAACTGATGTTACGCAGTAGCCGACTTTAATTGTTGCAATTCATCAAAAGCTTGTCGAATAGCATTAATATAAAGTTTCGATTTTAAAGCGAACTTGTTCAGCCCTTGCTGGGCACTGAGAATCTCTAATCGAGCAGTCG
>JAJJBE010000192.1 GCA_020996635.1 Bathymodiolus brooksi methanotrophic gill symbiont
CCTGTCGCTGTTGTATAGCTAAATGAAGTGATCAGGTAATCGGTGTATAAGTCAAAAATATCAGGTGTTTTCATAGCCTACTATTTTAATGGAAATATCATTAGGGTGCGTAACATCAGTTAGTAAAGGTTTATACCAGAAATCAATGAAGATGCGTGATTCCAACTAAACGGAACAGCGGTCTTTAGCCGCTGTAATCACGCATCAAGTAGGTACTTACTTACTCATCAGAGTGAACGTCAAATTCAATTTTCCAATGCTGATTATTTTGATTAGAAATGGCTTGTAGCTCAAGTGTTCCAGATTCTGTAATTAAAGAACTCAAATGAACAGAAATAACTTCTCCGACTTTATAGCCTTCATCAGAAAGTGTGATTTCAATTTCATTTAATTCTTCTAATTCATCATCTTGCCAATACTCTAAGCGTGTACCAGCGACATCTTCACGGCGTGTTTTAGAGCCAAAAAATCGGAAACGAACGGGTTCACCAACAATTAAACCAAACTCATCACCCGCTAATTCAGCTGTACTGCCTTCTTCCATACCAAAAGGTGCAATACAAAGTGCTTGAATTTCAGGAACCATGCCGGGTACTGCAGGCATAGAGCTTTCTACACCCACATAATAAGCAGCGGCAGTCCCACCTTTAATACGCACTCCGTTGCCTTTACGAACGTACCCATAATAGGCGGCTCCTCGGGCTACGGCTAAATCTAAATCTAAGCCTGATAATAAACGAGCTTCGGGAGCTTGCTCTGCACGTAGCCAGCCATTTAATACAGACATTAAGCGATTAGTAATACGCTCTGACTTTAAAACACCGCCATTAAATAAGACGGCAGAAGGGTGAATGAAACTTGCATTTTCAGGCAAGTTAACGCCCTCAATGTTATTAATAGCATTAAGCTGACGGCTTAAAAATGCAGCTAAATGGCGAGTAATCCCCGCATCTTGTGCATAAGGCAAGCCTTTGCTTCTTAATCCCGCACGCGGGCTTTCATTAGGATGATCGTGACTACTTACTTCAGGTAAAAAACCTTCTAATAAAACGGAATTGACTTCATCGCGCGTTAATTCCGTGCGTAATGTTCCACCAATAAGAGATGAACCTCTATTCGGTACAACAATGGCGATATTATCAGCGTCATCATCACTTAAAAGTGTTTCTTTGGCAGAACGGCAGGCGTGAGTTAAAGCTTGTATTTGCCAAGCCGCTAGACGCTGATTGCCTTCTTTTTCTAATTTAGCTTTTAGCGTATAAGCTAAAGCTAAATCCATATTATCACCGCCGAGTAAAATATGGTTGCCGACTGCAATACGGCTTAAACCTAAATTACCTTCTTGTTCTGTAACAGCAATTAACGATAAATCTGTGGTTCCGCCCCCCACATCGATGACTAAAATAATATCACCAACACTGGCATGGTTCCGCCAATCACCCTCACTTTTTTCTATCCAGCTATATAGCGCTGCTTGTGGCTCTTCTAATAAAACAGCCTTACCTAAACCCACTTGATGCGCTGCTTCCGCTGTTAATTCGCGAGCAGCAGGGTCAAAAGAGGCAGGAATAGTTAAGGTGATTTCTTGTTCAGTAATAGGGTGTTCAGGGTATTGTTTATTCCATGCTGCAGATAAATGCTCTAAATAGGCAACACTCGCTTGGAAAGGAGATACTTTTTCGACTTCATCGGGCGCTTCGCTAGGTAAAATCGGCTCTTTACAATCAACGCCTGCATGGCAAAGCCAACTTTTAGCGCTAGAGACTAAACGAATGGGCGTTTTGCTGCCTAAATGGCGGGCAATTTCCCCCACTAAAAACTGGGGCTGATGAGTCCACGGTAAAACAACTTCCCCATCGGCTAACTCAGAAGGGTGCGCTTGGTATAAAAAAGAAGGTAATTGTGCTTTTTCTTCAATAATGCCAGGGGCAATAAGCTGAGGAATTTGTAGAACTTTTTGGATGATTTCATCGTTATCAGGCTCAGAAATATCCACATAAGATAAAACACTGTGTGTGGTACCTAAATCAATTCCTATAGAGAACTTTGCCATTGATTGTTTATTCTGGTTTATGCCAGAAAAGTCTAAGTGGCTCATAATTCAACCTGTGCAGCAGCAATAACTTCAGCTTGATGGCCTTCTGTTAACTTAGGCAGTTTAACTTTCGTCACTTTCCAGCCTTTGTGGATTAAAGTACCTTTAAATGGCGCTTCACCGACTATATTTCCTGTTAAGCGAACTTCAGCCGCATTAAAACCTTCATTTAATGTAACTGGGCTACCTTCCTCTTCACTGCGAACCGCTGAAATATCAAAATGCTGGTTAATTGTTTTATGACACCCTGTTAGCATCACACGAGCAGCAGCACCAATATCAGCATCACTATGTGCGCTCATATCTTCTTTGATGAAGTCAATAAAGCGAGCATCAGTTTGTAATAAATTTAAAAGTTGTAGCGCAGCATCTGGGGTAGATTCTTTTAAAATAATAGGCTCAGGTGCAGGTAGTTGTACGATTTTTTCAACCTCAACAATTTTCTCTACTATTTTTACTTCAGGTTCACGTTTAGGAATACTTACTGAAATGGCTTGTTCTTTATTGTCCGTAGGTTTTGTTTGTTTTGCTTTTTTTGCATTGCGCAACATGCTTAATAACAGTACAAATAAGAGAATGATAACAGTTAGTGCTAGACCAAAAACAGTCGCGGCTAAATAAGCATGGACGGCATCAAAAGTAGTGGGAATAAGGTTTAAATCTATATTAAATTCTGTGTTGTTCATCATTAAGGTTTACTCGGTATAGTATTTATTGGACGCTAGCTTTGCGAGTAGCTTCAGCGAACATAAGTGATTTTAAAATGCTTCTTGTTAAGTCAACGCGTGTTTTTTTAAGAAAACGGTCTGTCGTGATAGCAGGAACGCCTGCATCAATAAAAATAGTACGAATTTTTCCTAAAGTGGGTTCACATTGTTTCATGATGGCATCAGTTGCGACACGGGTATCAATTTTCATGTAACCTTTTTTTTGTGCTTCTGTGTACACACATTGTCTGTAAGTAAGCTTTGCTTGTACTTCGCCAATGACTTCATTAGAGAGTGTTGAGCCATTCCACTTATTTTCTTTACTGATTGTTGGCTCGGTTGCTGCGCAGGCAGAAAGAGAAAGCGCGAAAACTAGACTGAAAACTATTTTTGTCATCGTGTTGTGTTAGCTAATATAAAACTGGAAAGCTAATTTTACGCGAATGTAGCTAAATGAACAATTTTTGCTGAAAAATCCGAAAGGCATTTGTGTAGAAGGGATGAGTGATAGCGCTAATGCATCTTATTGGTTAATTGTGAATCTCGATATTGTGCAAAAACAGAGAGGCATACAAAATCAGCATTAGCGACTATAATCAGGTGTTAGACGTAACACCCGCGTATTCAGAAGGTAAGTACATCGTTTACAGTTCTATAGCAATTATGAAGCCGATAAAGTTGTAGTCGTTGGCTATTCATTTAATAGTGCTGATGAACATTTTAATGATATTGTCCGAAATGGGAGTAATAGAAAATACGATATTGTTGCCCCAGATGTCTTAAGTATTTCTTATATGAAGAGAATTGAAAAAGTATTTGGAGTTTCACTTTCTAGTTTTACAAATACAACTATCCAGGCAAAACAAACAAAAGTAACATCAAATATTCGTTTGATTTCAGCTAAGGCGGATGAGATTGATATTGGTCAGCTTTTTGAGAGTTAAATATGAATAGACAACAAGCATTAGTAATTTTAACAAACTTAAAACCAGAGCTAATAAAACGCTTTGGCATAACTCGCTTAGCTTTATTTGGCTCTACAGTACGAAATGAAGCCCGAGAAGACAGTGATATAGATATTATTGTGGCTTTCGATGGGCCTGCAACATCTAAACAATATTTTGGAGTGCAGTTTCTGTTGGAAGATGAATTAGGGGGGGCTATTGATTTAGTCACAGAAAAGGCATTGCGCCCTGAGTTAAAAACCTTTATTGAAAATGAGGCTATTAATGTCTGAACGTGAATGGCGTTTTTATGTGCAAGGTATGCTTGGTTTTGCTGATAATGTAATAGCTTATTCGGATGGTTTGACATTAGAAGCATTTGAATCAACAGGCTTGAATTACGATGCGACAGTGTGTAATTTAGAGCTGATTGGTGAGGCAGCTACACATATCCCAGCAGAAATACGAGAGCAATATAAAACAGTACCTTGGCGACAGATTATTGCTACTCGCAATCGACTGATTCATGGATATTTAGGCATAGATAACGATATTTTGTGGGATATTATTCAAGGTGACATTCCTTCAATTATCAAAGAATTACAACAAATTAGTATTAAAAAATGAGCTCAGAAGATTACAAGTTGATATCTAGCGTAAGTGAACAAAGAATAATAAAAAAAGCCCGGCTATTAAAAATAGGCAGGCTTTTAGTTATTAACTGATGTTACGCACCCTAATGATATTTCCATTAAAATAGTAGGCTATGAAAACACCTGATATTTTTGACTTATACACCGATTACCTGATCACTTCATTTAGCTATACAACAGCGACAGGC
>JAJJBE010000049.1 GCA_020996635.1 Bathymodiolus brooksi methanotrophic gill symbiont
GCCTGTCGCTGTTGTATAGCTAAATGAAGTGATCAGGTAATCGGTGTATAAGTCAAAAATATCAGGTGTTTTCATAGCCTACTATTTTAATGGAAATATCATTAGGGTGCGTAACATCAGCTATTAAGCATAGTATTTTTGGTGGTGTAGGTAGTCTATCTCCCATTTAGACATAATTTTTTGCTCTTCTACCATTCTGCGGTATTCGTTGTTGCTATACAGGGTGGTATTATCTTGTATCACGGTATAAGCCAAGGGTAAAGGGACTTGGTTTATATCAATAACCGATAGTTCAATTTTCAGCTGATTTTTCCATTTTAATGCGAGTAATTCCGGTTTTAGCCTACGCTCTAGCGGATCATCAATATAGGTTTTAAAGGCAATAGCTAAATCATAATCACTGTTATTATTTGCATTCCCTTTTGCTCTGGAGCCGTATAGCCACAAGACTTCTACCTCTGGTGTATTTTCTGCTAATTGGACTATTTTGTGTATTATTTTCGATTGCTCTTTGGGGTCGCTCATAAGGTCTATTCCAATCTAAAAATAATTATTTCTTAAATTCAGGGTATCTATGTTTAGATTTTAAACGTAGCTTTGTGATTACTTTCCACGATTAAAGATCGCAGTTCCGTTGTTATCAGGGTCAGTGGAAACTTAGGTTTAAATTGCGCCTGCGTTAAGCAATCTCTATTTGCCTTTCCAACTCTTTTAATAAGGCTTTAAAAGCAGTGATATAGGCTGATATTTTTTCTTCTAATTGCTTAATTTCACTTTCATCATAAGTGTGTGCTGATAAGTTACGCATTTCAATCATATCTAACCAAATCGCTTCATCTGCCAACATCGTTTGCGAGAAAGCTTCTTTAAAACACGCTCGCGGGCTTTTTACGTCTTCAATACCCAGCATATTCAGTGTACGTTTAATTGCTTTCCATGACATTTCATAAGTGAATTCAAAACGCTTTACTAGTAAGTCTAAATAAACATCTTCCAGATCTGCTTCAATTAAGCGACTTTTAGCCTCTTGCCCCGCTATTAATTTTGTTAATGCTTTGCTGTAATTGTAAATAGCATCTTCCGCTCTTAATGGCTTGCTTGCGCTAAAGAGTACTTTACCTGTTGTTTTAATCCTTGTACTGAAGCGCTCTTCAGTGGCTGCTATATTACATATATCGATTTTTGTGAGGGTGGAAAGCTCTTCTACTTTTGCTTTAATTTCAGAAAGAATAATTGAGCGCTCTACTCCATCGCCATGTGCATCAAGATACGCAATATCTATATCGCTCACCTGAGTGGATTCGTTACTTGCTTCTGAACCATATAACCAAATTCTGCTGGGTTTCGCTTGGTTCAAAATAATAACTTTAACGGCATTAATAATTGCTTTTCTATTCATTTTTTAAGTTATTTTATGTTTTTAAGCTTGCTAAATTAGTTACGTAGCCACATCAAAAGAGCTTGTTTCATGCACGCTCCTTAATTACACCATAGTATTTATTTCCGGATAGACAAAGTATTTATCCTGTTAATTTTAAGACCGCTATAACAAGCCCACCCACACTAAGCAAAATACCAAAACTCCAGCGCATTTGCTGTTTAATTTCTTGGTGGATATTCATAATTGCAACACTTTGCTTTTCTAACTGTAAATCTATTTTTTCAAATCGTTTGTCGACTTGCTCAAATCGTTTGTCAGATTCAACTTTCATTTGCTCAAAGCGCTTATCAACTAGCTCAAAGCGCCTTTCTACCTGTTCAAAACGTTTATCAACTTGCTCGAATCGCTTGTCAAATTCAACTTTCATTTGCTCAAGTCGTTTATCGACCTGTGCAAAACCATTGATTAAAATTTCTCTCTGGTGTATTAACTCTTGCTCTACTTTTGTTGTTCTGTCTCTTAATTCTAATTCATAACGCACATTTGCATTGCTGACTGCTGGCGTTGCTGCAATGGTGTTATTAATTAAGGTTTGAATTTGCTCTAAATCTTCTTGTGCAAGTGCCATATCAAATTTCCTCTGTTATTTCTCTTTGTCGCTATTCAAAGAGAAATTTAAACTCTTGTTTCAGCGCCTCTTTTGGAAGAGGGCTGTAAAATACGCTGAATAATAGCTTTATTTTATACTTTTAAATAATCTTAACAACTGTAGAACATCAACCTAATACCTGCTCTCTTGGTAAACCCACTGAAATTAATGTAGCGATTAAAATAAACACGCCCGTACTGGCTAAACAAGCACTTAAACTGTAATTTTGATAAATCCAACCGGATAAAAGTGTACCTACTAATCGCCCGAAAGCATTAGCCATATAATAAAAACCGACATCTAAAGAAACATGATCTTCTTTAGCATAGGCAACAATAAGATAAGAATGTACTGATGAATTAATCGCAAATAAAGCACCAAAGAATATTAAACCAATGATTAATACTTGCTCGGTTTGCCACTGTAGTGCCAATAATACGGTAATCATACATGTTGCTATTAATAAGCCAAGTGCCCATACCCAAGCTGTTTGCCCATCAGGAATTTTACCTTTTTTAAGCCCTGTAATTTTTGGAGCTATTGTTTGCACAAGCCCATAGGCAATCACCCAGCTTGCTAGAAAAAAACCGACGCTGTTATTTTGCCAATGTAGTTGTTCTTGCAAAAAAACGGGCAAGGCAATAACAAACCAAATATCACGCGCGCCAAATAAAAAAAACCGTGCGGCTGATAATCTATTAACCGCTGCACTTTTAGAAAAAATATCAGTAAATTTGACTTTAAACTTAGTTTTCCCTAGGTCTCCTCTTAATAAAATAAAGCTAAAAAGCAGGACAATCGCTAAAGCAATCGCCATGATGATGATTGCTAGCCTAAATCCAAACTGGCTTAATAAAAAAGCCCCCAGAAAAAACCCAATGCCTTTTAGGGTATTTTTAGAGCCTGTTAATAAAGCTACCCACTGATAAAGCTTCCCTTGCTCTTCTTTAGGCACTAAAAGTTTAATGCTGCTTTTAGCGCTCATTTTATTAAAATCTTTAGCAATGCCAGAAACAGCTTGCGCAACCATGACATATAAAACGCTTAGCTGTTCAGAATCCACCAACATCATGCACAAGGCTATTATTTGTAGGGCTAAACCTAAGTGCATCGATTTATTTAAGCCGATATGTGTTGCTAACCAACCACCGATTAGGTTCGTGATAACACCGCAAAATTCATACAATAAAAATAGGCTGGCGATTTCTAAGGGGCTATATCCTAATTGATGAAAGTAAAGTACAACCAACATCCGCAGCGCGCCATCGGTTAATGTAAATGCCCAATAGCTTGCGGTAATAACCGCATATTGTTTTATGGCTGAATTCATATTATTTTGATATTGCTTAATTGTAGCGCTGATTTTATAAACTTTTTGCGACTTTTTTAGTCAATTCCATCATTCGATGTACATAACCAATTTCATTGTCATACCAAGCCAATAATTTAACTTGTGTGCCATTTATTACCATTGTTGATAGTGCATCTATCGTGCTGGAATGCTGATCATTCGTATAATCACTAGAAACCAACGGTCGCTTTTCAAAACCTAAAATACCTTTTAATTCTCCTTTAGCGGCTATTTCTAGTACCGCATTAACCTCTTCCTTAGTAACTTCTTGCTCAACCTCAAAAACACAATCCGTCAAAGAAGCATTCGCTAAGGGAACACGCACAGCAATGCCATTTAATTTACCTTTTAATTCAGGGAATATTTTGGTGATAGCGGTTGCAGAACCCGTACTGGTTGGAATAAGTGATAAGCCACTCGCTCGTGCACGACGTAAATCTTTATGATATTCATCCAGTATGCTTTGGGTATTAGTAATGTCGTGCATCGTGGTAATCGAGCCATGTTTGATAGAAAACGCCTCATGAATCACCTTAATAACGGGGGCGATGCAATTAGTCGTACAAGATGCAGCGGTAACTATATCGTGTTTACTCGCATCATAAAGTACATCATTCACACCCATTACAACATTTAACGCGCCCTCTTTTACCGGTGCTGATACCACTACTTTTTTGATACCTTGCTGTAAATAAGGCGCTAAAGTCTGTTTCGTTTTAAACTTTCCAGTGCATTCCACAACAATATCAACACCCAATTCTTGCCAAGGTGTATCGGCAATGGCTTTATTCTGTGAATAACTAACTAACTTGTTATTAATAACTAAGCTTTTCGCATCACTTTGTACATCATGCTGATAGCGTCCGTGTACTGAATCAAAATTCAACAAATGGGCTGCCGACGCAGCACCCCCTGCAATTTCATTAACATGTACAATTTCAAACTCTGGCCAGTCCCACGCGCCTCTAAACGCTAATCGCCCCATGCGACCAAAGCCATTAATACCTATTTTAATTGTCATTTTCTTCTCTATTTGCATATCCGTTTAAGCAAATATATCAGCTAATAGTGACATCATCAAACAAATTTTATTTTTTATTCCTAAGGCTAACTTCTCCGGCTTTTAAACGAACAGCTTTACCTAAATTCTTATAAAAAAGACTTTCATATCGCCTTTAAGCTTCTATATAAACGTGAGCTTAGTGGATCAAAACCTTGCAGCCTGCATTAATCACAACATTGATTTTCACTAAGCTTTGCTAAATCCGCTTTTATTACCTCACAGCTTTGAATATTTTGCTTAATAAATTCATTAAGCGGCTGTAATTCTGTCTGCGAATTTTCCGTTAATTGGTAATACATCCACACGCCAACACGTTTTGCTTTAACGATATTATGGTTACGCAAATAAGCAAGGTGGCGCGAAGTAACGCTTTGTGAAAGACCCAAAGTGCTCATTAAATCACAAACACACAGCTCGCCTTTTTCAAGCAATAAATAAAGTATTCTTAGGCGAATTGGCTCCGATAAAGCTTTAAAAATACCGGCTAAACTTTCTGTATTCATCACTTAGCTATACCTCAGCTGAATCTTTTATTAATGCCATCATATCGCCCATGGACATTTTTCCGCTCACTTCGCCGCCCTCTAACAAACTACTCGCTAAATCTCGTTTATGCGCATGCAAATCCACAATTTTATCTTCAATGGTATCTTTCGCAACCAAGCGATAAATGGTGACTGGACGTTTTTGCCCCATACGATGCGCTCGATCAGAAGCTTGATCTTCTACTGCAGGGTTCCACCATGGATCCATGTGAATCACATAATCGGCAGCGGTTAAATTTAAACCCGAACCCCCTGCTTTTAAACTAATTAAAAAGACATCACCCTCGCCCGCTTGAAATGCATTAACGGCTTTTTTGCGCTTTGCGACCGAGGTACTGCCATCTAAATATTGATAGTGAATGCCTTTTTCATCTAACAACTCCCTGATAATACTTAAATGACCAACAAACTGACTAAAAACTAGGGCTTTATGACGATTTTCAATCAACTCATCAACTAATCCTTCAAACGCTTGTAATTTAGAGCTGCTTAAAGGGCTATCTGCAATCACTAATTTAGGATGACAACATGCACGGCGTAATTTCATGATTTCCGCTAATACTTGTAGATGTTGTGCGCCTGCTTGTGCCTCCTCTTGCGCTTTTAGCATACTATCCATAGCATTACGCCTTAGTGCTTCATAAAAAGTACGTTCTTCTGTGCTAAGCTCTACTTGTAAGGTAATTTCGGTTCTTGAAGGCAGCTCTTTCAATACGTCCGCTTTTAAACGTCTTAAAATAAAAGGCCGCAATAATTTTTTAAGGCGCAACTGAGCGCCATGATCTTTATCATTTTCAATTGCCTGTGCATATCGCTCATTAAATTTCTTTAAGGCGCCTAATAAGCCTGGGTTGATAAAGTGAAATAAATTCCATAATTCTCCTAAATGATTTTCAATGGGCGTTCCTGTGGTCACCATTTTAAAATCACCTTGTAATGCCATTGCCGCTTTTGAGCGTTTAGTTGCACCATTTTTAAGGGCTTGCGCCTCATCGGCAATAATTGTATGCCAAACTTTGTTAGTTAATAACTCAGATTCTGTTTGTAACAAGCCATAACTGCAAACAATGACATCAAATGCATCCGCTGCATCAATAATTTTTTGTCGATTACCTAAGCCAAATTGGCCAATATTTAAAGTCGGTGCAAACTTTTGCGCTTCATCTATCCAATTCATACACACAGATGTCGGCGCTAAAATTAATGCAGACCCTTTTGGTGCGCGTTGCAGTAATAAAGCTAATGATTGAATTGTCTTACCCAAACCCATATCATCTGCTAAACAAGCGCCTGCTCCCCAATGTGCTAAACGCGACATCCACTGAAACCCTTCTAACTGATAATCCCTTAATTCTCCTTGTAGGGTCGTCGGCAGCTCAGGGTTTAAGTCGGTCATATTCTCAAGTTTTTTGAGCTGAGCTTGCCACTGTTTACTCGCATCAACATCCATTCCTTCCAGCGCTTCATTTAATGCAGGAGCGGCTAAATTATGAAAGCGAACACTATCCCCGTCTTGCTCCCCCAAGCCTGTAATATCACCTAAGCGCTGGCGTAATTCATTGGTTAAGCTAATAAACTGTCCATTCTCTAATTTAAGAAATCGTCCTGTACTGGCGTTTAATAAATTAATTAAACGTTGCATATCATAGACTTCTTCATCGCTAACGTTTAACTCACCCGTTACGCTAAACCAATCTTTTTCTTTGCGCACAGAAAAATGTGCATCCATAAGATCTAATTCTCTTGTTACCTTAATACGTTGTCCTTTTGGCCACTCTAAGACAGCAAAATCACCTAGCTCTTGTAATTGTAGTAAGGCATTTAATGCATTTTCTGGCTCATTTAAATCCCATTTATAATCATTGCTAGGATAAAGCTCAGAACATTGCGCCTGTAACTGCTCTAAAGATTGCTGCTCTAAAGCAAAATCACGCTCTGTTTGCAGTTGCTTATCATCGACTTCTGCTAAAACAGTTAAGCCCCCTGTTGCAGGCTTATAGATAGGCCCCACATGGTTAAAAGGCTGCACAAACGCATCAATTTGTATGCCTTCATTGGCGGGTAATAAGTGTAAATGCAAGCGTGAATCTGTGGCTACGCTCTCTATATTCTGCGCCACCCCTCCTATATCAGACTGTACAGTGAGTGTCGCTGAAATAGCAGCAATTGAATCTATTACTTGTTGTTTTGCTGATTTAGGAACGACTAAGCCTTTCTTGCCTAAAATATCAGCAACTTGTTGATGCTGTTCATTAATAGAATAGAGTAGTATTTCATTATCTGCGGTTCTATCCAGCATTAATCCACCCTGCCCGCTAATATCTGGGTATAAAGAAATCAGCAGATTATTAGCTTTTTTCTGCACTAATAATTGTGGCTCTGCATTTTTAATATTAATCGGGGTAATAAACTGATTAGCATCCGCCCAATAAATATGTGGATGTCCTTCGGCTAAAAGTAAGGCTTCGTCACTCGCTTTATAGCTTTCATTGTTATAGCCGTAATAGTAATCTCGCTCCGCCTCAATTTTGGTGCACATTTTTTTATCTTGCTCGGTTAGGCTGCTAACCGTCTCAGGCTCATTAAATAATCGCTTTAAAGAAACAGCACGTCCTTTAGACCATTTACCTGACTTCCCCAGTTTTTGCTCACGCGGCTCTAATTCAATCCCTTCATAACCATCAATGGATAACAGCCAAATTAAGCGAGCTTCTGATTTTGTCGTACTTTTTTCATCTTTATTTAATAGACTTAATGCTTGTAATGCTTTTTCCCAGCGCTCTACCCGGGGTAAAAAATCAATTAAGTGTAAAAAGCTTTTCCCTTGATAGTTTTTTGCTATTTTTTCTATTTTCTTATCATTTGGCTGTAATTTGGCTAATAAATTAGCACTCAAACCCGCATACAATTGATTGTTATTTTGCTCTGCTTTATGACAGAGGACAGCTAAATGGGTCTTAGAAAGATGTTCAATTTCATCACTTAAGTCGAGCCAATAAAGTAATAATAAATAAAACAACTGCTGATAATCATCTGTCAATGTACGCTTATAATGATAAGTATCTATTGCATTGGTTCTTCCTTGGTAAAAATTAGCACCTTCACTCAAGCAAGCATTTAATGCAGAAAAATCATCAATACCCATTTTGGAGAGTATTTTTATTTGAGATTTTATGAGCGCAATATTTTTAACATCCAATGTTTTAAATAAGGCTAAATGAAAAAAGTAACCATGAACACCTGGTAACGCGACATTACGCTTGCGGGTATTCTTTTTCGTCGTTGCAATGGTGGATTGATATAAGGCGATGGCTTTATCATTGTTATCATCAAGGAAATAATAACTTGCTTGAATACAGGCAGCTCTCTCTGTCTCAGCACAATCATCAATATTTTCAGCAATAAGCTCTAAGTTACCTTGTAATAAATGGTAATCCAAATATATCTCTAGTGTATTTTGGTAGTGCTCTGGGTGGTTTTCTTTAATAGCATCCATGATATCTTTAAGCTGTTGAACATAGTCACTTATATTTTCAGTGCCAATTAGCTGCTCGCCAACATAAATACTTAAAATATATAATTTTAGGCTTACAGGCCGTGCATTAAAATATTGCTCATCAAAATCAGAAAAAATAAAAATATCTAGTATCGGTATTATCTGAGCTGGCGAATGCCCATAAATAACACTAAAAAAATGAGAGAAGCTTTCAATATCCTCCAAATAATAAGCCATGCGTAATTGGCGAATTAAATAAACCAGCTCTAAATTAACTGCAATATATTCATTATAATTATCAAAGTACTCTTTTATTTCTAGCAGCACTTCTTTATTCTGAGCCGAAGCAATTTTCATCAATAGCTCTCGAAGGCTTTCAGCGCAACGCCAACCTTCCCTCGTTAGCTCTAGCATCCCTGCATCAACTAATTCCTGTTTTAGCTTTTTATCTATATGTTTGAATAAAGACTCATCTATATTAAACAGGCCTCTCAATACTACTTTAAACCGTTCTTGCCCTATCGGCGCGTAAATAGCCGCCAATACCGTTAAAATTTCTTTTTCTTGGTCAGGAAGCTTATGAAATTGTTTTAATAATTTGTCAGAAGTTATCATACGATGATCAGTAAATATTGAGAGAAAACGAGGGGTGAAATACAACAAAGGGGCTTTAAAAGCCCCTTATCATTCTAAACCTTAAAGTCGGCTTATTTATTTAACATTTCAGGCAAATGCTTAGGGCCTTTTAATTCTGGGTGTAAACGTCTATCCGATAGCACAATAGACGTATGCATCCAAATAACGGATACGCCAACAATAATAAATAGCAACATAAAGCAACTTGTCCAAACACCGATCATATCATTCATAAAACCAAAACAAATCGGTAATATAAATCCACCCAAGCCACCAATCATAGCAACTAATCCACCCACTGAACCCACATGGTCAGGGTAATAAACAGGGATATGTTTGTAAACAGCCGCTTTTCCTAAGGACATAAAAAAACCAAGGAAAATAGTTAAAATCACAAAAGGGACTAAGGTAATTTGCATAGAAAAATTAATATCTCCTTCTATGCCATGCACCGTGTAATCGGTTGCGGGGTATGACAATATAAATAAGCATGTAAGGCAGCTTAAAAAAGTAACATACATTACTCTTCTTGCACCAATTTTATCAGATAGCCAGCCCCCTAAAGCACGAAAGACACTGCCAGGTAATGCATAACAAGCAGCCAACATACCAGCTGTTGCGATTTCCAAATCATACACACCCATATAGTAACGTGGTAACCATAGAGCTAAAGCCACATAACCACCAAAAACAAAGAAGTAGTAGGTTGCAAAGCGCCAAACTCGTAAATCCTTTAACGGCTCTAGTTGCATCCATGCAGGCTGTATTTTTTCACCTTTTTCTTTGCGTGCTTTTGTGACAGGATCTTCTTCGGTACTAAACCAAAAAACAATGGCCATGACAAATAAAACAACGGCATAAATTCTTGCTACATTTTCCCAGCCATAAGCAACCAGCAAAAATGGCGCACCAAAGTTAGTTACCGCTGCCCCGACATTTCCCATACCAAAAACGCCTAATGCTGTTCCCTGGTGATCAGCATCATACCAACGTGATACATAAGCAATTCCCACCGCAAATGATCCACCTGCTAAACCAACCCCTAATGCAGCCAAAAGATACATAGGGTAGGTACTAACGGTTGATAATAAAAATACGGCAATTGATGTCGCTAGCATTAAAAAGACAAAAACAATACGTCCACCGTATTGGTCAGTCCAAATACCTAAAAAGATACGGCTTAATGATCCCGTCAAAATAGGTGTAGCAACCAAGAGGCCAAATTCAGTGTCAGTTAGACCTAAATTTTGCTTAATTTTAATTCCAATAATTGAAAAAACAGTCCAAACAGCAAAACAAATTGTGAATGCGAGTGTACTAATAGCTAAGCTTTTTGTTTGCTTCATTGAACGAAGTTCAGCTAACTCACTCATATCGCCCTCTCAATATTAAATTAAGCACTTTTTATACTCCTGCCTTTGCATCAGAAATAATCTTTTCAGATCGTTCAACTGCTTGGTTTGCTTCGACTACTTTTGCTTGTAGAACATCCATATGCGCTGTTTCAAAAGCAATTCTTTCTTCTCTTTCTTGCTCTGGTGTAAAACGCAAGAAAAAGGTCAAAAATGATGCAATAGCAACCACCACACCAATCACAAAAAAGACTTCATTCCAGTCCATAGAACCTTTGAATAAAAACCCTGCCGCAACAGCACCCGCATTACCACCCGCACCAACAACACCTGATACAGCTCCTAATGCCTTTTTATTCATAAAAGGCACAACAGAGTAAGTTGCCCCTTCCGCCATTTGAGTACATAAAGAAAAAAGAATTAAGGTAGGAATGGCTAGAAATAAAACACTCATTTGTGAAAATAACATGAGTGCAAACCCCTCAGCTAATAACACAATAAACAACCAGTAGCTACGCCCTTTCAAGCCCCATAAAGAAGCACAGTTATCTGCAAAAATCCCACCTAAAGTACGTGCAAAAATATTCATTAAACCAAAACAGGCTGCAATCAACCCGGCTGTCACCATGTCGACATGAAAATAATCAAAGAAATACAGTGCCGCAACGTTATTAACAGTTAATTCGATACCAAAACAAGCGCCATAAATAACAAATAATACCCAAATACGGTAATCTTTCATTGCTTGAAAATAAGCGCCAGTTACTTGTTTTTTCTCTGGTAACATGCCTTTTTCACGCAATTCTTTAAAGTTGCCATCCGGTGCATCTTGAGTCAGGAAAAAATAAGCAATCCCAGTAAAGAAAATTACAGTTCCTACCACTACCATTGATGCGCGCCATGCTTCAGCATCGGTAAAACCAAACCCAATAACAAAAGCAGAAAACATAAGCGGCATAACCATTTGCGTTACACCACCACCTAAGTTACCCCAGCCTGCACTGGTTGCATTGGCTTGACCAACAACATTAGGCGCAAACATAACAGAGGTATGATACTGCGTGATTACAAATGAAGCACCAATAATACCAATCAATAACCTAAACACTAAAAAACTTTCAAAACTATCAGCAAAACCAATGCCCGCAACAGGAATAGCGCCAAAAAGTAATAAATAAGTATAAGACAACCTAGGCCCAATTCGATCACAAAGCCAACCTATAAAAAACCGGGCAAATACTGTAACCGCAACCGATGCAATAATGGTCCAACCGACCTCATCTTTAGTGAGATGCATTTCTTCACGTATCACCACCATCATCGGTGCGATGCCAAACCATGCAAAAAATGCTGAAAAGAAGGCAAACCATGTCATATGGAAAGTTCTAATCTGTACCATATTTACTTTGAAGAAATTCCCCCAAAGACTGGTTGCTTTATGTTGTAGTTCCAATTTTAAATCTCCCGAAATAAATAATAATTAATGCTGTTTATGAGCGTCTTTTTCTGATTCAGTGTCATCATCAAAATGACCACTATAAAGCTTGTGATTCTCTTCACCTGTTACATTTAAAATCCCCCATGCCCCACGATCAATTCGAGTTAAGGCATGATCAACTAAAACGTAATTACCAGGATAGTCGACTTTAAATTCCATCATTGAAGCACCGCCTGCCGGTATTAATGTTGTTTGTACGTTTTTATGAGGGTTATTTAATGCAGCTTCTGGGTAAACCGTATCAAATATCTCACCAATCACATGAAAGGAGGATATTTTAGCAACGCCCGCATTACCCACAAATAAGCGTATTTTATCGCCTACTTTGGCCTGTAATTGTCCATCACCCACTAATGCTCCGGTGCGTCCGTTAAAGACAATATATTCAGGTCGTTCATTAATCATTTTGTAGCTATCAAATTTCTGAAAACCTTTTTTTCCTAATCGAACCTTGGTATATAGCTCGCCTTGCATCACATAAAATTCATGGTCAACTTTTGATAAACCCTTTTTAGGTTCCACCAAAATCAAACCATACATACCATTAGCAATATGCGTTGCTGCATTGCCTGCTGCACAGTGATACACATACAAGCCCGCTGTTTTCGCTTTGAAGCTTAAAGTTTTTGAATTGCCTGGCTCTACTTTAGTGACTGCCATCCCTCCACCTGGGCCAGTTACCGCATGCAAATCAATGCCATGTGCGTGGGTGCTATTTTTTTCATTATGTAAATTTAACTCAACGGTATCACCTTCGCGCACTCTTAAAAATGGCCCTGGGACGGTTTTATTAAAAGTCCAATAATGATAAGTAATTCTATCTGCAATCTCGCCGATCACTTCTACCGCGCGTAAATTAATTTCTACTGTTTTAGATTGATTACGCTTTAAGGGGGCGGGAATATTGCCTGCTGCACGACTAATATCATCCACTTTAATAAACTTAGCAGGGTTTACTTTCATGCTATGCGCATAATGATCACCCGGCCCGAAATTAGTCATATTTTTTGATGAATGCTTGCTATGGTGAGATTTTTTTTCACTAGCATAAACAGGGCTAGTGACTAATGCTGTCACTAATATCGCTAAAACTGTTTTTTTAATTTGCATATTCTTCTCCATCAATAATTAATTATTTGGTACAAAGATTTTATCTAACTAACTGCTACATGCCTTAATTCTGCCATTTTAGTTCCTACTTCCGCACGCTGCTCATTACTTAACTCAGCTTTAACTAAGGGTGAAAAATCTTCATCTTCACGTTTTAAATGTTCACGCTGTATTTTTTCAAAAGCAAATGCTAAACCTTTTAGCGCTGCAAAATCTGTTATCGCTTCGGGATTTTTAAGTTGCGTTGCTAAAGCAATCCACGCGGCTTCAATTTCTTCATGATCTAACATCAAGCGCTCAATCATGCCATCAAACAAGGCGGATTTTCCAACTAATAAAGGGAATAGCGCTTGTTCTTCATCTTGGTGATGTAAATGATTAGCATGCTCATAATGACAAAATACCGCCATACATTGATTCGCATTTTTTTCATTCATGCCTTTGGCTTCTAGCTCAAAAGACAATTTCAGTAACTGTTCACCACGCGTTAAAAAATCTTCGTGATAGGCTTTTAAAGCCATTAAACCATCACTAAAGTCAGTAACGGGGTCTGTGTATTTGAATTCCATATTTTATTTATTTAATTATTTATCTGAAAATGTATAGTGATACAAAGTACTTGGTTCTATATCAACCACCCCCGCATTAAACTCTAAGCATCCCCATTCTGTATTGAGGTTAGCTGTTGAAAGCTCATTAACTAAAACATGCTTGCCAATAAGTTCTTGCAAATCGACTTCTTGAGTTTTTTTATCATCAAAGAAAAGAGTAAAAATATAATTTACTTTATGTGTAAATTTAATGAGCTTCATTAGCTTACTCCAGTGGTTCAACTTTATGGAAATTCTGGCTATTCCACATTTCAATGAGCTCTTCTTGATGAATTTCAGCCCATTCCCTTGCAAGTTGCCTGCATTTTTTAGGTAACTTACCCTCTATAATATTGAGATTTTCTAACTCCATTACCGCTTCATACTCGCCATATTTAATATGAAGATGCTGTGGTGGATGCTCTCGGTCAATTAAGTACATCCGAATGATAATTCCATAGAACCGACAAATTTCTGGCATTAATTTCTACCCTTATTAAAAATAGGCGCGCCATTCCTACTTCATGAAACATTGGGATGTCCTATCGCCAATCTTCATTCAGCACGGAGCGATTTATGGGAGCCCCAGTTCGTCCTGCGTCCAACTCAACTACGCAAAAAACACACTGCTTCGTTAAGTCTACCTCAAATGACTTGACGGCTGTCGGGATAACTACTTGCCTCCCGAGCGAACTTACCAGTTCACTTCGGATTGGCGAATTTCCCTGTCGCCTACTGCGGACTAAAAATCATCACTTCGCTGCGCTCCGTTTCCCTGATTTTCAGCGGTGGAATTCCGTATCAAATGATGCTTTTCGATACATACTGTAAAATACATCAAGCCCATCTAGCAATCACTATAATTGGTAATATTCTGCTATGCTTACGGCTACACGTCATTTTATAAGGATTTTTATGCGCATAACTAAAGAATTTCAAGTTACTCTTCCTCGCGAAGTAATTGAAAGTATAACTATCCTTCCTGAAAAAACTGACATTGAATTCTTACAAGATAACAATGGACGCTGGTATCTAAGTAACTGATGTTACGCAGTAGCCGACTTTAATTGTTGCAATTCATCAAAAGCTTGTCGAATAGCATTAATATAAAGTTTCGACTTTAAAGCGAACTTGTTCAGCCCTTGCTGGGCACTGAGAATCTCTAATCGAGCAGTCGCATAAAGCGACATGAAGATAGGGTTACTTTGTGTTCTCACTGTTCTTGCGGGTAATTTTGCCATGCTGGTATTTGATTTTATGCTTTTATGAAAGACCTCTACTTTCCACCGTTTTTGGTAGATTGTTTCAAGGGGGGCTGCCGTTGCGCTTAAATCATTACTGATCCGATAAAGAGTCC
>JAJJBE010000150.1 GCA_020996635.1 Bathymodiolus brooksi methanotrophic gill symbiont
CCACTAAAATCGTCTTATCAAGCACATGGAACTCGTTGATTTTTCCGCTTTGCTGCAAGCCCCTAAATACTTCCCTGTAAATAGGTGAGAGAGTTTCTGCGGGGACAGGATCAAGAAGGTTTCTAAGGAACGTGCACGAAACAATCTCCCGATTTCTAACTAGTCTTTTTGCACCAGGAAGGCGGCTCTCATTCGTTGCGTAGAATAACTATGCGCCTCATGAGAGCAACCTTCCTGGTATAAAAATCCTGCGCTATAACTTCGGGATGTTATTCCGTGCACGTTCCTAAGCTGGTTGGCGCTCGGGATTAAATGAACACCAAATAGGCCCTGGGCATTGTTTTTACCTCGCTCTTTTTCCATCGTATTCTGGTAATCTAAAAAGGAGGGGGACTGCATAAAGAAAACAGAAAAGGCGCTGAGAGCAGCATCTGGCATCGCATACTTTTGATAAACACCATTACCGCTACGTGCATCGGGCAAGTTTTCAAATGCCTGCTTGATCTGTCCAATCAAATTTGATTGTGTGAAGCTTGTTACTTTTTCGACGGTATCTATCACTGGTAGGTTTTTTTAACTAGGAATTAAGGTTATTTTATCACTGAATCCTAAATTGAGAATTGCTGATTGATTTTAAAGGGCCACCCTAAATTGATAATTGCTGCTATAATAAGTCGAGAAACTCGTTCAGGGGCTCTTAACCCACTTTTCTGTAGATTAAATCCTCGCCCTTTGAGGTCTGAAAAAAGGGTTTCTATACGGAAGCGTTTGCGATACCAGTTAAACGCTTCCTGTAGTGGTCTAATAACTTCGTACCAGTTCATGGGATAATAATCCTGCAAAAAAATAGGTAACGAAATGATAAGAAAAACATATCCCTCAGAATTTAAAAAAGAAGCCGCTAGCTAAGGAACGTGCACGAAATAACTTCCTGAAGTAGCCAAGCTTGAATAATGAAATATCCCCCCTAAATCAAGGTTATCTTAATTTATTACTCAATGGCTATCTTATGTCATATCCTTATACAACAAGTATCGAAAAGTTTATGAAGAAATTTTATGACTCACTTTGTGAAAAAGATAAACGTCGCTATGCCGCTATTGAAAGTGAAAAATTATCTTATGGTGGCGTTAACTATATTTCAACGTTATTAGAATGTGATCCAAAAACCATTCGCCGTGGACAAAAAGAACTCACTGAATTAAACCTTGATACAGCGAGAACCAGACAACTAGGAGGCGGTCGAAAAAAAAGACCTCTACCCCTGAATATAGCGGAATAGATCAAGATTTTTTAGACATTCTTCAACAGCATACAGCAGGAAACCCAATGGACTCATCTATTCGCTGGACTTACCTAAAGCCTCGTGAAATCGTCAGTGAGCTATTAAAAAAGGGGGATTCTGTCAGTCGGAATATAGTTCGACATTTATTAAAAAAACATAAATATGTTAAGCGTAAAGCTCAGAAAAACATTACGATGGGAGGACACCCTGACCGCAATGCTCAATTTGAAAATATTGCCCAATTGAAGCAAGCTTATTTAGATGAGGGAAAACCTGTTATTAGTATGGATACCAAAAAGAAAGAGTTATTGGGTACTTTTTATCGTAATGGATCGGCTCTATACACAAGCTGCGATTCAAACGAATGACCATGATTTCTCTAGTGCTGCAACAGGCAGTGTGATTCCTCATGGGTTTTATGACATCAAACGAAACACGGGATATATCACGCTTGGAACAAGTCGTGATACCAGTGAGTTTGCCTGTGATAGTTTATCTCAATGGTGGATAAACGAAGGAATGATCCACTATCCTAAAGTAAAATCACTACTGACCCTTTGTGATAGCGGAGGAAGTAACAGCTCGCGGCACTACATTTTTAAAGAAGACTTGCAAAAGACCGCGAATAGACTTGGATTGGAAATTAGGATTGCCCATTACCCCCCTTATACCTCCAAGTATAATCCCATAGAACATCGGTTCTTTCCTTATGTAACGCGTGCATGTGAAGGCGTTGTGTTTGACTCGGTTGAAACGGTAAAAACATTGATTACTAGAACATCAACTGAACAAGGACTTACAACAATGGTTAATATACTTGATAAAATATATGAAACAGGACGAAAATATGCCGATTGTCTTTGATAGTCATTTACCAAAATGGAATTACCGTGCAATTCCTCAAAAATAATCAAGATCGGGAAGTTATTTCGTGCACGTTCCTTAGTTCCGCCATCTTTAGGTGGTAAATAAATAAGTCCGCTTTGAGCGGTTCACGGTTTTCAAGCCTCCGGCTTTGCCGGAGGTATTTGACTATGATAAATGATTTCTATTTGACACCATCGTCACTTGTTAGAAATGTTTTAGATAATTTTCGCCCATATACTATTGATGGTTTCTCTAAATATTTATGAAGAATAGCTGAGAAAAAAAAAGTAAGTACGATAGAAAGAAAAAACAAATTTTCGTTATTTATATTTAATCCAAGTAAGTGTATAAATTTAGGTGTAGCATTATGTAAAAGATATACAGGATAACTTATTGATCCAATAATAAGCATAATATTATTTAAGTATTTTAATAAACTTTTCTGATTTATAAGTGATAATGAAAATAAAATAAAGGAATAACTTACAGCACATAAAAAATTATAAAAACCTCCAAATATTTTATAATCCTCCAAGCCTTCATTACCATGCGATATAAAAAACATAGATAGCAGATATATAGATATAAATCCAAATACTGTAAAAAAAACTATTAATTGTAAACGTAAATATCTAGAGCAACTATCAGAAAAAATAACAAATTTATATAGAAAAATACCTATTAAAAACTCAGGAAGAATTCCTGTTAAATGAACACCTAAAATATAGTAAATATCAATTTCATCAGGATTAGATTGTAAAATTATTAATAATCTTACAATTATTGAAATTATAAATATGATGAATAATGAGTTTTTAAATCGCATTAAATATGCCAAAATAGGAATAAATAAATAAAATTCAACTTCAACCGGTAAACTCCAAAAAGCAGGATTAAAAAAAAAGGCTTCTTCTTTAGATTCTATTGTTTGAATGAAAAAAAGATGATTAATAAAATAATTTATTTTATTAGGATGATCACTTGTTAAAAAAAAGTATATGGTTAAAACCACAAAATATAATGGAAAAATCCTAAAAAACCTACGTATGAAAAAATAACTCAAATTAACTTCTGCAGATATAATTAATTTTGCAAAAACGAAACCACTAATTACAAAAAACAAATCTACACCAGTCCATAGGAAATTTAAAATTGTTTTATTATCTGTCACCATATACGCATAATGACAAACCATGACCATAAGAGCAGCCACTCCACGAGAAAATTCAATTCCAATAAATGTACGCAATCTACAATAATCCTCAAATTTATTTTTCTAACTATTAATTCTAAAGTCACTTCACCCATCCACTTCAATCGCTGAAAATCAGGGATGATTTTTAGTCCGCAACAGGCGAAGGATTGTTACCAATCTGAAGTGAACTGGTAAGTTCGCTCAGGAGCATTATCGATTCGCCACGTGGTGGCGCGCCATTCCTACTTCATGAAACATTGGGATGTCCTATCGCCAATCTTCATTCAGCACGGAGCGATTTATGGGATCCCCAGTTCGTCCTGCGTCCAACTCAACTACGCAAAAACACTGCTTCGTTAAGTTTACCTTAAATGAACTGTGCTTAATGTCAACTTTTTTATCATCAAGCATACTTTTTTGAGAACGCGGTTCCACTTTTTATCACTCCGAAAATCTGGCGAATAAGCTTGTGTACAATGGCTACTTTTATCACTACCGTACACTTTTTACATCCTTACAGCAAAGCCTTACCCGATAAAGTGAGGCAGAACTGGGGAAGCGTTTTACCTTCTCTTAGCAGACGCTTTAATAAGCACATTCCCAGTGTAAACAAACTCAAGTCACAACGATCTTTACGAGGGATAATTTTATCCCAGCCCTTTTCCTTCGTAAGTTCCCCCAAATAAACCATCCCTATATAAGCGAGAGCTGCCGCTATAATAAGTCGAGAAACTTGCTCAGGGGCTCTTAAACCACTTTTCTGTAGATTAAATCCTCGCCCTTTGAGGTCTGAAAAAAGGGTTTCTATATGGAAGCGTTTGCGATACCCGTTAAACGCTTCCCCGCCTGTAGAGAGGTTAGTCACCAAGTAAATATTTTTTTCCCCAATAAACAATCGCCCTGACCACAATTATAATGCTTCCTTTCTTACCTCTATATGAATAAACCCCCCTTGTGTCAGGTAGGCGCGCCATTCCTACTTCATGAAACCTTGGGATGTCCTATCGCCAATCTTCATTCAGCGCGGAGCGATTTATGGGAGCCCCAGTTCGTCCTGCGTCCAACTCAACTACGCAAAAAAGCTGCTTCGTTAAGTCTACCTCAAATGGCTCTACGGCTCTCCGGGATAAAATTTTTACCTCCTGAGCGAACTTACAGTTCACTTCAGATTGGTAAATTTCCCTTCGCCTATCGCGGACTAAAAATCATCCCTGATTTTCAGC
>JAJJBE010000204.1 GCA_020996635.1 Bathymodiolus brooksi methanotrophic gill symbiont
AAAACATCAAGAAAGTGAAGATAAGCGAATAGAGCAGCTTAACCTGTTTTAGTTACCCTTGCACCCTTGGGTGCTCAATGAATCAGCCCGCTTTGAGCGGTTCACGGTTTTCAAGCCTCCGGCTTTGCCGGAGGTATTTGACTTTTACTGGTAATTCCTTATAATATGAAGCATACAAATCCCTCCTTTTACTGAGACCTTGAAATAAATTGAAAATTGTATTTGTTGCAGATAATGTAGATAGTGAAAAATCAGGGGGCGTTGTTACCACAAAACGTTTTATTGAGTATTTATCAAAAACGGATGATTTAACTGTTGTTAGCACAGGTAAACAAGCAGAAAATAAAGTGGTTTTTCCTGCTTTTTATTTACCCTTTGCCAAAAAACAAATGCAGGAAATGGACTTTTTGTTTGCTTACCCAGATAAAAAAATTCTTCGAGAAACGATACAGCAAGCCGATATTGTACATATTCAATTTCCGTTTTTTGTAGGTTATCAATCGCTGAAAATTGCCCGAGAACTTAATAAACCCGTTGCTTTTGGCTTTCATGTACAGCCAGAAAATTTAATGTGGAATATCGGATTAGATTTTGATTGGTTAAATGCATTTTTATATCGATTTTTTATTCGTACCTTTTATAGCAAGGCTGATTTAATTTTATCGCCGAGTGCCTTTGGTAAAGAAAAATTACAAGAATTTGGCCTGCAAACACCGATAGAAGTGGTGTCTAATGGTATTCCTGAGCAATTCAAAGCGCAAAAGTATGATCGTGATCCGCGATTAAAAGATAAATTTGTTATCTTAATGGTAGGGCGGTTAGCAAAAGAAAAACGTCATACTTTAGTGATGGAAGCGATTAAACAATCTAAATTTAAAGACAATATCCAGTTATTTGTAACGGGAGAAGGTGCTTTAAAAGATAAACTCATTACATTAGGTAACACCTTGCCTAACCCTGCTATTTTTGAATATGTCACCCAAGAAAAATTAATTGAGCTGTTTAATACTGCCGACTTATTTATTCATGCTTCTGATATTGAGCTAGAAGGTATGGCAATTTTAGAAGCAATGGGTTGTGGACTTCCGGCATTAATTAGTGATTCCGCCCAAAGTGCCTCGGCACAATTCGCTTTAAATGATGATTTTCTTTTTAAAGCAGGGGATTTATCCAGTTTGCATAAAAAAATGGACTACTGGATTGAAAGTGAAACAGAATTAAAAGCAGCTAAAAGCCAGTATTTAGAAAAAGCACAAAATTATGCTTTTGGTGCGAGTGTTGAAGCGACTCGGTCACATTATCAAATACTGATCGATAAGCAGCAATAGATTATGGAAGCAATATTACGCTTAAGTGTTTCCTTGGGTTTATTTTTGTTGATGGTGAGTTGGGAGTATTTTTCGCCTCGACGGATTCTAAAATTATCACGACAGCAGCGTTGGCCAGTTAATATAGGGTTAGCTTTATTAAATATGGCAATTATTCGCATTACGGTTGGAGGTATCGCTTACCTTGCTGCTATCTACGCCTTAAATAATCAATGGGGATTATTAAACCTGATTGAACTGCCGCAGTGGCTTGATGTTGTAGTGACATTATTGGTTTTAGATGTTGTTATCTATTTTCAACATCGGCTTGCGCATATCTGGAAACCTCTTTGGCGTTTACATCAAGTACATCATACCGATATAGATTTTGATGTGACTACTGCGGTTAGATTTCATCCTTTAGAAATTATTATTTCTTTAGTGATTAAAGTGGGAGTTGTTGTTGCATTAGGCGCAAACCCGCTTGCTGTTATTGCTTTTGAAATTATCTTAAATGGCTCGGCAACGTTTAATCATAGCAATATCAAATTGCCTTTAAAATTAGATAAGATTTTAAGGTGGTTTATTGTTACGCCTGATATGCACCGCATACATCATTCTTGTATACGTTCAGAACGAGATAGTAATTATGGTTTTTCGATTTCTTTATGGGATAGAATTTAGGCGCGCCATTCCTACTTCATGAAACATTGGGATGTCCTATCGCCAATCTTCATTCAGCACGGAGCGATTTATGGGAGCCCCAGTTCGTCCTGCGTCCAACTCAACTACGCAAAAAACACTGCTT
>JAJJBE010000219.1 GCA_020996635.1 Bathymodiolus brooksi methanotrophic gill symbiont
TGAATATATCGAGGTTTTTTATAACCGTAAACGACGTCATTCAGCGAATGATTACAAGTCACCTGCTGATTACGAAATGTCGCTAAAAGCAGCTTAATTTTGTGTCCATAAAAGTGTTGACACATCAGTATTTATTTCCAGTGAGCAACCAAGCAACCCCGATTTCTTTTGCTTTGAGATAACATCTTTCCCCTCCAAAAACTATTCCCGGCTCACGAAAAGGAATAAGACTACGTCCTTGTTCACAGACAATGCTTGCCACATCTTCGTCAGAAGATATTATGCCTGGATAATAGCCCCACCAGCCTGGAAAACCAGTGCCAACAGCGAGCACTTCACGGCTTTCTCCTATCTTAAGCACAATAAGAGGCCTTTCCGAATCTGGGGCAAGCAGAGACTCATAGCTATTTCGTAAGCCAGTGCAAGCTAACAAAGAAAGTGCTGATACTGAACAAAGCACTAATAAATAGATTCTTTTCATCGTGAGCTCTCATTTGTTTCGAAAATAAAAGAGGGGTATACCTAAAATAAATGAAGATGCGTGATTTTAACTAAATGGAACAGCGGTCTTCAGCCGCTGCAATCACATATCAAGCATTCTGCGACTAAAGATCGCGGTTCCATTAAGCCTGCACCTTCAAGTAGCTTGGGTATATACATTTCAGAGAGCTGCCAGAAATTATTTGTCGGCTGCGGACTATGAAAGGCAGAATAATACGGCATAATTTTATACCCAATAAAAATATTGATACATCAGAAAAGACTGTGCTTGTGCTCTCGATTACTCTAAACAGTTATGGCATCAAAATAATGTTTTTCTTTAGCGGTATTTATTTTTCTGAGTTACTTTCCAATACAAAATGAGCTAAAAATACGTCCCAAAAGATCATCAGATGTAAATGTCCCGGTTATTTCTGATAAATGATTTTGAGCTTGCCTCAAATCTTCAGCCACTAATTCACCCGCAGCATGTTCTAGCTGCATTAAAGCGTTAGCAACAAATTCAGCTGATTTTTCTAATGCATCTATATGACGGCGGCGGGCAATAAATACATTATCTGCAGTGGCATCAAAACCGACACTTTGCTTTAAGTGCTGGGTTAATAAATCCATCCCCAACGATTGTTTTACAGAAAGGTAAATTTCAGTACCTGCCTCTGTTTCCTGTATTTTTGGCTGTTGATTGCTAAGGTCTATTTTATTGTAGATTTTTGTCAGACTAATATTGCTAGGTAATGTACTTAATAATTCATCGGGGTTAGGGTCATTCGCATCAATCAATAATAAAATCTTATCGGCATTTTGTATTTCTGTATGTGCACGACGTATGCCTTCTTGTTCAACTTTGTTATCGCTTTCGCGTAAACCTGCAGTATCAATGATATGTAGTGGCATACCGTCAATTTGTATGCGTTCTTTAAGTATATCGCGTGTTGTTCCTGCTACATCGGTCACAATGGCGGCATCGTGACCTGCTAGAGCATTTAGTAAGCTGGATTTTCCCGCGTTGGGCTTACCTGCTAGAACCACATTCATACCATCACGTAATAAACGGCCTTGCTGTGCTGTCGATAAGATAGTGCTGATAGCTGCTGCAAGGCTAATGATGCGTTTTTCGACGATGCCATCACCTAAGAAATCGATTTCTTCATCGACAAAATCAATGGCAGCTTCTACATAAATTCGTAGTTCTATCAGCTCTTCAACGAGTTCATTAATTTGCTTAGAGAAAACACCTTGCATGGATTTTTGTGCAGAACGGGCAGATTGCTCGGTGCTACTTTCTATTAAATCAGCAATGGCTTCAGCTTGCGCTAAATCTATTTTGTCATTTAAAAAAGCGCGTTCGGAAAATTCACCTGCATTGGCTAAGCGGCAACCTAAAGAAAGAATGCGTTTCAGTAATAAGTCTAAAATAACCGCGCCGCCATGGCCTTGAATTTCTACGGTATCTTCCCCAGTAAATGAAGCAGGGTTAGGGAAAAATAGTGCGATACCAGAATCTAAAATACTTTCATCGCCATCGAAAAAATCAGCATAGTGTGCATGACGTGGCTGTAACTCTTTTTTAGTTAAGCTTTGTGCGATGTTTTTCGCTTTATTGCCTGAAATCCTAATAATGCCCACACCACCGTTTCCTGGAGGCGTTGCAATAGCGGCAATGGTATCTGAAATAATGATTTTCATAGGCAATAAGAAATTAGAATATTAAAATTAGGCAATAAAAAAGCCGAACCAGCTTGCGCTAAATTCGGCTTTTAAAGTTTTAGCAGTGTTTAAACTTAGCTAGTGGCAGGTGTTTCGCCAACAATCTTTTTAGTAATAAACCACTGTTGGATAATAGATAAAGTATTGTTTGTTATCCAGTATAAAACTAAACCCGCTGGGAAGAACAAGAAGAATACAGTAAATACAACCGGAAACATACGCATGATTTTCGCTTGTAGCGGATCAACAGGCGCAGGGTTCAATTTTTGCTGTAGGAACATAGTAATACCCATCACCACAGGTAGTACAAAGTATGGATCTTGTGCTGATAAATCCTGCACCCATAGTAAGAACGGCGCTTGTCTTAATTCAACCGTTTCAATTAATACCCAATAAAGTGAAATAAAGACAGGAATCTGCACCATAATTGGTAAACAGCCACCCATAGGATTTACTTTTTCTTTACGGTATAAATCCATCATTTCAGTATTGAAACGCTGTCTATCGTCACCGTAGCTTTCTTTTAATTGCGCTAAACGAGGTTGCAATTTACGCATATTCGCCATTGATTTATAACTAGCGGCAGATAATGGGAAGAATAAAGCTTTAATACAAAGCGTTACACCCATAATTGCAAAACCCCAATTGGCTACAACATTATCGTGAATCCAGTTCAGTAGAGCATAAATAGGTTTCGCAATAATCGTTAACCAGCTGTAATCAACCGTTAACTCTAAACCAGGAGCAATGGCTTCCATTACTGGCTGGATTTTTGGCCCAATAAATAATTGGTTGTGAAAAGTTAATGATGTGTTTGCTGCAACTGTTGTTAGATTTGAGTAAGAACCAATCACAAAACGAGCATTACTTAATTCTTTAGTAAAGTAATTATGCTCTTCTCCAGCAGGCGGAATCCAAGCGGTTGCAAAATAATGCTGAATCATTGCCGACCAACCACCAACTGTTTTAGTTTTTAGGTCTTCATCTGCCATATCATCAAAATCAATTTTTTGATATTTGTCTTCTTCAGTGTAAACAACACCACCTGAATAAGTACGAATAAAAGTATTACCTTTTTCGTCGGTATGCGGCACTCTTAATAATTGTGTGTATTGTCTGCCTTCCCAATCATTAGCTGACTGGTTATTGACTAATTGGCTTAAGCCAATCGCATAACTACCACGTTTGAAAGTATAAGTTTTTGTATAGCTAAGACCTTGGTTATTTGTCCATGTTAGTGGAACTTCTAATGACTCTGCACCTAGCGCTAACGTGTAATTAGATTTAGCTGCGGCTAGCATAACATTATGGTTAGGTAGTTTAGTTAAACCCAATCCGCCTCTCGTTAATAAGCCACTTTGGCCTAAAAACAATTTATCAGAACGAGAGTCTAATAAACGAACTTTTTCTTCTTCGCCTTTATCAATCGAATATTCAAGAAGATCAAGGTTGCGTAATGTACCGCCTTTAGTATCAATTTCTAACTGAAAAACATCAGTAGTAACGGTAATAATACTGTTATTAACGACTGCTTCATCGAATGGTAATTCAGAGCCATTATTATTGGCTGCTGTACCTACTACAGCAACAGGATTTCCATTGCTATCTAGGGTTGTTAAAGGGTCTTTGGGGCCGTAGTCCAGCTGCCAAGCCTCCCATAACATGAGTGAAATCATCGATAAAATTACGATGAGTACAAACCTTAAATTCTCCATTTTACTTACCAGTCTTTGGGGGTACAGGATCATCAATATCACCATTATGTAGAGGGTGACATCGGAGTAATCGTTTTATTGTGAGGTAAGAGCCTTTTAATGCGCCGTGCAGCGATATTGCTTGCATAGCGTAGCTCGAACAAGTGGGGTGAAAGCGACAGTTACTTCCTAATAAAGGGCTTATAAAATATTGATAAAACCTAAGGAAACTTATGAGGAGGGTGCGCATCGCTTAACCAATTTAAGCCAGTGCTTATCCAAAGAGGCTTGTAGCACTTTGGAGCTTTCTACAGCCGCTTCTCGACGTGCCATAACGACAAAATCAAGTGGGCTAATCTCATGTTGCTGTAATCTAAAGCTTTCCCGGGCGGATCGTTTGATTCTATTTCTATCGACAGCGCGTTTAACGCTTTTTTTTGCAATCGCTAAACCTAAACGCGGGTGCGTTAAGCTAGAGGCGGTCGCCAGTACTGTAAAATATTTATCGCTAGATCTTTCCGGTTTAGCAAAAACACGTTTGAATTCTGCAGGCTCTAATAAACGGAGCGTAGGTGGAAAACTCGTGCTTTTCTGATCCACTATTTATTATAGTGCTAGTGTGTGACGACCTTTAGCTCTACGTGAACGGATTACGTTACGACCGCCAACAGTTGCCATTCTTGCACGGAAGCCGTGTGTACGAGCGCGTTTGATTTTACTTGGTTGGAAAGTTCTTTTCATTCTAAGATTCCTTAAAAATAGATAAAAATAGATAAAAATTGGGTACAAAGAGATGGAATTTTAGTCTTAAATAGGCGCTCTTGTCAATAAAAGCTACGTTTAAATAATAAGCTAACTTATTGATGTTGATTGATTCTTGAAAGACGGGAAATATAAGCCCTAATTCATAGAGTGTATAGGCCAATACTTAAGGTTTGATTTTGGGTATAAAAACGTACTTTTAGCAATGCTTTTTCTACAAACACAATTCTAACGCTGCATCCAGCTCATCAAAAGCAAATAATAGTTGTGGCAAACCCTCACGAGCAAGCTCAATTTCACCCGCGCTATAGCGCTTTAACAAAGCTAGAGCAACATCATGGCAAATGTCATGCTCTTTACTTAGCTTAAGCAAGTTATCTTTTGCAAACAATTCATCTTGCATTTCTCGCTTAATCCAATAGCCACAATGACACTGTGAGCTACGCATTAAAGGCCAGTATTTTGCCTTTTCTGGCGCAGATAATAAATTTTCACTAAATTGCTTTTTCCACTGATTCGCAATTAAACGAAATAATTTGATTTTATTTTCCTTTCGAGTTCGTTTTTTATTACCGCAAGTTATCCGGCTTTTATTTGCCTGATAGTGACTAAGCCATAAACTAAATTCACTGGCAGGAATAGGCTTAGAAATACTATAACCTTGGGCATAATGACAGCCTGTCATCAATAGCATTAGCCCATGCTCTGTTGACTCCACACCCTCGGCAATCACTTTAAGCCCAAACGAATCAGCCAAGCCAATAATGCCGTCAAGAATAGTGAAGTCATTTGGGTCATCTAGCATATCTCTGATGAAGCTTTGGTCTATCTTAATGGTATTCGCTGATAAACTTCTTAAATGCGTTAGTGATGAATAGCCTGTACCAAAATCATCCAAAGCAATATTAACGCCTAAAACTTGTTGGCAAGTTTTAATGATTTGGCTAACCATTTGTAAATCGCCTAAAGCACTGCTTTCCAAAATTTCTAATTGTAAATATTCGGAATTAACATTTGGGTATTTTGCTAAACTTAGCCCAAGACGCTCAATAAAGTTTTTTGATTGCAAATGTAAAGAGGAAATATTAATACTAACCTCTAATTTAATACCTTGTTTTAACCAACTATCCATCTGCTTTATAGCTTGATTAGCAACCCAGTCACCAATTTTAATTTCTAGCTCTGTACCATCAATAGTAGGTAAAAATTCAACCGGGGGAATTAAACCTTTTGTCGGATGAATCCATCGAATTAATGCTTCTGCACCAAAAACCTCTTCGGTTAACATATTCACTTTGGGCTGATAATAAAGTGTTAACTCATTATTTATTAACGCTTGCTCAATTTCACTTAAATGATGGTGCTTCGTCATGAGTTCTTGGTTTTCGACCGTATTAAATAACTGGTAATGATTACGCCAAGATTGCTTGGTCGGCATGACGCATTAAAGTATCAATATCTTCGCTATCGCTTGGGCACATAGTGACCCCCATAGATATACCGATATGGTGTTCATTCCCTCCTATTAAATAAGGCTCTGCTAGTGATTCATATATGCGGATTAAAGTACGCTCACATTGCGCAAAGGATTCGACATCTTTTAATAGTAGTGCAAATTCATCTCCGCCTTGCTGAGACACGGTATCCTCAGCTCTAATACAGTGTGTAATCCGTTTTGCTACTTCAATTAGCAATTGATCACCGATATCATGCCCAAAATCATCATTAATCGGTTTAAAGTGATCTAAATCAAGAAAACAATAGGCGCGCCACCACGTGGCTCACCTAAAGATTTTGGGACTCCTGTCGCAAAAACCGATTCGCCACGCGGCGAATCAATAATGCCCCAATACGCCCTGCGTTCGGATCAACTTCGCACAAAAGCTGCTTCGTTAATCCTACCTCAAATGGCTCTACGGCTCTTCGGGATAAAATTTTTACCTCCTGAGCGAACTTACAGTTCACTTCAGATTGGTAAATTTCCCTTCGCCTATTGCGGACTAAAAATCATCCCTGATTTTCAGCGATAGCAATTTGGGTTTGAGTGCGCTGGCTGTGGGCAATCGCTTGTTGAAAGCGATCCGCGAATAAAGTGCGATTGGGCAAACCAGTTAGCGCATCATAATGCGCCATACGCTTGAGCTTATCTTTTTGCAACTTACTATGGGTAATATCTGATGCAATGCCGATATAGTTTACGATTTGTCCTGCATCATTTTTTAATGATGAAATAGAAAGTAACTCTGCATATATTTCACCACTTTTTTTCTATTCCAAAGTTCACCTTGCCAATATCCTTTTTCATCGAGCACTTTCCACATGGACTGATAAAAGCCACTCCCTTGTTTACCTGAATTCAGTATATTAGGATTTTTGCCTATAACTTCATCGTACGAATACCCCGTCAATTGGCAAAAAGCTGGATTGACATTAACAATGACATGCTTTGCATTAGCAATAATAATATTGCCATTAGTGCTAGTGAACACACGTGCAGAAAGCTGAGTTTGTTCTGCGACTAATTTTTTCTGGGTGATGTCTCTAATGGTGACTTGTATTAAATTTTCTCCCGCTAAAAGCATAGGGCTAAGCAGAACATCTGCAAAAAATAACTGCCCTGTTGCTATATTCTTGTGTAACCATTCAAAGTGATGTGGATACACTATTTAGGACACAAAAACTAAGATTGACCCCCTAAATATAGAGTACCCAAAATGACTAAGAAAAAGCTAAATACTTACACGCTCGAATTTAAAGAATCTGCTATTAAATTAGCCTTAGATTCTGATGAATCTATCCCTCAAATCGCTAAAAATTTGGGCGTTAATTCCAACACTCTTTATACTTGGGTTCATAACGCTTCAAAACCCAAGGGTAATACTAACGTGGCTAGCAACGAGTCGAATGAAAATGAAATAAAACGATTGAAAAAACAAGTCCTTAGATTGGCCCAGGAGCGCGATATTTTAAAAAAGGCCGCGGCGTACTTTGCGCAGGAAATCGTGTGAAGTACGCCTGGGTTGCTCAACATAGTGCTGATTTTTCTGTGCATTTAATGTGTCAAAGCCTGAATATT